>CAZQPM010000055.1:0-15779 GCA_964595195.1 uncultured Burkholderiales bacterium | reverse complement strand
ATGTTCGCCGACCCGCGGGCGGCCCACTTCCTCGACCACGCGACGGTCAACCGGCGGCTGCGCGGCTCGATGCAGCGCTGGCTGATCCAGCTCTTCGACCCCGCCGCCCTGCCCGAGGCGCTGCGCCCGGCCCTGGCTCCCTACGACCCCGAGCGTTACATGGACGGCTGTTCGGTCCGCGAGAACCTGATCATGGGCCGGGTCAACCCGATCCTGCACCGGGCCGAAGAGAAGGTGCACCGGCTCCTGCGCGAGGTGATCCAGGAGATCGACCTGGAGGACGAGATCGTGCGCCTGGGGCTGTACATGGACGTCGGCGAGCGCGGCGGGCGCCTGTCGGGCGGACAGGCCCAGAAGGCCGCCCTGGTGCGCGTCCTGCTCAAGCGGCCGGAGATCCTGGTCCTGGACGAAGCCACTTCGGCCCTGGACAACGCCTCCCAGAAGAAGGTCCACGGTCTGGTGCGCCAGCGCTTTGCGGGACGAACCGTCCTGGAGGTGGCCCACCGCCTGGACACCATCCGCGACGCCGACCGGATCGTGGTCCTGAAGGCCGGTAGAATGGCCGAGGCGGGAACCTTCGCCGAGTTGCTGGCGGCGAGGGGGCTCTTCCATGAACTATGGACCAGCGCGGGGGGGGCGTCCCCGGACGCCTCCGGAGAGGAGTCGCCATGCTGACCATGGAGGAGAAGACCCGGGCCCTGAGGGCCTGCCCCCTTTTCGAGACCATGCCGCACGAGGCCGTGCGAATGCTGGCCATGACGGTGCAGCCGGTGCGCTGCCCGGCGGGGGAGATCTTCCTGAACGAAGGGGAGTCCAACCCCGAAGAGAGCGGTGCCTACGTGATCGTCGAGGGGGAGGCCGTGGCCTTCAAGCAGGTCCGTGGGGAGAGGGTGGACCTGGCCCGGTTCGGCGCCCCTGACGTGGTGGGCGAGTTCGAGTTGCTGGCCGGCATCCCGCGCTCGGCCAGCGTCGAGGTGCTCCGCGACCTGGTCGCCCTGCGCGTGGACCGCCCTACCTTCGAACGGCTGGTGCGCGCCTGGCCCGACGTCGCCCTGCGCCTGCTGGAGGTGCTGGTCCTGCGCTTCGTGGCCACCCGCGACCGCTTCCTGGGATTGCCCCCCCGTGCCTGAGCCGGCCTGCTACCAGGCGACCTTCGCCCGGGCCTACCGCCGCCTCTTTGGCAGCTACGGTCGCACGCTGGGCGCCCGGCTCCTGGAACTGCCCGGGCTGGCGGCCGGGGGCCGGGTCCTGGACCTGGGCTGCGGCTCGGGCGAACTGGCGGGGTTCCTGGCGGAACGCGGCCTGACCGTGACGGGCGTGGACCGCCAGCCGGACATGCTGGCCCTGGCCCGCGCCACGGCCCCCGGCGCCCGGTTCGTCCAGGCCGACATGACCTCGTTGCCGATGCCTGGGCCCTTCGACCTGGTGACCTCGATCAGCCACTCGCTGAACCACCTGCCGGGTCCCGACGAACTGCGGCGCTGCCTGGAGGAGGCCGCCCGCGTCTCGGCCCCTGGGGCCCTGCTGCTGGTCGACCTGGTCACGCGCCGCGGCCTGGAGCGCTGGAACGCCGTCACGGTGGAGGAGGAGGAGGACTACGTCCTGATCCGCCGCGGCTTCTACGACGACCCCTCGCGGACGGGCTACACCCGGATGTCGGGCTTCCTGTGGGAGGAGGGCGCCTGGCAGCGCTTCGCCGCCGT
This sequence comes from uncultured Burkholderiales bacterium, assembly GCA_964595195.1. Classification (GTDB taxonomy): domain Bacteria; phylum Vulcanimicrobiota; class Xenobia; order Xenobiales; family Xenobiaceae; genus CAZQPM01. Next base: position 14,076 of record CAZQPM010000055.1, on the reverse strand, counting down.
CCTGCGCTACCGGGCCTTCGCGCTGGCCGAGGTCCTGGAGATCCTGGCCGCGACGGGTTGGGTCGATCCGGTCTGCACCAGCCGGACCGACTTCTCGCGCCCCCTGGCCGACCCCGAGACCCGCCGCGACGTGGTGCTGCGCGCCCGGCGGCCACCCCGCCCAAGCTGACCTGGAACATGAAGAAAGGCGGGACGGGCAGGCCTCGACCTGCCCGTCCCGCCCTGCACCGTCCCTCAAGACATCGGCATCGAGAAATTTCTCGATTTCTCTCCCGACCGGCAGGAACCCGGACCCGTCCGTCCAACTTGGCTACCAAGCCTCGGCCAGGTCCATCCTTCCCCCACCTGGTTGAGGCTTTCTCCTTTTGTCGGGAACGCCTGAGCCTAGACCTGGAAGGTCTTGGCGGTGTAGGGCTGCCAGTTCTGCTCCTTGGCCGCCGCCAGGGCTGACTGCTGCTTGGTTACCCAATCCTGCACGGCGTCCTGGTAGGCCTTGACTGCCTGGGCGTCGGGACTGGCGGCCAGTTGGGCCCGACTCCGGGCGCACTGATCCAGTACGTCTTCGCGCAAGGAGATCACGTCGCCCCTCATGGAGGGCGGCATGGTCGCCATCAGTTCATCGGCCCGATCGCGTACGCCCTGGATCTGCTCCTCGACCTGGGCCGCCTCGTTGAGTTCCTGGACGTAGCGCTGGCCGCCGGGCTGGGCCGCCAGGGCCTGCATCTGGGCGGAGTCGGACATCAGGGCCTGCAGCCGGGCCCGGGCCGAGCCCTCGGGGGGGCCGCTGCCCTCGGCGGCCTTGCGGTCCTGCAGTTCCTCCAGGCGCCGCTGCTCCCAGCGCTCGCGCTGGTTCGTCTGCTTGGTGGTCTCGCCGCCGGACACCAGGACCGGATCGGCATTCTCGCCGTTGGGCCACTCGTAGTGGTTGTCCTCGAAGAGGATCGCCTTCTTCTCTTCCAGTCGCTTCTCGCCCCGCTCGGCGAACTGCTGGTCGCGCTGCTCCAGTTCCTGCTTGATCGTCTGCATGTTCAGCATCGCCTGGCGCATGGCGTTGAAGTCCACACCGGGCACCTGGACCCCGGTGTTGCTGCCCATGGCCACGCTGGGGTCCAGATCCTTGCCCATGTTGACGTACATCTTCGCCGGGTCGATCTGCTGCATCCAACTGACCATGGTCATCAGGTTGCCGACTCCGCTCAATCCACCGATCATCGGGGCACCTCCTGGGTTCCGGCGGTCTTCCGGTGGGCTCTCGGCCCTCCGCCGCGCACAAAGACTCGGCAAGGAACTTCGACGCCTGGAACGGCAGTGCCTGCCGACCACCCTCACAAGATTCCAGGATCCGTTGCCCAGGCTCCACCGCCGCGGAGGACGGCCTGAATCAGTCTCCCCCGCGCGGCAACCGGAACCAGAAGAGGCTGCCGCCCTCCGGGGGGCACTCCACCCCGATGCTGCCGCCGTGCGCCTCGACCGCCAGCTTGCAGAAGGCCAGGCCCAGGCCGGTACCCCGTCGCTGCCCCTGCTTCCAGGCGTCCACCTGCTGGAACTTGTTGAATATCGATTCGCGGTATTCCGGCGGCACGCCGGGACCGTGGTCGCGCACCGACACCCGGACGTGGTCGGGCTCCGGTTCGATCCCGACCTCCAGGGGCGAATCCGGCGGCGAGAACTTCTGGGCGTTGAACAGGAAGTTGGCCAGGACCCGTTCCACCAGATCCCGGTCACAGGTCGACCACACGGGATGCTCGGGAGCTCGGACGGAAATCCGGGTCTGGCGGAACTGCGCGCCCAGTCCCTGGATGGTTCCCTCCACGACCGACCGCAGGTCGACCAGGGCCATGTCCAACGGCATCGCCTTCTCTTCCAGGCGGTACACGTCCAGGATCGTGGAGATCCGGGTGGTCAGCTCGGCCAGCGCAGACCGGGCATGCTCCAGGAGGTCACGGCCCTCGCCCGAAAGCCCCTCCCCGACCTCCTCCTCGAGCAGTTCCAGGTAGCCCGTGATCCCCATCAGGGGTGAACGCAGGTCGTGCACCACCATGCGGGTCAGCGCCTCGCGCAGGGCCTCCAGGTCCTTCAATTTGCGGTAGCTGAGATCCAGTTCGTGGTTCTTGCGGACGATCTCCTGACGGGCCCTCTGCAGGGCCAGATGGGTCTCCACCCGGGCCAGGACTTCTTCAAAGGCGAAGGGCTTGATCACGTAGTCGACCCCTCCCACCGAGAAACCCTTGACCTTATCCGTGGTGTCGGTCATGGCGCTGATAAAGAGGACCGGGATGTCCTTCAGGGAGGTGTCGGCCTTCAGGCGTTCGCAGACCTCGAAGCCGTTCATGCCCGGCATGTTGATGTCCAGCAGGATCAGGTCGGGGGGGTTGCGGCTGGCCGCAGCCAGGGCCAGGTCACCCCTGGGGAAGGCCACCACCCGATACCCCTGCTCGCGGAGCATGCTGTCCAGCAGTTTGAGGTTCGCCGGGGTATCGTCCACCACCATGATGGTGGTCTCTTCCGATCTCTGGTTCATGACCCACCCTCCGCCTGGTCCAGGAATTCCAGGATCCGCTCGTACTCGTAGCGCTCGGCCAGGGCCTCCAGGCTCCGGGCCGCCTGGGCGTCGGGAACCTGGCCGAGCAGTTCCGCCAGGCGCCCCATGTCCCCTTCGGCGACGGCCTGCCTCAGGGCCTGGCCCAAGAACTTCGGCACGGTCGACGGGGCTCCCTGGGGCACCCCCGCCGGATGGGAGGGCACCTGGCCCTCCAGGACGTAGCGCAGGCCCAGGCACTGTTCCAAGGCTTCCAGCAGCTCGTCGGAGCGGAAGGGCTTGCGCAGGTAGACATCGACGCCGACAGCCATGACCTGGTCCCTGAGGTCATCGAAGGCACTGGCCGTGACCGCGATGATGGGGGTGCGCGGGCCGGCCTCGGCCGCCCGGATGCGCCGGGTCGCCTCGTAGCCATCCATGACCGGCATGCGCATGTCCATCAGGACCGCACTGGGAGACCAATCGTGGAAGGCCTGCAGGGCCTCCTCCCCGTTGCAGGCCTCGCGCACCTGGAAGCCCAGGGGGCGCAGCAACTCCGTCAGCAGGGCACGATTGGTCTGGATGTCGTCGACCACCAGGATCCGGAAGGGTCCGGAACCCGGCTCGAGGCCGACGACCCTCCTGAGCACGGGTCGGTCGCGCTCGGCCGCGTCCGCCGCCGGAGCGACCGGGACCTGGAAGCGGAAGCACGAGCCGCGGCCGACCTGGCTGCTCACCGACATCGAGCCCCCCAGCATCTCGACGAAGCGGCGACTGATGGCCAGTCCCAACCCGGTCCCCCCGGCCCGGACCCCGGCCTCGGCCTGGTTGAAGGGATCGAAGATGCGCTCCCGATCCTCCTGGGGGATGCCCGGACCGCTATCCTCGACCTCGGCGAAGAGGCGCAGGAGGCCGGGCTGCTCGGGGTCGCCCTCGGCGCGGACCCGGATGGCGATCCCTCCCTGGCTGGTGAACTTGACGGCGTTGCCCAGGAGGTTGATGAAGATCTGACGCAGCTTGCCCTCGTCGGAGACCACGCTGCGCGGCACGCTGGCGTCGCGCTCCTCCAGGAGCTGCAGACCCTTGGCCTCGGCCCGCGAGCGGAACATCAGCACCAGGTCGTCCAGGAGGTCGTGCAGACAGAAGGGCGACTCGTTCACCGTGACGCGCCCGGCCTCGATCCTCGACATGTCCAGGATGTCGTTGATCAGGTGCAACAGGTGCCGGCCGCTGCGACTGATCGTGCGGACATGCTCGGACTGCTGGGCGGTCAGGTCGGGGTCGCGCTCCAGGACCTGGGTGAAGCCCAGGATCGCGTTGAGGGGCGTGCGGATCTCGTGGCTCATGTTGGCCACGAAGCCGCTCTTGGCCCGACTGGCCTCCTCGGCCGCCTCGCGGGCCACGCGCTCGGCTTCGCCGCGCCGACGCTCGGTGATATCGCGGACGATCACCACGACATGCCAACGCTCCTCGACGGGGATGGCGGATACCGAGATCTCGACGGGGAACTCCTCGCCGCTCTTCTTCAAGCCGACGAGTTCCCGGGTCCGGCCCGCGCCCTGGCTGTTTCCCGATCCGGAGAGTTCCAGGAAGGCCTGCTGCAGACCCTGACGGTAGGGCTCGGCCGCGAAGAGGGGGATGGCCTCCTGCCCCAGGATCTCGGCCTTGCTGTAGCCGAAGATGCGCGCCGCCGCCAGGTTCCAATAGGCCACGCGCCCCTGCGTGTCGACGATCAGGATGGCATCCTGGGCCGACTCGGTGACGGCCCGGAACTTGCGCTCGTTCTCGGTCAGGGCCGCGGTCATCTCGCCGGCCAGGGCCACGGCCCTCTCCTGGGTGTGCTCCAGGGCCCGCACGAACAGGAAGGTCAACAGGCTGATGACCCCTCCGGCGACCAGGATTCCCTTGGCCGTCCAGCGGTCCACCGCGGCCTCGAACACAGGAGTGGACTGGAAGTCCAGGGTCCACGGGTGGTCATAGAAGGCCACGGTCCGTGACTCGTGGAAGAGCGGGCGCCCGGCCGGCACCACCGGACCGCGCAGGGACCGGCCGTCGTAGATCAGGTCCCGGACCTCCACCCGAGGCCCGTCGTAGAGCTGGAAGGCGATGTCGGCCGGCTCCCCTTGGAAGAGGGAATCCAGGAAGTCCGACAATCGGAACGGGCTGAAGATGAAACCGCGCAGGGCGGCCCGCCGCTGCTCGACGGTGAGGAGCGGGCACCCCGGGGTGTAGACGGGAACGAAGAGGATGCAGCCGGGGCGGGCCCGCGGATCCTCCTCGCTGACCAGGCTGACGACCCCCCCCAGGACCACCCGACCGGTGTCCCGCGCCTTCTCCAGGGCCTGCCGCCGCACGGCCTCCGACATCAGGTCGAAGCCCAGGGCGCGCTGCGCTCCCCCATCGTGAGGTTCCAGGAACAGGACGGGCGCGAAGGCCTCACCCCGCACCCGGGGCCACACCGCGTAGGTGGGGAGCCCCGAGGCGCGGACGGCCCGCTCGTGTTCGGCCAGACGCGACCGGGGCAGCAGGGGGGCGTGGACGACGTAGAGCAGACCGGGGAACCCGGTGCGGGCCCGGCGATACTCGTAGAAGTCGTGCCACTCCTCCCGGGTGACATCCACCGAGGCCGCAAACAGGGCTGCCCCGGCTTCCAGCAGCATCGCATAGCTGGTCAGGCGGTCGGCGATGGCCCCGGTGATCCGGTTGACCTGGGCCTCGAAGCGCTCGCGCTCGCGACGGGCGGCGGTATGGGACCAGAACCACCAGACGGCCACCGTGCAGGCCACGAGGACCGCCACCAGCAGGTAGGGGATCCTCCGCTTGAAGGCCCCCAGGATTCCGTTGCCCTCCGCACGGTCCACGACGCCAGAGCCTCCCCGGACAGATGCCGGACAGGCCTTCGCGACGGGGACTCCAGGCCCCTTCGAGGGCCCGACAGGACCTCTCCCGAGCCCGCAGAACTGCCGGCTCGATGCACCCGGAGCCTGCGGGTTCCCCGCTTCCCGCGAAGGAGGGCCTCCACCCGGTGTGGCCGCGCGCCCTGGCCTGGGCGACGGGCCTGGGCCTGGTGGTCTTCGCCGTCCACGGTTGGACCATGGTGACCTTCCCAGGCCAGGTGGACTACGGCGAGGGTGGGACGATGGTGACCTCCTGGCGCCTGGCCCAGGGCCAGACCCCCTACCCCGACCCCAACCAGGCTCCCTACCTGGTCAATCCCTACACCCCCCTGTACCTGCTGGCCGGGGCCGCCCTCATGGGCAGCGGGCCGGAGCTGTGGGGTGGGCGCCTGGTCTCCCTGGTGGCCTGCTCCTGCACGATGGTGCTCCTGGCGCTCCACCTGGGCCGCCGGTCCGGGCCCCTGGCCGGTCTGGCAGGGGTCGCCTTCTTCGCGGTCCATCCCCTGGTCCTGGGGTGGTCTTCGTTGTTCCGCACGGACATGCTGGCCCTGTCCTGCGAAATGCTGGGACTGGCCCTGGCCCACCGGGTCCCGGGCCCGGGTCCCGGGTCCGGGACCCGGGTCACCGACGGGCTGACCACCCTGGCGATGGTGCTGGCCCTGTTCACCAAGCAGTCCATGCTGGCCGGCCTGCTGGCCTGGTTGGGGGTGCTGGCCCTCGAGGACCGGCGCCGCTTCCTCCGCGCCCTGAGCCTGGCGGGACTGCTGCTGGGCCTGCCCACCCTGTTCCTGCAGTCGGCTACGGACGGCTGGTTCCTGCGCATGACCGTCAGCCAGAACCTGTTGCCCTTCTCGGTCGAGCTGAGCCTGCTGGCGGCGGGCTGCTACGGGCTGACGGCCGCGGGTCTGCCCATCCTGGCCGGGGCCTGTCCGCCCGCTCGGGAACGACTGTGGTGGCTCTTCCTGGTCGCCTCCCTGCCGATCGCGGTGGGCACCGGCCGGGCCGGGGGCTTCTTCAACTACTACCTGGAACTGCACCTCGCCCTGTGCGCCCTGGCCAGCCTGGGCCTGGCCAACCTGACCGCGACGCGGACCCGCCTGGCGGGACTGGCCGGCGGCCTGGCCCTGATCCAGGTCCTGCTGTGCGGAGGGTCGACGTCCCTGCCGCCCTACCTCCACTCGCCGCTGCGGTATCTGCGTTTCGAAACCGCGGCGGTGCTGACGGGGAGGACACCCGGGTGGGTCTCCCGCAGTCACGGGATCCAGGAGTTGCGCCCCTGGTTGGAGGCGCACCCGGGGCCGCTCCTGGCCGAGAACCTGGCCAACCCGGCCGTGGCGGGACGGGTGCCCTGGGTGGTCGACCCGTTCCTGCTCTTCACCCTGGCCCGGAGCGGCCGCTGGAACGAGGGCCCGGTGCTGGAGAGAATCGACCAGGGCGGCTTCGCCCTGGTCGTCCTGCAGCGCCTGGGGCCGAACCTGCGCTTCCCCCCCCGGGTCATGCACAGGATCCTGGCCCGCTACCAGGTGGTGGGGAGGGCCGGAGAAGAGTACGTCCTGGCCCCCCGACCGGCTGCTAGGGTTCCAGGGTGGCCCGCAGGCCGACCGGCAGCCGGTCATACAGACGGGTGAAGACGGCGTTGGTCCAGCCGAACCCGATCTCGTTGCTGTCATAGCCGAAGCGGATGCCCTCCGAGACCCTGGAGGTCCGCTTCACCACGTCGTACTTCTCGACGATCGTACCGCTTGTCCTGAACTCCTGTAGCACCAGGGAAAGGAAGGCCAGGCTCACCCGGTTGGCCTCCTCCTGATAGCCGTAGCTGCGCAGGCCGTCGGCTGCCACCATCTGCAGGGGGGCCCAACCGAAGGGCAGGTCCCACTGGTTCCCGGAAGCAAAGGTGCTGGTCACGATCCCGCCCGGTCTCTCGAAGAGGGGCAGATTCGAGGCGACGCGGGCCGCCTGGTTCGGAGCGGCCAGGCCGGCCCACAGCGGGAAGAAGGTGGTGGCGAACTCGTAGTGCCGCCGCTGGCCGGTCTTGAAGTTGTAGTCCAGGAACAGACCGCTGCGGGCATCCCAGTTGTAGCGATAGATCCGCTCCCGCCGCAGCGTGGCCCGGCTCCGCCATTCCCGGGCCTGCGCGCTGCGCCCCTCCAGGTCCAGGACCCTGGCGATGTTGCGCTCGGCCATCCACAGGAGGGTATTCAGATCGACCGGGTTGTAGTGGATCACGTCGAGGTTGAAGGCCCCGAAACGATTGGAGGGGTCGAAGCCGGATTCGCGCATGGACCGGTCGCCCTTGTAGAACAGCGGTGTCAGGCGGTCCTGTTCCCGGTCATAGTATTGGGACAGGTCGTAGTCCTCCACCTGATTCTTCCGGAAGTGCTCCTGGATCCGGTCGTAGTGGGTACGGCCCTGGGCGTCCCTCTCGTCCTCCAGGACCTCGGCCGCCGGCCCCTCTCCGAGGTCCCAGTAACGGGAAAGCCCCGTCTCGGCGACCAGGTGGGGACCGGAGGTCCAGAACTCGTAGTCCCTCAGCATGGCCGGGAGGGCCGCCCGCAGCCAGGCGCGGTCGCCGGTCCGGTCATACACGGCCAGGACCATGTGGCTCAGGAAGGGAGGCTGCGAACGGGTCAGGTAGTAGGTGCGGTTGGCGTTCAGGATGTGCCCGTAGTGCTCGATCTGGTAGATGAAGTTGTCCACCATCTGCCGGGCCTGCCGCGTCCGACCGTCGCGCAGCAGGCCCAGGACGATGAAGTAGCTGTCCCAGCCGTACATCTCGTTGAAGCGCCCCCCCGGCACCACGTAGGGGTGGGGAAGGTAGAGCAGGCCATGGACCTCCAGCTTGTCGGTGTCCTCGGGCAGGACCCGCAACTCGATCCGGGCCAGGTCCTCGGTGGGGACGATGCGCTGCAGCTCGGCGCGGACCCGATCCAGGCTCTCCTTGCGCGAGATGTAGACCGGGTAGCGCTCCAGCTCGCCCAGCTTGGGGTCCCTGGCCGCCTGCAGCAGTTGCCTGTTGGAACGCTCCAGGGTGGTCCAACTGGTGCGGATGTAGTCGAAGATGCTCTCCGAGGGGGCGCTCCAGGCGGGCCACGGCGCGCCCATGAGGATCAGGGCGACCAGGACCAGGGTCAGGATCGGGACGGCACGACGCATGGCGTTACCTCTCAGGGGAGACTGCCGGGGGGTATTGGCGCTCCGGGCCGAGGCCCCTGCCGGGTCCCCGAGGTCCCGGGGCCTGGCTTGCGGGAAGACCCGCGCGGCTCAAGGTCCGGCAGCGGCGGCGGGCGGGAACAGGAAGGTCAGCAGGCCGGCCAACTGGTCGCGCCAGGCCGTCCAGGAGTGACCGCCCGCATACTCGCGGTAGACGAAGGTGCCCGCCTGACCATCCAGGATCCCGGCCAGTCGGCGATTGGCTTCCAGGAGGCCAGGCCCCCCCGGCTGGCACAGGTCGTACAGGCCGACGTCCAGGTAGATCCGGTCCAGGGCCGGAATTCCCTGGCGGCACTCGTCGTGGAGTTCGGCCCGGTGGCCGAAGGCTCCTGACTGGGAGGCCACCCGGCCGAAGACCTCGGGGTGGGCCAGGCCCAGATGCAGCGACACCAGCCCCCCCATCGACGCGCCCATGACCCCGCGCTGAGCGGACTGGCGAAGGGTCGGAAAGCGGGAGTCGATGAAGGGGACCAGGGACCCGACGACCTCGCGGGTGAAGGCGGCCTCGCGGTCATACTCGCGAGACCTCTCCAGGGGGTCGACGAAGACCAGCAGCGTGGGCTCCATCCGCCCCGCCTCCACGAGGTCCTCGGCCACCCGGGCCAGGCGGGCCCGTTCCAGGTACTGACTGCCGTCGTGGACGTACAGGGAGGGCCATGGCCCGTCCCCGCCGACCGGAACGTAGACCACCACCCTGCGGAGCCGCCGCTCGGGCGGGTTCGGTGGGCAGGTCTCCTGCCCGGGGGCCTCGGCGGGGACCGGAACGTGGAAGGTCCTCAGGGTTCCGCGCAAGGGCCGCGAGGAGACGGCCGCCGGGACGTAGCCCGGCATCGCCAGGACCGAATTCTGCCCCCCCATCCCGTTGTCCGCGCGGGCCGGATTCCGGGCGTCGATGACCTCCCGGCCGTCGATGCGGAAGCGGTACTCCAGGCGGGCGTCCCGGGGGACATCAGGCAGCGTCCGGTGGAACAGGTTCGTCCCTTCCAGGCGCTCCATCGGCAACCAGGCGGACCAGCCCGTGAAGTCTCCGCCGACCTCCACGCGGACGGCCCCGTCCGCCGGACAGAGCAGGACGGCCCTCTCGGACTCCACCAGGGGGCCGGGGTGTCTGTCCAGGAAGTCCTTGACGAGGGTGGGCCCGTTCCGTCCCTGGTGATACCGAGCCAGGAAGTCGTCCCAGGAGTCCGGGGGGGAGGGGGCGGCCCGGGCTCGCAGGGTGGCCAGGCCGAGGAAGAGCACCAGCAGGACCATGAGAGCGCAGCGCATGGAGGGAAGATTGCCCGTGCCGCGGGGAAACCCCTCTGACCCGGCGGCCTAGAAGTCCTGGATGCCCCGGGAGGCCGGGGGAGGAGACCAGGCCGGCGGAAGGGCCAGACCCTCCAGCGCCCGCAGGGCCCGACGGGCCCGGAACTGCACCCGGGGATCGGCGTCATCCCGCAGACGCTCCAGGGCCGGGCGGCCCCGGACCTCGACCAGGGTCTCCAGGGCCTGGCAGACCTGCTGGCGCACCTCGGGGTCGGGATCGTCCGCCAGGAGCATGACCGCCGGCCCCGCCACGGGCTGTCCCGACTTGCCCAGCGCCTGGACCGCATAGCAGCGAACCTCGGCATGGTCATCCTGAAGGGCGCGCACCAGGTGGGGCCAGGCCGTCGGGTCGCCGATCTCCCCCAGGGCCAGGGCGGCGCCCGAGCGCGGGTAGGCCTGGGGATCCTCGTGGAGCATCCGCACCAGGCGGGGGACGGCCGACCGCTCGCGCAGCTTGCCCAGGGACTTGGCGCACCAGTAGCGGACCAGGAGGTCGTAGTCGTCCAGTTGCTGGATCAAGGCCGGAACACAGGTCCGGTCACCGTACTTGCCCAGCAGCTCGGCGGGCTTGACGCGGTCGCGCCACAGCGGGGCGTGCAGCAGCAGGTCGACCAGGACCGGAGTCGCGCGCGCCCCCTCCACCCTGGCCAGCGCCATCTCGGCCCACTTGCGCGTCTTCCAACTGGAATCGCGGTAGATGACCTCGATCAGCCAAGGGGTCTGGGTCCGGTCGCCGGTTTCCAGGATGCGGTCCAGCCGTGCCATGCGCTCGTCGAAGCCGGGGTCCAGCACCTCGCTGACCCAGGAGTGGAGGCCCAGATACTGGACCTGGACCTCGACCCTCAGCAGCCACAGGACGGCAGCCAGGGCGACCAGCAGGATTCCGGTGACCAGGGATGGCGAACCGCGTCTCACCGGCCCATGATGCCAGCCCCCGGCCCCGTGTCAACCACCAGGGAGCGCACCGGCAGGAGGGAACCCGGCCGCGGGGAACCGGCGCGCGTGAACGTCCAACCACTCCTGGCCGGTCGATTCCGGCCCCTGGCCGAGGACCTCGATCTGACCGGTTTCGAAGGCTATGTGGCCCTGGCCGTGCGCGCCCGGGCCACGGACATCCACCTGGAGCCCCTGCCGGACCACCTCCGGGTGCGGGTGCGCATCGAGGGGAGCCTGCAGGAACTGGCCCACGTGCCCTACCCCCCCGGTGGGAACCGGCCGCACCCGCTGCTGGTCCAGATCAAGGCCCGCAGCGAATTGAGCCTGCAGTCCCGAGTCCCCGAGGATGGCCGCTGCACCGTGATGGTGGACGGCGGGCCGGTGAACGCCCGGGTGGCCTCCATGCCTCAGATCTACGGGGAGAAGATCGTGATCCGCCTGTTCGACACGGGGCTGATCCAGAGCATGGGCGAACTGGGCTTCCTGGATGCGAACCTGCAGAAGGTCCAGAAGCTGACCGCGCGCACCTCGGGGATGCTGTTGCTGGCAGGGCCCACCGGATCCGGCAAGACCACCACCCTGTACTCCGTGCTGAACCAGCTCAACGTGCCCACGGCGAACGTGGTGACCATCGAGGATCCCGTGGAGTCCTACATCCCCGGGATCAACCAGATCCAGGTCTCGGAGGGCGGGGTGCAGTTCGAGACCGCCATCCGTTCGGTCCTGCGCTTGGACCCGGACGTCCTGATGATCGGCGAGATCCGCGACCGCCAGACGGCCGAGACGGCCTTCCACGCCGCCCTGACCGGCCACCTGGTCCTCTCGACGGTCCACGCCGGGGACACCACGGGGGTGATCATGCGGCTTCTGGACCTGGGGATCCCTCCCCAGATCCTGGCCCAGGCCACCAACGGGATCATCGCCCAGCGCCTGCTGCCCCGACTGTGCACGCGATGCGCGGTCGCCGACCACCACCCGCCGCTGGAGATGGTCCTGACCTACGAAGCCCAGGGCTGCACCGCCTGCCACGGCTCGGGGATCCAAGGCCGCTGCGGGATCCAGGAGGTGCTGGTGATGACCGACAACCTGCGGCGAATCATCTACGACCACTTCGACAGCGACGACTTCCGCAGCGCCGCGCTGAAGGAGGGCATGCGCTCGCTGAAGGAGGACGCCGTGCTCAAGTCGGCCATGGGGCAGGTCAACTACCGGGAGGCCCTGGCTGTCAGCGACGAGCCCATCGAGCGCGTCCGCGGCTACATCACCCTGGCCCTGCGCAGCGTCTCGAACCCGCCGGACTGACCCGACCCGTCACAGACCTTCCAGGCGATCCCAGATGGCCTCGAAGTGCTGGTTGAGGTTCTCGGACAGGTCGCTGAGGTGGGTGCGGATCCGCTCATACTCCTCGCGGAGCAGTCGGGACTCGGCCAGGGCCTCCAGGGACTGCTCGGCCAGACGCAGTTCCACATCCTGGACCAGCTTCTCCATGGCCTGGGTGCCGGGAACCGAGGCCTCGGGGATCGGCAGGACCTGGCCGGCCGGGCCGTAGGACAGACCCTGGATGTCGGCCGAGGCCAGGCCCTCTTCGGGATCCTCGCCCGCCGAGAAGGAATCGGAGTAGGTGATCATCCGGGACTTCGGCGTGGCCGGGACCAGGTGTCGGGGGCTGGCCTCCAGGAAGTGCATCCGGTTCTCCAGATGCGTGACCGCACCGCGCAGTTCGTGGAGGTCTTCCGGGGCCGGGACCGCGGGCGCCGCGCTCAGCTTGTCCTCCAGGCGGCCCATCTTGCCGGTCAGGGCCTCCATCCGCTCGAAAGCCGCGTGCAGGACCTGGCCGGTCTCGGCCCGGCTGCGGATGGTGGCCTCCTCCAGTTCGCGGACCCGCTCGGCGGCCTCCTCCAGCGTGGCCATCCTCTCGTGGAAGGTCTCGGTCATCTCGCCCACCCGCAGGCGATTCTGCTCGAAGACGGCGGCCAGTTCCTCGTCGAGGCGCTCGGCCTGACCGCGCACCTCCTTCTCCAACCGGGCCAGTCGGGCCTCGTTGCCCTGGGCCTCGAGAGCCTCCAGCCTGGCCACCAGACGGGTGTCGGCGGTCTTGCGGCGCAACTTCTGGACGTCCTCGGCCAGGGCTTCCAGGCGAGCGGCCACGGGCCCGGTGACGTCCAATCCATCCACCAGGCCCCGGACTTCCGCGGGGAGGGACTCGATGCGCTCTTCCAGGGGTTGGACGGCCTGGGTCAGCCGCTCGGCAGCGGCCTTGTTCAGGCGCTCTTCCAGGCTGGCCAGGGTCCGCTTCAAGCGGCGATCGACGGCCTCGGGCGAGACCTGGGTTTCCAGGGACTGCAGACGCGCGGGCAGGGCCTCCAGGTCCTGGAGGCGGGGGAATAGCGTCTCCAGGGCCTGAATCCGCGCGGACAGTTCGGTCCCCAGGGGCACCTCCCCCTGACCCGATTCCAGCGCGTGGACGCGATCAGGGAGGGCCTCCACGGCCTGGACCCGCGTGAACAGCGTCTCCAGGGCCTGAATGCGCGCGGACAGTTCGGTCCCCAGGGGGACATCCCCCTGACCCGACTCCAGGGCCGCCAGACGCGTCTCCATGGGCCCCAGGACCTGCAGTTCGGGCAGGACGGCTTCCAGGGCCTGCAGGCGCTCGGTGATCTCCGCCCCCGGGGGGACCTCGAGCAGGACGGACTCGAAAGTCTCCAGGCGGGTGGGAAGGGCCGACAGGGGTTGCAGGGCGGACAGGGAGGCGTCCAGGGACTCGATCCGGGCTGACAACTCGGAATCGGCAGGAATCGAGCCCCGGGCCGACTCCAAGGCGTCCAGGCGGCCCGGCAGGGCCTCCAGGGCCTGCAGTCGACCCAGCATCACCTCCAGCGCCTGCAGACGAGCCGACAACTCGGTCCCCAGCGGGACCTCACCCTGCGCCGTCTCCAGGGCCTCGAGCCGCGGCGGCAGGGCCTCGAGCACCTCCAGGCGGGTCTGGACGGCTTCGGAGGACTGCGCGGCCTCCAGCCTGGCAGCCAGGGCCTCCACGGCCTCCAGGCGAGCCATGACCTCGGCCGGCAACTGGACCTTGGCGTGCGACTTCTGGGCGCGCGCGGCCTCCACGGCCTCCAGACGCGCGGTCAGGTCCTGCAGCGCAGCCGACGCACCCGCACCCGCCTCCAGCGCAGCCAGACGCGACGGCAGGGCCTCCACGGCCTCCAG
>CAZQPM010000054.1:0-15789 GCA_964595195.1 uncultured Burkholderiales bacterium | reverse complement strand
AGTACACGACCCGAGGCGGTGTGCCCGATCCCCGCTTCCGCCACAACCCGACGGTCACCGTGGCCGAACTGGGCGAACTGGTCTGCGGGTCGGGTCGCGCCGAGATGCACCTGCGCACCTCGAACCCCGAGATCGCGGCCTGGGTGGCCGCCGACCTGCGCGCCCTGGCGGCGGGTCCGCCCGGCACGGCCGGGGGCCGGACCGGTGCGCCTCAGTCCTGAAGCCCGAGAGGGGGAGGTGATGGCCAGGGGGTGGAGCGGGCCTCGTCCAACTCCCCGGGGTAGCCTTCCAGGTCCAGCAGGGCGCCGGCGAAGAGGTGGGCGGCCAGTTCGGCCAGGGGGCCCGGACAGCGCGGGTCCAGGACGTGGAATAGCTCGTGGGCCAGCGCCAGCGTCCGGGCCGGGACCTTCCAGCCCCGCCCCCGCAGGCGCCCCTCCAGGTCCTCCAGACCCTGGGGATCCAGCAGCACCCGGCGTTGGTCCAGGTCGACCCGGGCCCGGACCAGGGCGCCGGGGACGCTCAGGGGGTGGATCCGCACCCGGAAGCCTCGGACCTCGAGTTCCTCCTCGGGGCCCCGCGTGACCCCGGCCAGGGCCCGCTGGGCCTCTTCCAGGGCCCGGTGCAGCGTCTCGGGCGGCAGACCGGGATCGGTCGGCATCCAACGGGCCCGATCCCGTGCGGGCCCGGCCGCGCGCGGGTTCAGGAGTCGACGCCGGCGGGCAGGGTGACCGTGAAGCGGGCCCCCTGCCCGGGTTGGCTGGCGACCGCAATCGTGCCGCCGTGGGCCTCGACGATGCGGCGCGAGATGGCCAGGCCCAGGCCCGTGCTGGCCTCTCCGGCCGTGGGGCGCGTGCTGACGCGCACGAAGTCGCGGAAGAGGCGCCCGATCTCCTCCGCGCGGATCCCCTGGCCCTGGTCCTGGACGCAGACCCGGACACCGTCCCGGTCCGACTCGGCGCTCAGGGTGATGGTGGTGCCCGAGTGCGAGAACTTCATGGCGTTGCTCAGCAGGTTGTGCAGGACCTGTTCGAAGCGGCGTCGGTCCAGTCGGACCACCGGCAGGTCGCGCGGCAGGTCGGCGCGCACCTGGATGCCCTTCTGGCCGGCCAGCAGGCTGTTGGTCTCGACGACCTCGGCCAGGAAGGGCCCCAGGTCGACGGCTTCCGGTTCCAGGTTGAGGCGCCCGGCCTCGATGGCGCTGACGTCCAGCAGGTCGTTGACCAGGGCCAGCATCCTCTGGCACGAGTTTTCGACCTTCTCCAGCAGGCGCTGCTGGGCGGGAGCGACCTCGCCGACGGTGCCGGCCAGCACCAGCCGCAGGTAGCCCAGGGCCACCCCGATCGGGTTGCGCAGGTCGTGGGCCGCAACCCCCAGGAGGCGGTTCTTTTCCTCGTTGAGTTCCAGCAGCCTCTCGTAAAGGCGGCTCTTCTCGACGATGATGGCCAGTTGCCCCGCGATTTCCCGGAAGAGCTCGACGTGGACCTTCTGGTAGGCGTTGGCATACCGGCAGGTGAAGAACATGAAACCGACAGGACGGCCATTGGCGACCAGAGGGCAGGTCAGCGACGAGAGCATGCCCTCCTGCAGCAGCAGTTGCGCGCTTTCGGAGTGCGGGTGCTGCCGGGAGTACTCCTCCAGGTCGTTCAGGACGCGCGGGACTCCCGAGCGCAGGACCTCGGCCAGGCTGGTCTGGGCCAGCGGCAGGTGGAAGTCGTTGCCCAGGCGCAGTTCGGCGTAGTCCGAGCGGGCCCAGCGGGCCCGGACCACGGTGTCCTCCTGCTCCAACAGGGCGAAGCCGATGCGGTTGTAGGGGATGATCGGGCGGAAGGAGTCGAAGACCGAGTCCAGGATCTGGTCCAGGACCAGGCCCGCGTTGATCTTCTCGGTCACCTCGGTCAGCAGTCGCAACTCGCGGAAGCGCTGGTCCAGCAACTCGGCCAGGCCGCGCACGGCGTAACCCAGGCGACCCAGGTCGTCCTCGCCGACGGGGACCTCGATGTGGAAGCAGCCCTGCCCCATGGCTTCAGCTGCTCTGAGGATCTGCTGGATGCGCTTGTCGGGCAAGGGAGCTGGCCTCCGGAGGAAGCCGATCTTCCTGGGACGGGGAAGGGTCTCCTGCCTCCGTCCTGCGCCGGGCCCGGGTTCCAGGAAACCTGCGGCGGGCGCAGAACCTCCCGGTATGTCGTTCCAGGCCGTGCAGCCCCAGGCCTTGGAGAAGCTCCGGAACCTGGGCGGTGAAGCCCTGGTCTCCCGGGTCGTGAGCCTGTTCCTGGAACTGGGTCCCCAGCGCCTCCAGGCTGGACGCCAGGCCCTGGCCAGCGGTGATCCGGGGGCCGCCGAGCGCTCCTTCCACTCCCTGCGTTCCAGCGCCGCCAACGTGGGAGCCCTGGAAGTCAGCCGTCTGGCCGGCCTTCTGGAGGAGCGGCTGCACGGGGGAGAGGTGGAACTCGGGGAGGCCGTGGACCACCTGGAGAGGGAACTGGCCCCGGTCCTGGTCGAACTGCGGGCCACGGTCCGGCCGCCGGCCGACCCGTCCGGGCCGCAGGGCAGGAACCCGGGGCCGGGCGACGCGTGACGATGGGAGGTTCCCGGATGCACAGGCGCACGGTCAGGGGCATGTCCCTGGTGGAAGTCCTGGTGGCCTTCGGAGTCCTGACCCTGGCGGCTACCGTCAGCCTGCAGGTGCTGTCCACCACCCGTCGGGGGCACGGCCACTCCGAAGCCCGCAACTCGGCCGCCTTCGTGGCCCGGAGCCTGCTGGACCAGGCCCGTGCCGCCCCCTTCGACACCCTGGCCGGCTCCTCGGGGGCGGTGACGGTCCCCGGGGTCCGGGACGGGCAGACGCTTCAGCGCACCTACAACCAGACCACCTCGGTGGTCGATCAGGGCCAGGACCTCAAGCGGGTCTGGGTCTCGGTGACCTGGTCCGAGCCGGGGGGGCCGTCCACTGTCGTGCTGGAAACCCTGGTCTTCCGACACTAGCCTGCCTGGAGGTTCTGGCATGCACAGCGCAGTCCGTCGCCGGGGCTCCGGCATGACCCTGGTCGAGATGCTGGTCACCCTCAGCATCCTGGGCTTCTTCGCCGCAGGGGCCGTGGGGGTGCTGGCTTCCGCCAAGGCCTCGTGGCAGGCCTCGGTGGGCCAGACTGACGTCCGCCAGGCCCTGCAGGTGGGCACCTTGCGGATCGCCGAAGAGCTCCGGGATTCCCACTCGGCCTTCCTGACCGACAACACCGGTTCGCTCCCCCCGGCGCTGGCCTTCCCATCGGCCTTTGACGCCCAGGGACGCTTCGTGACGGGCAGCGAGGGTCAGCCGGTCTGGCAGAAGTACGTGCTGTACTACATCCCCGCTGGGACCGATCGCCTGCTGCGTCGGGAAGTCTTCACGGTGCCCACGGACCCCGCCGCACCGGCCGTCCTGACGGCCGCGGATGTGGCCAGCGCCTGCGACGGCCAGGGAACCCTGGTGGCCAGCGGAGCCCGGGCCCTGGGCCTGGCACCCGGAACCGGGGACTCGACCTGGATGTTGACCCTGACGGTCGAGGCCCGCAACCCGAACGGGCGGACCGAGTCCCTGAGCCGCACGGTCGCCGTCTTCATGCGGAATTAGGAGGGAAGCTCTCCCCATGCGACGCACCCGTATTCGAGGATATGCCCTGGTCCTGGCCATCACGCTGTCGGCGGCCCTGATGTTCCTGGCCCTGGCCTCGGTCAACCTCTACCGTTCCGAGGCCGCGCTGGCCTCCCAGAGTGAGTGGACCATGGTGGCGGCTGAGGCGGCCAGCGCCGGCCTGGAGGCGGCCTTCGCCGAACTGAAGGCCAGCCCCAACTGGAGCGCCGGATTCTCCCAGGTTGAACTGCCCAACTCTCGCGCCCTCTACCACGTCACCTTCAACCGGGGCCAGTCCACCTGGCCCTGGTCCACGAATAATTCCGCCGGCACCGCGGAACTGACGGGCTGGGATGGGCGGGCGGTTCCGGCGGGAACCGTCCACCTGGTGGCCGTGGGGACCTTCGCCGGCGCCCGCCAGGTGGCCGAGGCCCTGGTGCAGGCCTCCTCGGGCAGCGCGGCCACGCCCATGTTCGGCTACACCGAGGGCGGGGTCGTCGGCGCCCGGGCCCTGGTGGACGCCTACAATTCGCAGGTCGGGCCCTACCCCGCCAGCGTGGTGTCGGGGGGCTCCACCCTGGGCACGAACAGCATCTCGAACGGCGTGATCAACCTGGGAGCCGGCTCGGTGGTGAATGGCAAGGTCCGGGTCGGTCCGGGTGGCACCGCGGCTGCGGTCACCGGCACGGGCACCTACCAGGGGCTGGAGGTGCCCGCCGCGCCCTTCCCCATGCTGTTGATCTATGCCCCGTTCACCTTCAGCAATCGGGACGTCAGGGTCAGCGGCACCATGACCCTGGCTCCCGGGGCCTACCAGGATCTGCAGGGCGGCTCGGGCTCCACCCTGGTCCTGACCGCCGGAACCTACGTGTTCAAGAGGCTGATGTCCAGTTCCAACTTCGAGATCCAGGTGCAGTCCGGGCCCGTCCGGGTCTTCTTCACCCACCTGGCCAGCTTCGGGGCGGCAAATCGGCTGAACGTGGCCGGTCCCCCAGAGAACCTGGCCTTCAAGGGGGACCGGAGCGGTGGGGCCCGGGCTTTCAGCCTGGGCGACGGCACCGTCGGTCGGTTCACCGTCACCGCTCCCCTGGCCCGCTTCGAACTGGGCAAGGACAGCGAGGTCTTCGGTTCGGTCCTGTCCCGGGGCTTCACCATCGGGGACCGCAGCAAGGTCCACCTGGACCAGCCCCTGGCCGAAGGCTCCGCCGGTTTCACCGTGCTGAGCCGCTGGTAGGAGAGCCTCGAGCGGGCGCCGGGTTGCCCCGCCTGCCGCGCGGGGGCCCCGGACGGAACCCGGCTGACGCAGCGGAAGCAGCGGGACCGCAACCTGGAGTTCACAACCCCTGCCGGCGGCGCGCTATCCTGAAAGCATGAGAATCCCGGATGCCTCCCCTGTGCCTGCCAAGAAGTGGGCCGTGCTGGTCTACTCGGCCGCCGACAACAACCTCAAGGCCGATCTGGTCGACGACGCCGACGAGATCGAGCGGGTCGGCTCGGACGCCACCACGGACCTGGTGGTCCAGTTGGACGAGGGCGGGACGACCGGGGCCTGGCGCAGGCATCTTCAGGCCGACTCCAGCCAGGGCCTCAAGTCCCCCGTCCTCGCGCGGTTGGGCTCCGTCGACATGGCGGCGCCCGAGACGCTGGCCGACATGATCGAGTGGGGAGTGAAGACCTTCCCGGCCGAGCACTACATGGTGGTCATCGCCGACCACGGGGACGGTTGGAAGGGGGTCGCCGAGGACGACAGCCACCAAGGCTGGATGAGCCTGGATGAGATCCAGGCGGGGCTGCGCATGGCCCGCGAACGCACCGGGGTCCGGCCCGACATCCTGGGCTTCGACGCCTGCAACATGGCAGGCCTGGAGGTCGGTTACCAACTGCGCGACGAGGCCGGCATCATGATCGCCTCGGAGAAGACCGAGTCGTCCGAGGGCTGGCCCTACACCCCGTGGCTGCGGCCCCAGGCCCTGCAGGCCATGAAGTCGATGATGAAGGTCGAGGGCACCCCGCAGGACGTGGCCCGGGCCGTCGTGCGGGCGGCTGCCGGCGCCCAGGGCCAGATCGAGACCCTGTCGGCCATGGACCTGACGAAGATCGGCCTGGTCGCCGATTCGGTCAAGGGGCTCAGCCAGGCGGTCACGGCCACCGAGACCCCCTCGGAGACCCTGAAGAAGATGGCTTCGGCTACCCAGACCTTCGAGGGCCACAAGGATCTGTACGACTTCTGCGAGCGCCTGGTGCAGAGCCCATCGGTCACGGACCCGACCCTGAAGAAGGCGGCGACCGAGGTCATGGAGTCCATGCCCAAGGTCATCCTGGCCGAGCAGCACGCCCCCGTCCACCGCGGGGCCCACGGGCTGACCATGGAGATCCCCACCTATCGGCCGACGGGCGCTGCCTACAACAAGCTGGAACTCTCCCAGTTCAGCAACTGGCCGGCCGCCCAGCAGAAGATCTGCGGCCCCAGGGCCTGAAGGGCATGAGGCCCGGGGTGCGCCCGGTCGGTCTGGTCCTGGCCCTCCTGCTGCTCGCCGGGCTCGCCCGCGCGCAGGGGGCACCCTCCGGAACGCTGCTGCAGGCGGCCCAGGCAGTCCAGTCGGGGGCCCGGGGCCTGGCGGGTTCCGTCGAAAAGGCCGCACCCCGACCGACCTGGGGACAGTCCCAGGCGCTGGGCGATCTGGGAAGCCTGGCTGCGGCGGCCGAGGACCTGGCGGGTGACCTCGTGGCCGGGGAGGCGGGGGGCCTGAGAGACCGGACTGCCCGCCTGGAGGTGGCGCGCACCCGGGTCAGGACCAGTCTGCCCCTGCTGGATCTCGAGGAAGCCCGCATTTCCGGGCCGGCGCTCCTGGACCTGGCAGGTCGTCTGGTCTCGGCCCTGCGAGGCCTGGACCAGCGCTTCAGCGGTCGGGCCCCGGTCAGCGGCCCTCGCCTGGGCGGAGTCCTACTGGACGAGGCGGGGCGTCCCCTGGTCTATGACAGCCCCGAGGCCCTGCTGCGCGAGGCCCGCGGCCTGCGCTCGGCGGCCGAGCAGATGCGGGCCGACCTGACCTGGGCCCGGATTCCCGGGGCTCGCGGCCGTGGCTCCTTCAGGCAGGCTCCGGACCCGTTCCGCGAGGAGGACCTGCGCGACCTGGTGCGCGCCGCCTCTGACTTCGAGGCCGAGGTGGCCGGCGGTTATGAGGACGTGACCACGACCGGCGACGCCTTCCAGGCCCTGCGGCGTGCTTGGCAGCGCACGCTCCCCTACGTCGGCGGGTCCTTCGGCAGCTTCGCGGCCGGGGATCTGGAGCGCGCCATGCGCCGCCTGGAGGCCTTCTACAGCGAGGTTCAGCGGTAGGTCTGCCCAGCCCTCACTTCAGCGGCCCCGCGTAGCTCCGTACCAGATGGTCATACCGTCCCAGGTTCAGGTCGATCACGGTGCGCAGGCGTTCGGGGTCCAGCAGGTTCCCGCGCGTGACCAGGGCCAGCCGGTCGTAGTACTCGCGCAGCGCAGGGTCGACCAGGCAGTTGCGGCCGGTCTCCAGGGTCTCCACGTAGCCCGGCGGGAGCGCGCGCCAGGTGTGACCCACCCTCCACTCCGGGACCACCGCAGCGGGCAGTCGGGGCAGCAGGGGATCCGCCAGTCCGAAGGGGTCGGCGACGTGGAGGAGTGGGGTATAGCGATAGGCCAGGATTCCCGAGGCGAAGGGCACCACGGCCGACCTTCTGCCGGACTTGAGGCTGGTCTCGAAGTGGTCGGCGTCCCATTGCCGGTCCAACGGGCTCGGCTCGCCCCGGAACCAGGGGGCAAGGTTGAAGATCAGCGAGGTGTTCGGGAAGTAGAAGGCCCTCTCGTCGGCGACGTGGGATGAGAGGAGGATGCTGCTGCCCCCCGTGTGGAGGAAGCAGCGGGTCACCAGGGGCGGCACCGACCCGTTGAAGGCCACGGCCAGGACCACCACGGCCAGGAAGCGGACCTGGGTTCCGGTCGCCGGGGTTCGGTTCTCCAGGCCCTGGAGCCCCAGCACCGCGACCAGCAGCGGCAGGGCCAGGAAGCGCCCGACCATGAAGTCCCCCCCGATCCGCAGGAGGTAGGTCAGATACAGGACCAGCCCCGCGGCCACCAGGAGGGGGCCGCGGCGCCGGGACCGGGCCGCCTGGACCAGGAAGAGGGCCGGCACCCCGACGGCCGCCAGGTCGTACAGGCTGCAGGCCACGAAGTAGCTCAGGCCGCGCACCAGGTAGTCGTGCAGCGGAAGGTCGGTGGCCAGCTTGGCGTAGGCCGTGTTCGGCAGGGGAAGACCGTAGTAGAAGAGCGAGAACGCCTCCCAGAGCAGGAAGGGCCCCATCCCCAGAAGGGCCAGGGCTCCGGCCCGGGCCAGGGACACTTCCGGCCCTCGTCGGCCCAGGAAGGCCCAGGCGCAGGCCGGGGCCAGGATCAGGACCGAGTCCAGGCGGGCGGTGGCCAGCAGGCCCACGGAGAGGGCCAGGGCCAGGAGCTGTCGGGCCGAGTAGCGCTCCGAGGCCGTGAAGACGACCATGAAGGTGGCCGCCAGGAAGAACAGGAGCGGGTTCTCGAGGCCCGAGGTGGTGTAGGAGATGAAGCTGCCGCTGGCCAGCAGGCAGACCAGGCTGGCCAGCACCGCGGTCACCGAGCGGCACACGCGGAAGAACAGGAGGTACGCCGCCAGGCCCGAGAAAAGGAGCCCCGCCGCCAGGCCGCTGGCGAACATGGTCCCCGAAATCCGGTAGAGCAGGGCGACCACCAGCGTGAAGAGGGGCGTCGTGGAGGCGTTGACCCGCTCGCCCAGGTTGTAGACCAGACCGTGCCCCTCGGCCAGGTTGCGCGCCATCACGTAGATGTGGAAGGCGTCGTCCGAGTGCCAGGCGACCAGCGTGATCAGGGCCAGGAAGACCAGCAGGGCCCCCCACCGGACCCGGGCCAGCAGGGCCTCGGAGTCGTCGGCAGGGCCCGCCACCTGGGGATTGCAGGTGGCCGGAGGGCTCGTGTCAGGGCGCCCCGTGCCCTCAGCCTCCATGGGCCCCTTCCAGCAGGCGGGCCACCTCGCGCTGCATCTGCTCGGGTTCGTAGGGCTTGGGCACGAAGGCGTCGGCGCCGGCCCGGAAGACCCGCTCGCGCAGGTCGGGGTCGGTGACGGAACTGGAGACCACGATCGGGATGTGGCGGTAGTGGTCGTGCAGCTTCAGCAGGCGGGTCAGGGCCAGCCCTCCCAGCCCCGGCAGGATGAGGTCCAGGACCAGCAGGTCGGGAGGGTCCCGGCGCACGGCCCGGTAGGTGGCCAGTCCGTCGCTGAAGAACTGCACCCGGCAGTCGGCAGCGCGCTGCAGGACGGCCTGCAGGATCAGGGCGTCCTCGGGGGTGTCCTCGGCAGCGTAGAGGCGTCGGCAGGTGGACATCGCCCAGATCAGCTTTGTCGACAGGGTCAGGAAGGGCACGCACAGCACGAAGATCATCAGGGTCACCAGCAGGCCGATGGCGATGATCAGCAGGGGCTCGAGCGTGGCGACCAGGGCGCGCAGGGTAGCCTCGAAGCGGGCTTCGAAGACGTTGGACAGGCGTTCCAGCATCCGGTCCAGGGTGCCGGACTCCTCGCCGGCCGCGATCATCCCGATCAGAAGGGAACTGAAGAGCCTGCCCCGGCGCAGGGCCACCGACAGCAGTTCGCCGTCGACGACCCGGTCGCGGGCCTTGAGGATCTCGCGTTCGTAGGCCTGGAACCCGATGGCCGAGGCCACCAGCGGCAGCGAGTCGTTGAAGCGGATCCCGCTGGAGTAGAGGGTGGCCAGGGTGTGGGTGAAGCGGGCCAGGGCCAGGTCGTGGGAGGCCAGCTTGAAGGGCCACAGGGTCAGGGCCAGGCGCTGGACCAGGCCCTGGCCCGCCGAGGTCTGCAGGAAGCGGCGCAGGATCAGGCCCAGCACCACCAGCGCCAGGGTCCAGGCGTACCAGGTGCGGTTCAGGAAGGTGCTGATGGCCACGAAGGTCCGGGTGGACCAGGGCAACTGCTCGCCCATCCCGGCATACAGGTCGGAAAGCAGGGGAACCCCCAGGACCAGGAGCGCGGTGACCGTCAGCAGGGCGAAGACGATCACGATCGCCGGGTAGATCATGGCGGCGGCCACCTGCCGGCGGACCCTCTCGCTGCGCTCCAGGTAGCCGGCCAGGCGTTCCATGACCTCGGGCAGGTTCCCGCTGGTCTCCCCGGCGGCCACCAGGCTGCAGTAGTAGCGGGGAAAGACCTTGGGATGGCGTTCCAGGGCCTCGGCGAACCTCCCGCCCGAGCGCACGTGGTTGGTCAGGTCGACCACGATGTTCCGCATGGCCGGGTTTCGGGTCTCCTGGACCATCAGGTCGAAGGCCCGCGCCATGATCACGCCGCCCTCCAGCATGGCGGCCATCTGCTGGGTGAAGACCAGCAGCTCCTCTGACGAGATGCGGCCGGAGGCCTGGAAGGTCAGGCTGGAGAGCGGGCCACCCTGGATGGGGTCCAGGTTCGTCACGATCTCGAACTGCTGGCTCAGCGCGGTCAGGGCCGCCTCCCGGTCGGTCGCCTCCAGGACTCCCGTACGGGTTTGACCCTCTTGATTTCGGGCAACGTAGTTGAATCGGGCCACGGGTTACTCCTCTGCGGTCAGGTCCAGGACTTCGTCGATTCCCGTGAGGCCCTGGAACAACTTGTTCAGGGCGCTCTGGCGGAGGCTGGTGAAGCCCCGCTCCCGGGCCAGGTCCCTGAGGGCTTCGGGGGTGATCTCCCGGTCGCGCAGGCGGCGCATCGGCGGGGTGACCTCCAGCAGCTCGTACAGGGCCATCCGCCCCCTATAGCCGATCCCCCCGCACTCGGGACAGCCCCGGGCGCGGCACAGGGTGGCCCCCTCGGGCAAGGCCCCCAGGTGCAGGGCCGACAGCTCCGCCGGGGTGGGTTCGGCCGGTTGCTTGCACTCCGGGCACAGGACGCGGACCAGCCTCTGGGCCAGCACGCCCGCCAGGGAGGACAGGATCTTGTAGGGCGCGATGCCCATGTCGACCAGGCGCACCAGGGCCTGGGGGGCGTCGTTGGTATGCAGGGTGGACAAAAGCAGATGTCCGGTCAGGGAGGCGCGGATGGCGATCTCGGCGGATTCGGCGTCGCGGATCTCACCCACCAGCACGACGTCCGGGTCGTAGCGCAGCACCGAGCGCAGGCCCTCGGCGAAGCCCAGGCCGATCTCCGGTCGGATCTGGACCTGCGTGATGCCGTCCAGTTGCATCTCCACCGGGTCCTCCAGGGTGATGAACTTGCGGCGGGGGGTGAAGATGTGGCGCAGGGTGGCGTACAGCGTCGTGGTCTTGCCGGACCCGGTCGGGCCGGTCACCAGCAGGATGCCGTTGGGCCGGTGCGCCAGGGCCTCGAAGCGGGCCTGCATGGCGGGTTCGAAGCCCAGGTCCTCCAGGCGGCGGTCCCCCTGTCCCGGGTTCAGCAGACGGATCACGACGCCCTCGCCGTGCAGGGTGGGGATCACCGCCACGCGCAGGTCGTGGTCGCGTCCGCCGACCTCGACGGTGAAGCGCCCATCCTGGGGAAGGCGGCGTTCGGCGATGTCCATGCGGGCCGAGATCTTCAGCCGCGAGACGATGGCGGGGTAGAGGGCGGCCGGGGGAGGAGGGAAGTCGTGCAGGACCCCGTCCACCCGGTAGCGCAGCTCGGTCCGGTGGGCGTAGACCTCCAGGTGGATGTCGCTGGCCCTCAGGTGGACGGCCTGCTGCAGGATCCGGTCGACCATGCGGACCGCCGGGGCCTCGCGGTCCTCCAGGATGGCCAGCTCGGCCTGCCAGTCGATCGGCTCGGGCTCCTGGTCGCGGGCGATCTCCTTGAGGGCCCGGCCCGCCCTTTCCGTGGTCAGGTAGACCCGGTTCAGGGCCTGGTCCAGGTCGGGCTTCAGGGCCAGGACGGGCCACACCGACAGACCCGTCAACTGCTCGACGAAGTCCTGGCCGGTCAGGTCCTCGGGGTCCGAGACCGCCACGTAGAACTGGTTCTCCAGGACGAAGAGGGGCAGCATCTGATGCCTGCGGGCCGTCTCCTCGGGGAGCAGCGCCGTGGCCTCCTCTTCCGGGTGGAAGGCCGCCAGGGTCAGGGCCGGGATGCGGTAGTGGCTGGCAGCCTGGTCCAGCAATCCCTCGGCCGGAACCAGGCGGCGGGCCGCCAGGAACTCCAGGGGCTTGATCCCCTGGGTCCGGGCCTGCTCGAGGTTCAGGCGCTCCTCGGCCGAGAGCCCGGCCAGGATCTCGTCCAGCCAATCGGCCATGTTCAGTCCTCCAGGGCCAGGCCGACGGCCACCTTGAAGAGCTCCGGTGGGGCGTCCTCGGGGCCGCGCAGGGCGGCCCAGCCGTCGATTTCCACGGGCAGCCCCAGGTGCTCGGCAAGGCGTCCGGCCAGGCCCACCCCGGCGGCCTCCCCTCCGCTCAGGAAGGCCCGTCCGACGCGCAGGCCCTCGGCGTTGAAGCGCCGTTCAAACTGGGCCAGGGTCTTGGCCACCTCGTCCATCCAGCGGACCAGGAAGGGCTCGATGGCGGTCTCCCGCCCGCCGAAGTCGTAGCCGCGCTTGTAGGCTTCGGCCCGTTCCCAGGTGGACTGCGAACCCATCTGGAAGGCGTAGGTGAAGTCGGCGCCTCCCACCGAGAAGCTGCGGGTCAGGTAGGGGAAGCCTCCGCGAACCAGGGCCACCGTGGTGCTGCGGAAGCCCGCGTTGACCAGGGCCACGAAATCCCCGTCCTGGTCGGGGTGGTTGCGGCGGAATTCCCGGGCCAGCGAGATGGCCGGCAGTTCCGCCCGCGTGACGCGCAGGCCCACCCGGTCCAGAAGGTCCATCCAGGGCTGCAGGGCGGCCTTCTGGACCGAGACGTAGACGACCCCCCGGCCTTCGCCCTCCGGGCGGATCAGGGGAACCGCCATGTGGTAGACGCTGACGTCGGCCAGTGGGAAGGGGATCAACTTGCTGACCTTGGAGGGCACGGCCAGGGCCAGCTCCCGGTCGGTCAGGGGAGGGAGTTCCAGGTATCCGCAGGTTCCGGCCCGGGGCGGCAACGATAGGACCACGCTCTTCTGGAAGGGGGCGCAGCGCTTGCGGCAGTCCGGCAGGGCCGCCCGCAGACGAGCCTCCAGGGCCCCGGCGTCGAGGAACTCGGCCCGCAACTGGCGCTCGGGCATCATGGGGACGCTGGTCAGCCCGCGGATGCGGGCGGTCTCCGGTTCGACCGTGGCGCATTTCAGGCCATGCTCGCCCAGGTCCAACCCCGTGACCGCCTTCTTGCCGAAAAGAAGATCCACCAGAACCCCTCCACTTGGTGCGGTTGCCTTTCGACCGCGAGCCTGGGCTACCTTTCTGCGGGCCTCAGGGGTTGGGGTGGATCAGGAAGAAGACCGGCTCCCCCTCGCTCAGGTCCGCCAGTTCTTCGCGGGCCAGGGCCAGGACCTGTTCGGCCGTGCCCAGGGAGGTCAGGTCGGTGACCTTGCGGCCGGCCACCACGTGCAGGGCCGGGATCAGGGCGCCGGCGTCTCCGTAGGAGGTGTGGTCCTTCAGCACCGCCTCCAGGCCCGCCACCAGACGCCCACCCTGCCCGGGGGCGACCTGCCCGCCAGGAATCTGCAGCCGCACGCTGCCGCGGCGGTCGGTGACCCAGAGGGTCGGCTGGCGTCGGCGGATCAAGCCGAAGAGATGGCGAACCTCGCGGTGGCTGCGATACAGATGGTAGAAGTCGGTCTGGCCCACCAGGGTATGACCCTCGTCCTGGGGGGAGGCCTCGCGCAGGGTGCGCAGGCGCTCCTCCTCGCCCACGTCGGCGGCCAGCACGTCCCGGGCCACGAACTCCACCGAACCGGTGGCGGTCGCGCGCACCAGGTTCTTCTGGGCGTCCACCTCGACGGTCACCTCGATGGTGCTGGGGTCGGCTCCCATGCGGACCACCGCCTGTTCGGCCTCCGAGCGCAGGCGCGAGAGGTCCTCGCGGGTGGGGTTGACGACGTTGCGCTCCAGGGACTCGCGGACCATCGCCAGGGCCGCCCCGATGGCCGAGATGACCTCGGCCCGGCGGGCCAGCTCAAAGGGCAGGCCCATGCGCTCGGCCAGGAAGGGCACCAGGGCCCCGGCGCCCCCGCCTCCTCCCAGCAGCTTCACGGCGCGGTCCTGCATCCGGGCCTCGGCGAGCAACTGTTGACAGGTCGGGATGACCCGGTCGGCGGCCCGCTCCAGGACCCGGCGGGCCACCTCCTCGGGCGTCCCACCCAGGTGTCGCGCCAGCGCCTGGAAGGCCCGGCGGACGCCGTCCAGGTTCCCGGCCGAGTAGTCCCCCGGGCGGATGTAGCCCAGCAGGTTGGCGGCGCAGGTGGTGGTCGGGGCGGTGCGCGCGCCCGCAGCGTTCTGGATCACCAGGTAGGCCGGGTCGCCCGCGAAGGGGTGCACGGGGACGACCTCGAGCTCTCCCTCCAGGTCCTGGGGTCCGGCGAACGAGCAGTAGCTGTAGCCGGCCAGGTGGGCGCTGCGCGGGCCGACCTCCAACCCTCCCGGGCCCTGGCCGGAAATCATCGAGCCACCCGCGATCCCCAGCGTCCGGCTGTCCAGGGTGCGAAGGTACGTGGGGTGCCCGCCGATGCTGGCCGAGCGCACGGCGGCCCGGCCGTCCCGCACCAGGCACAGGTCCGTGCTGGTACCTCCGACCTCCAGGAACAGGGCGTCCGAGGCCTTCAGGAACATCAGCGCGGCGGCGATGCCTGCGGCCGGCCCCGACAGCAGCGTCATGACCGGGCGGCGGCGCACCTCCTCCAGGCTCATCACCCCGCCATCGCTGCGCATGACCATCAGGGGGGCGGTCACCTCCCGAGCCCTCAGGGCCTGGGAGGTCATCTCGGCGGTGGTGATCATCCGGGGCAGGATGCTGGCGTTCAGCACGGCCGTGCGGGTGCGCACGCGCAGACCGTAGAGCCCCGAGACCTCGTGGGTCCCACAGGCTGGCAGGCCCAGGGCGGCCGAGCGCTCCATGACGGTGCGCTCTCCGGAGGGGTCGTCCACCGAGAAGCCTTCGGCGGCCACGACGGCCCCCTCTCCACCCGCTTTGAAGCCCTCCAGGGCTGCGTCCAGGGCGCCGGGGTAGTCGGCCGCCCCGGGATTGAGGAACTCCAGGCGGCTGTGCAGGAACTTGCCCGGCGAGAGCTCCACGTCGCCCACGGCCATGTCGGCTCGGCCCTTCACGGCCTCCAGTCCGCTGCCCAGGCCCAGGATCCCCACCCGGGCCACGTCTCCCTCCAGGAGGGCGTTGGTGGCCTGGGTGGTGCTGTGGGCCAGGAAGACGATGCGGTGCCCCTCGGGCAGGCGGGCCTGCAGCGCGGCGAAGGCCTCCAGGATGCCCCGGGCCACGCCCTCGGGGGCCGAGTGGCTGGTGGGGGTGACCTGGTGGTCCAGGACCTCCAGGGTGGCGTTGTCCAGGGCCACGGCGTGGGTGAAGGTGCCGCCGACGTCGCTGCCGACCCGGATGGCCCGGCTCATCGCAGCGCCCCTGCGAAGAAGACGGCCCAGACCAGGGCCCCCAGGACGAAGGCCCAAACGTAGGGGATCGTGTCCTTCATCAGCTTCTCGGTGCTGGTATGGGTGAACTGGGCCAGCCACACGTTGTGGGTATTCGTCGGGTCGCAGACGCCCTGGATCTGGCCCACCGCGAAGAAGGCGGCCATCAAGGCCACCGGGGACAGCAGGCCCGCACCCAGGATCAGGGTGGCCAGGCCGGCGCCCAGGCCAAAGAAGTTGAAGGGGCCGCGGTACAGGGCCAGGGGGGCGAAGGCCGTGAAGAACAGGACGAAGGGGACCGGAGAGGTCGGAATCGCGGCCCGCAGGAAGGGCTCCATCACGGCCCTGGTCGGATCGGCGGCCATGGCGTTCAGGGCCATGCCCAGGCCGATGAACAGGCCCACCACAGGAGAGACGTCCTTGAGGCCCTCCAGGGTGGAGGCGGTCAGGGTGGTCAGGGCCCTGCGCGGTGCGGCGGTCAAAGCGCCCCAGAGGATTCCGGCCAGGAAGGCCGGGATGGGTTCCCAGCGGGCCAGCATGATCAGGGCGATCGGCAGGATCGGGGTCAGCAGGGCAGGCAGCGGGACCCGGGTGGGAGGGGCCGGGTCCGGGGCCACGGCCCACGAGAAGGTGCGCCGCTC
>CAZQPM010000053.1:0-15800 GCA_964595195.1 uncultured Burkholderiales bacterium | reverse complement strand
ACCGGTGCCGGCCAAGCGATCCGGGCGGCGTTGTGCATTGCCGCCGGAAAGACACGGTGCTTCCCCCCGAGTTGAGCTGAACTCTGGACGGACCTGAAGGGGCCGGCCTACGGGCCGGCCCCTTCTTCACGCCACGGCCCGGCCAGCGAAACTGGGCAGCATCAGGCCACAAAGAGTGGGTGGCAATAGCTTACGCTTCAGGGCTCCGGAGGCCTCTCCACCCGCGCGATCATGCCGCCTCCCAGGACCTCGTCCCGCCGGTAGAAGACCGCCGCCTGCCCGGGGCACAGGGCCCGCTGGTGGCCATCGAAGCGCACCCGAACCCCGCAATCATCAAGCCGCGAGAGCGTGGCCAGCCCCCCGCTGGAGGCCGATCGGAACTGCACCCTGGCCCGCCGGGCCGGCTCGTCCACCAGCCAGTTGACCTCCCCGACGTCCATCTCCCGGTGCAGCAGGCCTTCCGCCTCCCCCACCAGCAGGGTATTGCGGGCCCCGTCCAGTTCCAGGGCATACAGCGGACGAGGCCCGAAGACTCCCAGGCCCTTGCGCTGCCCGACCGTGAAATACTGCAATCCCGGATGGGTACCCAGGAGTGCCCCCCGCTGGTCCACTATCGGCCCGGGCCTTCCCGGCCCCAGGTGGCGCCGCAGGAACCTCGCGGCGTCCCCGTCGGGCACGAAGCACAGGTCCTGGCTCTCGGTCTTGTCGGCGACTCCCAGGCCCAGTTCCCGCGCGATCTGCCGCACGCGCTCCTTCGAGAACTCGCCGATCGGGAATCGGGCCGCGGCCAATTGGTAGGGGCGCAGCCCGGCCAGGAAGTAGGACTGATCCTTGCGCGCGTCGCGGCCGCGCAACAGCCTTGTCCGCCCCGAACCCCGGTCGAGGCGAAGCCTGGCGTGGTGGCCGGTGACGATCTGCTCCGCACCCAGCATCCGGGCCCGCTCCAGGAAGGCGTCGAACTTGATCAGCGAGTTGCACCGAGAGCAGGGATTCGGAGTCCGGCCGCAGGCATACTCCTCCAGGAAGTCCCCGATCACGTGCCGGGCGAACTCCTCGCGCAGGTTGAAGACGTAGTGGGGGATCCCCAATCGCCAGCACACCTTCTCGGCGTCGTGCACGTCCCACAGCGAGCAGCAACCCCGCGCCGCGGGCGTCGGCTCTGCGTGCGAGGGAGCCAGGGTCATGGTCGCCCCGATGACCTCGTGGCCTTCGCGCTGCATCAACGCAGCGGCCACCGACGAGTCCACTCCGCCGCTCATCGCCACCAGCACCCGGCTCATCGGATCACCTCGCGAGCGCTTCTGGAGCCCAGCTCCTTAACGACCCGCGGCACCGCATCCAGGAGGCGGTCCACGCACGCTTCGGTGGTCGTCCGCCCGAAGGAAAAACGCACCACCCCCCGGGCTTCGGATTCGGACCGCCCCATGGCCAGCAGGACCGACGAGGGCTCGATGCCGCGCGAAGAACAGGCCGCCCCGGAAGAGACCGCGATCCCCTCCAGGTCGAGGGCGACCACCAGCGCCTCAGCGGGGATTCCAGAAAAGATCCAGGCGCTGATTTGCGGCGCGCGGGGCCCCTCCCGCCCAAGGAGCACGGCTCCCGGGAGCGCCGCCAGACCCTCCTCCAGCCTGGACCGCAGGGCACCCAACCGGGCCGACTCCGCGGAAGCCTCGCGGGTCGCCTCCTCCAGGGCCTCCGCCAGAGCCAGCAGGGCTGGGACGTTCTCGGTCCCGGCCCGCCTCCCGTCCTCCTGGGACCCGCCGCGCAACACGGGCGCCACGGTGAGGCCTCTTCGGATGTAGAGGAGGCCGGCCCCCGGGACCCCTCCGATTTTGTGCCCGGACAAGGAAAGCAGGTCCACGCCCAGGGCCCCCGGACACAGCGCGCGCACCGGCGATGCTTGAACGGCGTCACAGTGGACCGGCACGCCGGCCTCGTGGCACCGGGCGGCCAGCGCTGCCACGGGCTGCTCGGCACCGACCTCGTTGTTGACCGCCATGATCGAGACCAGGCGGGTCTCGGGACGAAGTCGTCGGGCCAGGTCCTCCGGATCGACCTGCCCGGAGGCATCGACGGGAACAGTATCCACCGCGAAGCCGTGGCTCGCCAGGCCCCGTGCCGCCGCGCGCACGGCCGGGTGCTCGATGGCCGAGACCAGGATCCGGCCTCCGGCTGGCCGCAGGCGCACGGTGCCAACCACGGCCAGGTTGTCGGCCTCTGTCGCGCCCGACGTGAACACGATTTCCTCCACCCCGGCTCCCAGGGCTGCCGCGCACCGCTCCCTGGCCTCCTCGAGCAGCCTCCGGGCGCGCCGTCCCCCGGAGTGAAGACTGGAGGGGTTTCCCACCCCGGAATCCATGGCGCGGAGAACGGCCGCCCGGGCCTCCGGCAGGATCGCAGTGGTGGCCGCATGATCGGCGTACACGGACATCCTCGGGGCGTGCCTGCCCCATCCCGAGTCCCTCACTTGGGTGTCACGGCGATCTGGTGCGCCGTGACACTGCCACGCGCGGCAAAGGCGGGGCTGGTTCCAGGGCCGACTCCGACCTTCCGTCCGATCCCGTGCAGTTGCCCGACGATACACCAACGACACTGGCTGGCCGTCTCGTTGGAGCAGGCCTTGTCCGGGTAGATGCGGTACAACTCGCGGTACTGCGGCGGGGTCGCATTGGGCATGACCACGTTGGCTCCGCGCTGCAGGCCTAATTGCCGGCCGTTCCTGCGGTTGATGGTGGCCAGGGCGGTGGTGGCCGGGATGTTGGCGTCCGGGCGCTGGAGCCTGGCCAGGGCCAGCACCCGGTAGACCATCTCCTCGGTGGCGGGAACCTGGTCGGGATCGGCGGGCATGCCGGGGGCCCCGAGCGGCGTGTCGGGGTCGGCGATGTAGGGCCCCACGCCGATCATATCCAGTTCCAGCTCCAGGAACAGTTCCAGGTCGCGGACCAAGCTGGAGTAGCTCTGGCCGGGGATGCCGACCATGATACCGCTGCCGACCTCGTAGCCGATTTCGCGGAGGCGTCGTAGAAGGGCCACGCGGTCACTCTCCCGCCCTGGGCGTGGCGGGTGGATGCGCTGGAAGAGGGCGCGATCCGAGGTCTCAAAACGCAGCAGGTAGCGGTCAGCGCCGGCCGCCTTCCACAAGACCAGGTCCCGATCGTCCCGTTCACCCAGGCTGAGGGTGACCGCGAGATCGGTCTCGGCCTTGATGGCCCGGACCAGGGCCTCGACCCGCTCACCCGTGAAGGAAGGATCCTCACCAGCCTGCAGCACCACTGTTCCCCACCCGAACTCCCGGATCTGCCGGGCGCAATCCAGAATCTCGTCGTCGCTCATCCGGTAGCGGGAAATCCTCAGGTTCCCGGCGCGCAGGCCGCAATAGGCGCACTGGCGGACGCAGTGGTTGCCGATCTCGACCAGGCCGCGCAGGTGCACCCAGTCTCCAACCCGTTCGCGCCGCAGGCGGTCGGAGGTCGTCCACAGGGTCTGCAGCGCTTCCTGGTCGGTGATCCTGAGCCAGCTCATAAGGGCCTCCGGGCGCAGGCGACCCCGAAGGTCCGGCAAGCCGGGCAAGGATGCGCTCATTGATCTTGTTCACCTCGACGCTGGGTGGCGGTCTGCACGACCCTCGAACAGCCCACGACCCCGCGATGCGCGCCCCAGGGGTTCGGCCGGGCAGGTCCTTGGACCGCATGTTCGGGCCGCAGCAGGAGGCCGTCAAGAGTCTATCGCGCACCAAACAGATGCGAAATGCGCTGCCTGGACCTCGTCAGTCGGCCGGTGCCACGGCAGGGATTCCGAGCAGACAGGCTTCCGCGCACTGCCCGTGGCGGTTCTGGGTGGAGCGGATATCGCACAAACAGCACCACTCACGTGCTATTACCCATCTTGAATTCCGGGGAGCGGGAGGATACCCTCGTCACGAGGCCATCTATCCACCCAAGGAGGCTCCATGCCAGCGCTCTTGACCTCGGTCGACCTGGCCATCGGCTCCACGCCGATGGTCAAGCTCAACAAGCTCGGTGCCCGTCTTCCGGCCGCCGTCGTCCTCAAGATGGAATCATATAATCCAGGCGGTTCGATCAAGGACCGTATCGGTGTCAACATGGTCGACGATG
Source organism: uncultured Burkholderiales bacterium (assembly GCA_964595195.1). Lineage (GTDB taxonomy): Bacteria > Vulcanimicrobiota > Xenobia > Xenobiales > Xenobiaceae > CAZQPM01. Next base: position 11,685 of record CAZQPM010000053.1, on the reverse strand, counting down.
CCGAAATCCGCGGCCTCATCGAACCCGGCCGCTCCATCCTGGTCGAGCCGACGTCTGGCAACACGGGGATTGCACTGGCCATGCTGGGAGCCTCCCGAGGGTACCGGGTGATCCTCACCATGCCCGACTCGATGTCGGTCGAGCGCCGCAAGTTGTTGGCGGCATATGGCGCCGAATTGCTGCTCACACCAAGAGCAGACGGCATGCTCGGCGCGGTGCAGGCTGCCGAGCGCATCGCAGCCCAAGCCGAAGGCGCTTTCATCCTCCGCCAGTTCGACAATCCTGCCAACCCGGCCGCGCACTACGCGACCACGGGGCCGGAGATCGTCGATGCCCTCGGCGACGCGACGCTGGGAGCGTTCGTGGCGGGCGTGGGCACCGGCGGCACCATCACGGGCGTGGGGCGCTACCTTGCCCAGCGTCGGCCAGGTGCCAGGATCGTGGCCGTGGAGCCTGCCGAGTCGCCCCTCATCGCCCAGCGCCTGGCAGGCCGACCGCTGACACCTGCGCCCCACGGAATCCAGGGAATCGGAGCCAACTTCATTCCGAAGGTCCTGGACCTGGACCTGCTGACGGAAGTGCAGGGCGTGAGCACCGCCGAGGCGATCGAAACCTCGCGCCGCCTGGCCGCCGGGGAGGGCCTGCTGGTGGGTATCTCTGCGGGGGCCAACGTGGCGGTGGCGCTGCGCCTGGCGGCCCGGGCGGAGCTGGCAGGAACCACCGTCGTGACGGTCGCGCCCTCCACGGGCGAACGCTACCTGTCCAGTCCGCTCTGGGAAGGGTTCGGGGGCTGATTTGCGCGTCGACCAGCGGCTCGACTACACCCTGCGCATGCTGGTGGCGCTGGCGGGGCTCCCGGCCGGCACGACGGCCGGTGCCGGCGACCTGGCCACCGGACTGGGGCTTCCCCGTCGCTTCGGCGAGCAGCAGATGACGGCCATGGCCAAGTCGGGGCTGACGGAATCCCGGCGTGGAACCTCGGGAGGAACCTCGCTGGCGCGTCCGGCCTCGGAGATCACCGTGCTGGACGTGGTGCGGGCCGTGCAGGGAGAAGTCCTCGACGTGCCCCGCTCCCCGGGCTCGGCAACGGCCGAGTTCTGGTCCGAAGCCTCCGGCGCGCTGGAGGCCCGCCTGGGCGCCACGACGCTGGAGGACCTGGCCAGGCGCCAGGATCAGATCGACGCCCAAGCCTCCTCCATGTATTACATCTAGCAGCAATGCCCACGGCTTGAGCCGGAAGTGCCGCAAGTCCAACGATTCCTGGCCTTCCAGCCGATCCACCGAATCCGGGGGGTCACGGTCTCGCTTCTCGGGGCCGTTGCTCATCTTCCTCTTGATTGTACGGCGGTAGCCGTCCGGATCTCCCTGCCGGACGCGGTCGAGGTCAGCGACGAGGGGACCGAGCGCATCGCTGCCGTCGTCGAGATCGCCTTGCAGCAACTGCGGAGCGAGAAGGACGAACCGAGCCCCGAGGTTGGTCCCAACCGCCCTGCTGGCCTGCTCAGCCCCCTGAAGACGCGCCAGCGCCAGAGTGTGCTGCCGCAGGGCGGCTCGTTCCTGGGCGCCCCGCCAGGTGCGGATCAGCCGACCTGATGTGTCGGCTCGGCCTCTCTCCGCGGTTCCGTGGCGGTTGGCGGGCGGGCGCCATGGCCAGAGGCGCCGACCGACAACCGGACACCTGGCGTGCAGCGGCCAGACCCGGTCAACGGCAGGAGCTTCTCTGGGGAGGGCCCTTACCGCACGAGGATGGTGCCCCTCACCATATTCATTCCGCAGGTGAAGCTCAGGGTTCCCTTCCGCGGCGTGAAGGCTACCTTCACCGATCGGTTCAGGGGCAGGTCCCGGGCCAAGCCGAGTTCGGGCAGCAGAACCCGGTCGACGCATCCGCCCGGTTCGGTGCGCAGGAAGGTGATCTCCGCGGGGACGCCCGCCTGGAGCGTCAGGGTGGAGGGGGTGTAGCCGGCGGGCCCCACCTTCACCGTGGCCCTCTGTACGGCGGCCGGACCGGCCAGGGTGGGGAGTGCCAGCAACAGGAACGCGAGGATCAGGATGAGCTTCTTCATGGTCTGTCCCTTCCGAAAGTCCGGTTGACCCACTGCGTGAGATCATCCAGGTACGTGTGCATGATGGGGATGTCGAACAGGCTCAGGATCGTGCCGACCAGAAGGCCGCCCACGACTGCCGTGGCCAGGGGTTGGTAGGCGTCGAGCCCGGTTCGCGGGGCGACGGCGATCGGCAGCAGGACCACCAGGGAGATTCCGGCGGTCATCAGGATCGGACGTAGCCGCTCCGGGCCAGCCCGGCGGATGGCCTCGTCGCGGGGCATCCCTTCGTCCCGGTGGCGCTGGATCTGGTCGATCAGCAAGACTGCAGTGGTGATGTCCATGCCCGTCAGGACGATGATTCCCAGGATCGACACCGTCGAAAAGGCCTGTCCCGCCAGCCACAGGGCCAGGAACACGCCCGCCAGCTCCAGGGGGAGCGAGGCGACCATCTGCAGGGGGGCCAGGAAGCCCCGGAACTGGATGACCAGCACCAGGTACATCAGGACCAATGCAAAGGCCAGCCCACCCACAAGGCGGCGGAAGCTGTCCATCATCTGGGTCATGTCTCCCCGCATCTCCATCCCATAGCCCGGTGGAAAGTTCAGGGCCTTGACCTGGAGTTCGCGGTTGCCCCCGTAGGCGTTGGCCACCAGGTTCATCACCACGTCCATCGAGGGCAGGTCGCCGATCCGGTAGTAGCCGGTCACGCCCAGCACGCGTCGCAGTCCGTCATGCTCGATCACGGTGGGGGCGCTCCGGATTTCGACCGTTGCCACCGACTTCAACGGCACGTTGCGGCCGTCGGGCGTGGCCAGGTAGAGGTTCTCCAGGTCCCGGACATCCCGGCGCTGGTCTTCCCGGTAGCGCACCAGGATGGTGTTCTGCCGCAGGTTGGGCAGCCTCCAAAATTCGTCGGTGAGTCCCCCCCGCAGCGAGTAGTAGGCCTGCTGCGCGATTGCCGCCGGTGACAGGCCGATCTCCTGGGCCCGCTGGGGGTCGATCCGGATCTGGTAGTCGGGGACGCCCAGGGTCCAAGTGGTTCCGGGCTGGTAGAGCTCCGGCATCCGCCGGGCGACAGCCAGGGCCTCCCGTCCCAGACGGTCAAGCTGAGCCAGGTCCGGACCCACGATGTTCACGTGGATCGGCGCGGCGGCAGTGGCCATCACGTCCGAGCCCATCTCCTTGATCTGCAGGCGCCGGATCCCGGGGATCGTGGCCAGGGCCTCCTCCTGCACAGCGTCCAGGACCTGCCAGATGCTGCGGTCCCGGGTGTCCTTGTCCGTGAGGGTCAGCATCATCGCCGCCCCGTTGACCTGAGGCATCTGGTAGCCCGTGTAGAAGGGGGTCCAGCTCTCGAACATCGACTCCTGACCGACCTCGATGCTGGCCTTTTCGATTTCCGAGTGCCTGAGCATGATCTGCTCGAGTTTGCCGACCGCCTTCTCGGTCTGGGCGAAGGACGTGCCCGGGGCCATCTCCAGGAATCCGTTGGCCTGGCCCACGTCGGCCAGGGGCATCATCTCGCTGCCGATGAAGTAGTAGAAGGTGAAGCCGAGGATCAGCGTGGCCAGAACCCGGGCGAAGTTGGCGAAGCGGTTGCGCAGCGTCCAGTCCAGGGCCAAGCGGTATCCGTCCTCCAGGCGATCCAGGCCGCGCTGGAAGGGGTCGACCAGTCGGTACAGCCAGCGCCCCACGGGGTGACGGCGCTCCACCTCGCGCACCGCCTCGGGGCGCAGGATGTTGGCGCACAACAGCGCCGTCAAGGTGAACGACACCACCATCGAGGCCAGCAATCCGAAGATCAGGGGCCAGACCAGCTCGACGAACATCAGGTCCACGATGCCTCCCGAGAACAGCAGGGGAGACAGGGCCAGGACGATCATCAGCGTGGAGGCGATGACCGCCACCCGCACCTCGGCGATCCCGTCGATCGTCGCCGTCCGCGCGTCCTTGCCCATCCGCAGGTGTCGCTCGACGGAGTGGATGTCGATGATGCTGTCGTCCACCAGGCGCCCGATCGACAGGAGCAGCCCGATCAGGGTGCCCGAGTTGAAGGTCATCCCGAAGGGGACCATCATCAGGATGGCGATGGCCAGCGAGGTCGGCACGGTGACCAGGGCGATCAGGGTGCCACGCCACTCGCCCAGGAAGAACAACACCGCCAGGCCGGTCAGCAGGACCGCCAGGCCCAGCTCGTGCCAGACGTTCCCGAAGAGGATGTCCACGAAGTGGGCGTTGTCGTAGGCCACCTCGAAGGTCAGGCCCGGGTTCTCGCGCTCCAGGACCTGGACCACCTCCATCACGGCCGGCACCACTCGAGCCGAGGAGGCCCCGGGGTTCTGGATCACCGACACCTCGATGCTCTGGTGGACCTCGCCGCGGGTTCCCGGCTCGTGGTCCAGGTAGTGGTAGGCGCTGCGCCGCTCCCAGTGCGAGTCCAGCACCTGGGCCACGTCGCGGACGTAGACGACGCGGGGCGCACCCGGCCCCGCCGGCGACGTGGGGGTGGGCGCCGACTGGCCTGAACCTCCCCCACCACCCATGCCCCCGCCCATGCCGCCGCCTGCTTCCGTCGGCGGGGGAGCCGGTGCGGAAGGGGAGGCCTCCGCGGTGCTGGTTCGGATGGGGTAGTCCAGGATGTCCTCGGCGCGGCGGGTCCGGGCATCCACGCGCACGATCCCCTCGCCTGCAGGCGAGGTCAGGGTGCCTCCCGAGGCGCTGACGTTGAAACGGTCAATCGCGTTCTTCACGTCCAGGATGGACAGGCCGTAGGCGGCCAGCTTCTGGCGATCGACCACGACCTGGAGTTGCCGGCGATAGCCTCCAAAGGGCACCACGGAGTAGACGTCGGGCACGGCCTTCAGGCGAGCCACGACCGTGTTATCGGCGAACTCCCTGATGCGGACGGGGTCCCAGCCCCGGGCGGGGTCGCCCCGCAGCGAGAGGGAGACCACCGGAAGGTTCAGGGGATCGATGGGTACGACGAACGAGGGTTTCAGGTTGGCCCCGGTCACCGGCAGGTTCGACTGCACCACGTTCATCAGGCTGGAGACGTCGACCAGGGCCTTCCCCATGTCGGTCCCATAGGGGAATTCCAGGGTGACGATCGAGAAGCCGTCCTGGGAGGTGGAGCGGATGTACCTCAAGCCCTTGACGTTGACCAGTTGCTCCTCGATCGGCTTGGAGATCCTGCTCTCCATCTCCAGGGCCGACAGGCCGGGCATCATGGTGACGACGCCCAACATCGGGCTCTGGACATAGGGGGCGAATCGCCGGGGGATCACCTGGGAGAGTGAGACCCAGGCCAGCCACAGGAGCGCCGCATACACCGAGATCACGGCGTACGGGTGGTCGATCGACCAGCGGTGGATGTTGTGCAGCCAGGAGGTGCCGTCCTTCATCGGACGACCACCTGGCCCCTGAGCATATCCATCCCGCAGGAATAGTCCAGGGTCTGGGCCGACCTGGGCGTGAACTCGACCACCACGGCCCGATTCAGCGGAAGAGCCTTGCGGATTCCCAGCGCCGGGAAGACGACCTCGGTGCCGCAGTTCTGCTCGTCCACCCTCAGGAAGGTCAGGCGGGCGGGGACGCCGGCCTTGAGTTCCAGGCTGGCGGGCGTGAAGCCTTGGGACGAGACCTTGATGGTGGAGGTCTGGACTTCGCTTTGGGCTGCCTTGGTCCGCGCCTGCAGGGAGGGATCGGCCACCGGATCCCCTTCCTTGAGATACTGGTGGCCTGAGGCCACCACCAGGTCACCTTCGGCGAGTCCCGAGGTCACGGCGGTGCGCTGGCCATCCGAGGGGCCGGGCGTCACCCGGACTCGCTTGGCGGTTAGGGCCTCCGCAGATCCCCGCGCCACCCAAGCGTAGGTGTGGGCTTCGCTGGCCACGACCCCCTCGGCCGGCGCGGCCGCGGTGACCAGGGCGGTGGAAGGCACCACCAGAGCTCCCTCGAGGCGCCGCGTCACGAGGTCCATGGCCACGAAGGAGCCCGGGAGGAAGCGGTTTCCCTGGTTGGGGACCAGGGCCTCGACCAGGCCCTGGCGAACGGCGCTGACGCGGCTCTCCAGTACCTGCCCTCCGGGTTCGCCGACCCGGACCCGGTCGCCGACGCGGACCTTCAGCAGGTCGGGCTCAGCCACGTTGGCCTGCAGGCGGATCGGGTCGACCTGGGCGATCTGCAGCAGTACCTGGCCTGGTTGCACCAGGGTCCCCGGACTGACGGCGCGTTCGCTCACCACTCCGTCCAGGTTGGCAACCAGGTCGGCCTGATTACGCTCGGCGGCGGCCACGGCGCTCTGCGAGCGGGCGGCCTCCCGTCCGGCATCGGCCTCGTCGATGCGCCGGGACCCGGTCCGATAGGCGGCCAGGGCCGCGTCCACCTCCGCCTTGCTGGCAACGGCCTCCTCCTCGGCCTGCCGCAACCCGGCCCGGGCCTCGGCCAGTCGGGCCCGGGCGGTGCGCAAGCGGGCCTCGCTGTCGGCCGCCTCGACCTGGTCGCGCTGGAGTTCCTCCTGGGAGATGGCGCCTTCGCGGGCCAACTCGCGCGATCTCCCCAGGAACTGGCTGCTGTAGGCCTGTCCGGCCGTGGCAGCCTGCACCTCGGCCTCGGCATCCCAGATCCGGGCGGCGGCGGCCTCGGCAGCAGCCCGGGCGGCCCGGCTCTGGGCTTGGGCTCGCTCCAGGTCGGCCTGTTGCTGGCGATGCTCACCCTCCGCGACGGTGCGGGCGCTGGCTGCCATCCGCTCGGCGGCCCGGCTGGCTGCCAGGCGCGGCTCCAGGACGGTGGTATCCAGACGCGCCAGGACCTGGCCCCGGGTCACGCGGTCGCCCAGGTAGAAGGGCATCCACTCGATCACGCCGGTGGTGCGCGCCGAGACAACCTGCTCGTCGAAGGCCAGCGCCTGCCCGGTGTAGCGGACCACCTCCTCCAGCGTCCGGCGCTCGACCCGCGCCAGGATCACCGGGGTGACGCCGATGGGGGCAGGCATGTCCATTTCCATGACCTGGGCTTCCAGGGGAGTCATGGAACCGGGGCGGCGGAAGTGCCGGACGGCCAGGAAGGCCCCGACCAGCATCACGGCGACCAGGAACAGGCCGCCCAGGACCTGTCGGTTCACGACCTTCCTGGTGTCGAGGCGCTGCCCCGTGGCCCGCATCCGCCAGGCCACCACCAGGACCATCACCAGGATCACGACGGCCGGCAGGAGCCAGGCGGGTAGCCCGCCCCGGCCCATGTCCTGGCCCGTGGCCACCGAGAAGGTCGTCTCGGCCGTGCCGTGGGGGCCAGCCACGGTGACCTTGACCTGGTAGGCGCCCCCCATGGGGAAGGAGGCCCGAGCCCTGTAGACGCCCGGCTGGCCGGCGACCGGGCGGGCCATCTCGGGCCGCTCGCCCATCTGCATTCCGGGCATCCGGGTGAAGGTGGTCACCGTGGCCCCTTCGAGGGGCTTGCCCTCGAGGCTCACGGCGACCACCAACTCTGCCGTTCCCACAGGGACCACCGCCGGGTCCGTGGCCAGGGTGATGGCGTAGTGGCCGGCCGAGCCGGTCAGAGCAGCCTGGGCGACTCCGGTCAGGAGCAGGAGCAGGATCGCGAAAGCACGCCGGACGTTCATCAGTACCTCCCCGTGGCGTAGAGAAAATCGGCCCGGGCCCGGCCTGCCCGGGCGGTGGCCTCGGCCAGGGTGCTGCGAGCCCGGCGCTCGGTCGACACGGCGTCCAGGATTTCCACTTGTATGCTCCGGCCGGCCTGGTAACGCAGACGGGCGATGCGCAGCCCCTCGGATGCGGCGGCCACCTCGGCCTCGGCCAGTTCCAGGGCCCGCCAGGCCGCCTGGGCCCGCGCTCGGGCAACCAGCACCTGGGATGTGGCCTCCAACTCCATGCGCTCCAACTCCAACTGGCCCGCTTCCCGCTGGGCTCGGGCCTGTTCGACCCGGGCGGCCCGCTCGCCGCCATCGAAGACGGGCCAGGCGATCCCCAGGCCCACCTGGTAGCCTCCCTCCAGGCGCCCGCCCTGCAAGGCCCCCATCTGCATGCGCTCGGCCATGGCCATGGCGTACAACTGGGGCGAGAACTCGGCCACGGCTTCGGCCACCTTCCGATCACGGGCTTCCACCGCGTAACGGGCGGCCACCAGGTCGGGCCGGTCGGAGAGCGCCGTGCGCAGATCCTCCTCCTCGGTGGCCTGCAGGGGCAGTTCGGGCGGCGCGGCCTCGTAGTCAAGGTCGGACTGCACCGAGATACCCATGGCCGCCTTCAGCTCCGCCTCGGCCTCAGCCAGGTCGGCCCCGGCCAGCTCCCGTCGTCCCTCCGCCGCGGCGGCCTCGGCCTCGGCTCGCAGGACCACGACTCGGGCTGCCCGCCCCTGCTCAAGCTGGAGGTGGGCCAGGCGAAGGAGTTCCTGCTGCTGCGCGACTTCCCATGCGGCGACCTCCTGCTCGGCTCGGGCCTGCTGAACCGAGTACCAGGAAGTGCGCACGGCCCGTGCGGTCTCGCGCAGGGTCAGGGCGGCCCGCGCCACGGCAGCCTTTTGGGATTGCTCGGCGGCCTCCAGGCGCGCCTCGAACAGTCCGCCCGTAAAGAACGGGACCATGAGCGTGGCGCTCAAGTTGACGGCACCCGGGGGAAGCACAGTCAGGAATCCCGGCTCGACCCGGGGAGCCGCGGGCCAGATCATGGGCGCCGTCCCGCCTGCCCCGGTGGCTCCTACCGAGAGCTTGGGGCTCGCCATGGCTGCCGCTTCCGCGACGTCGGCGTCGGCCGCGCGAACGTCGGCCCACCCCAAGGCGATGGACAGGTTCTCGCGCAGCCCCAGCTTCAAGGCCTCTGGCAGGGTCAGGTTGCCATGATAGAAGGGGCGACCCGCGGCGTCCCAGCCGGCCTGTACCAGCGGGCGGGGCGACGAAACCTGCGGCGGGTGCAGGTCCGTGCCGGAGTCCGGTCGGGGGAGTGGGGCGCCTGGCACCGCTGTGGAGGGTGGGGAGGCCAGCAGGATCGCGACCAGCACGATAATGCCGGTGATTCCGGGAGGCCCGGACGAGGAACGATGTGCCATGGCTTCCTCCGACGGCTGCGGGCGGGCCGCGCGACCACGCCCGGGGAAGGGAGGCCGGCGTCGGGATCAGGGGGAGGCCGGCCCCCTAGACGGAAGCGGTCGCAGGAGGCTGGATCGTGGTGTGGAGGCAGGCTCCGCCCTCGACAAGCGGCGTGCGTGGTCGGGGGGGGCGCTCCCGGAAGCGGAGCAGCAGGGGGGTGGGCGCGTGGGAAGCCACCTCCACCTGGACCAGATCGATGGAAGGCGGTATCTGAGTGGGCGATGCAGGTTCGACCGAGGGGGCCGGGATGGCAGGGCCCGGCAGCAGGTTGCAGGTCGCCACGACGCGGCCACCATCGCCGCCATCCGGGCTTTGGCCGCAGGGCTGGTGCGTCGTTCTGGAGCAGCAAGAGGTCGTGGATTCCCGGCAACAACGGCAGGCGCCCGAGGCGAGGGGGATCGCCACGAGGGCCACCACGGCCAGCAGGATCACGAACCAAGTGCGGCGCCCCATCATCAGAGTATCGCTCACAGCCTCTCACACGGAAACCCGCCCGTTCACGGAAAGGTTCCCGGAGCGACTCCTGCTTCATCGACAGGAGTCTACTGGCACTGCTTCTTCCTGGCCGGACCTGAGTCCTGCGAAGCCCCGCCCGCGCCGGCCAGTCGATTGGCGCAGAGATCCGTCCTCGGGTGTACCAGACGGCCCCAGCGCCGGGGAGTCAGGGAACGCCTGATAGCAGCCTGTGTGGCTACCACTCCCGTCGCCTCGCCGGCCTCTGTGTGGCACCCGCGTTGTGCGCGGGGGCCCCTGGGGCCCTCGGCGATGCTCGGTCCGGATAATCACACCGGCTGATAGCTGATCCAGCTTGGATCCCCGCAGGGTGATCCGCCCCCGGAGTCCATGTTCCCAGTCGCCCTCATCCACATTCAGTTAAGCACGGCAGAACCCAATGTTACTGGCTCTTGAACGCTTCGGGTCCGCGAATTCGTGCTTCAGAAGGGGCGTCAATACTCGGGGCCCCGACGCCGCGGAGGGCAGGTCCACCTGGGAACGGTGCGAACTGGAGGCCCTGGCGGTCCCTTCCAGGCCTTGGGAGGATCCACTTCCCGACGTGCCGACGGCCCCAACCTCTCGGCCATCCGACGCCCAGGACCAACCATGCCAGCCAGAGACCTCGAGCCGCAGGAAGTCGGGCCCGCCCGGGCCACCCGCACCCTGTCCCAGGGCAGGCAGAGCCCGTGGGACGACCGGTGGCCGCTGGTCGCCAGCCTGGCAGGCGTGCCTCTGGCCAGCCTGTTCCTCTGGCTGGCGACCCTGAACCCCGACTGGCCTCCGCCTTCCGAGCAGGGCCGCCTGGGCCTGGAGGCCCTGCTGCTGGCCCTGGGAACCAGCGCACTTCTGGCCGGACTCCTGCGCCTGCGCCGGTTCACCCTGCAGGCCCTCCTGCAGGGCCTCTTCCTGCTGCTGGCCGTGGCGGCCGTCAGCAACTGCGAGGGGAACCTGGCGAGACTGCAGGGCTACGGAGACCGGAACCTGATGGGGGCCATGTTGGAAGCGCGCAGGTCGGAAGGCGACCTGACCGCACCCTCCCCCCGGGTGCAGAACGTGAACACCCACTGGCTGCTGGGCTCGACCCTGCTCAGGGAGGTCTACCGCGCCTACCTGCCGCTGGCCCGCGCGCATCCCTGGATGTTCCTGGCGGGCACCCCCTTCGTGCGGGCTGCCGGTGCGGTGCTGATGGCCGTGGCCTCGGCGTTGCTGTTGCGGCGCCACGGGGGACGCCTGGCCGTCGTCCTCCCGCTGCTGACACCCGTGTGGCTTCTCTTCTCTGCGGGGTATGACGAGTACTACCCCTTCATCGCCTGGATGTTCCTGGCTCTCGTCCTGTGGCTGGACCAGGGCCTGGCCCGGCGGCCGCCGGTGGCGGTCGGCCTCTTCGCCGGGGCCCTGATCCTGGGATACCTGGGCTACGGCGCCGGGGCGGGGTTGCTGCTGCTGGCCTACCAGGCGGCGGCCGGAACCCGGCCCGGCCTGCTGGCCCTGGCCCTGGCCCTGTTGGCGGTGCAGGTGGGAATCTGGATGTCCTGGCCCGGGCCCCGGGCCCTGGACTCCTACTGCCAGCAGGTGTTCTGCCACGACCTGATCGCCACGGAGGTCGGCGAGATCCACGCGCGCTACGCCGGTCAGGCCCTGATCCCATGGTTGCCGCTCTTCCGGCCGGCCTTCGCACTCTCGCCCGGGCACCTGATGGATCTGGCCAGCATGCTGATCCTGGGGGCCGGCCCGGTCTGCCTGGTCCTGCTGGCGTGGGGGCTGCCCCAGGCCCGGATCCTGGCCCACCGGGACCACCGCTTCGTCGCCCTCATGCTGGCCGTGCAGGCGGGCTTCTTCCTGTTCATGGTCCCCAGCCTCGGGCCCGTCCAGGACGTGGACCTGTTCTTCACGGTCTACCTGTCCACGGCGTTCGTGGCCGGCCTCCTGGCCGACCACTGGCTGGAGGACGCCCCCCCCGCACGCCGGCAGGTCTGGCGGAACAGCCTGGCCCTGGCCCAACTGGGCAGCAGCCTGGTGGTGCTGACCTACCTGCTGGGGTCC
>CAZQPM010000052.1:0-16527 GCA_964595195.1 uncultured Burkholderiales bacterium | reverse complement strand
GGGGCGGAAAAGACCCGGCGAGGCGACGGGAGTGGTAGCCACACAGGCTGCTAGGAGTCGATTTTCGAGTGGGCCAGGGGGATCCCTGCCCTGGTCAACCGCCCATCAGTGAACCGAAACCCCGCTTCCGGCGTGGGGGAGCCGGCTCCTCCGGGGACGGGGTGGCCTCGGGGCGGGTCGGGGTGCCGAAGTCCACGGTGCCCGTGGTCTCGATGCGCACGCCCGGAGCGATCTCGGTGGTGGACAGGACAGCCAGGTCGGGGAAGGGGCGGGCCAGGAGGCGGCGCACCCACAAGCGGGTGGGGGGGTCGGTGAACAGGACCGGCGGCCGGCCATGCTCCTCCAGGGCTTTGCCGACGGCTGCCACGAAGGCTTCGGCCTCCTCCTGGCTGATGTTCAACAGGGTGCCGCCTTCGCGGACCTCCAGGGCCTCCAGCAGGCGTCTCTCGGCGCTGGCGGTCAGGGCCAGACCCCTCAGGACTCCCTCCTCGTTCAGGTGGCTCCAGCAGATCTGTCGGGCCAGGGCCATCCGGCAGGATTCCACCACCAGGTCGATGCTCTTCAGGCGATCCAGCATGTCGCCGGCCGTCTCCAGGATGGTGACCAGGTCGCGGATCGACACGCGTTCGGCCAGCAGGTTCTGCAGGATCCGCCGCAGGCTGCGCAGGTGGGCCCGGTTCGACAGGAAATCCTCGACGACGACGGGGTGGGTGGGGCGCAGCCGGGCCACCAGGTCGTGGGTCTCCTGCAGCCCCAGCAACTCGGGGGCAGCGTTCATCACCACCTGCTTGAGGTGGGTGACCAGCACCTGCAGGGCTCCCAGGAGGAGGCACCCCACCTGGTCGGCCTTGTCGCGATGCTCGAGCTCGATCCACTTGGCCTTCATGCGGTAGGCAGGCTCGACGGTGGCCCAACCCTGCAGCTCGCTGAGCTGCTCGTGGCTGCCTACGGCCAGGTAGCGGTCCAGGAAGAGTTCACCGATCGCCGCCGGGGATTCCTTGACGCGGATGAGGTACTGGTTGGGTTCCAACGAGAGGTTGTCGCGAACCCGGATCCCGGCAGGAACCAGGCCCGACTCGCGGGCGACCTCGTCGCGCAGACCACCCAACCGCGCCAGCAGCGGGGCCCCTTGCTGGGGATCCACCAGGGGCAGCAGGGCCTGACCCAGTTCGATCAGTAGCGGGTCCTGGTAGACATAGGGATCGGTGCCGGGCTCGGCCTTCCCCTCGAACGAGACGGTCAGTTCGCCCTCCACGCTCCAGCCGTCGTTGACCAGGCGCATCAGGCCCTGCTGCACGTCGGCATCCACGATGCAGTGGGACCCGGCGTACAGGAGCGCCGTCTGCTGCCCGCGGCTGATCTTGACGAAGATCTGCTGGCCGCGCTCGTCGCGCCGCCAGGGGGCGAACTCGGCGGCCAGGTCCTCGACCTGCAGCAGGACCAGGTCATGGTGCTTCTCCTCCGGGCGCCCGCGGGCCATGTTCAGTGCTCTCCTTGTCGGGTGGGCTGGGCAGCCGGGCTGGCGGTGGGCGGGGTGGGCTGGGCAGCCGGGCTGGCGGTGGGCGGTGAGGGCTGTGCAGCAGGGCTGGCGGGCGCAGGCGGCGGCTCCAGGGTCAGCGTCACCTCGTTGTCGACCCAGGCCGTGGCGCCCTTGGCGTCTCGCGCCAGGCTGACTCCGTAGGTTTCCTGGACGTAGGTGGCCACGGTGTCGTCCGGCATGGTCCGGACGTTGCCCGTGACCTGGACCGGTTTGCTGGATTGCGCCTGGATCGCCCCGTCCTGTAGGTTCGGCCCGGCGCAGACCAGGATGCCTTCGGTCGGCTTGCGCGGGTTGAGCAGGACGAAGAACGAGTTGAAGGCGGGCGGCGGGTTCGGCAGGCCTGCCATGAGGCCTCCCAGGCCCGCGGAGACATCGAAGAGGGCGACCCCTTGCAGCCTCTCGTAGCGGGTGGGCAGGGGGGAGGGGGCCTGGTAGGCGGTATCCTTGACCACCAACGGTGGAGCCTGCGTCGAACGGGCGCCGCAGGCGACCAGGAGGCTGAGCGCCAGGGCGGCGCCCAGCGCCCGGACGAGTGGAGAGCGGAGGGCATGGAACATGGTCGATTCACCTGGGAAAGGCCAGCCCCAGGAGGCTGCGCCGGGATGCCCCGAGGGGGCTGGCCGCGTCGAGCGCGGCGCCCACGCTATTCCGGCAACGGCCCCCGAATCCTCTCCACAGGAACCCGTGCGGACACCGGCGAACCTCCCCGGGCCATGGCGAAGTTCTTCAACCTGAACGAGGCCGCCGAGGCTCTCGGCATCACTCCCGATTGCCTGCAGAGCTGGATCGCCGAGGGTCGGGCGTCGGCCACCCGCCGTTCGGGGCAATGGATGCTCCGCGAGTTCGAGGTCCGCAAGTTGAAGAAGTCCCTGCCGGTCGGCAGACCCGCACCGGCGGCGGAGGGACGGGCTCTCGAACCGGATCCCCCGCCGACCGACCCGGACCCCGGAGCCGGTGCCCCTGAACCCGGGGCGGCCCGGGCCGCTGGGCCCGAGGGCCCTCTCACCGCGGAGACCCGCCCGGCTGCGGGGGCCCCGGCGACGGCCGAGGGGGCGTCGGGGGCTCCTGCACCTCCCCTACGGCCACCCCCCCCTCCGGGGCAGGTCTTCCACGAGCGCCGGCGCGTTCCCGGCCGGCGCCGTGACGACCAGCTCCTGCCTTCCGTGCTGCTGGAATCCATCAGCCAGAACCTGGAGCCTCTGGCCACCAGCCAGGCCCGGATCCTGGAATTGCTGCAGCGGAGCGAGAACCGACAGGCCGTCGCCCTGGAATCCGCCATGAACGACCTGCGCGCGGCCCTGGAAACCCAAGGGGCCGGCGTGGTCCAGGCGATTTCCGCCGAGGTGTCCGTCCTGCGGGACCTGGCGGCCGAGCCTGCTGCGCTTCCCCCCGGGGACGCCGAGGTCGCCCGGGGTCTGGAGGGACTGCGCCAGGAGCTGGAGGGTCTGCGCCTGGAACTGGCTCGTGGCGGTTCGGACCGGGATTCGGCAGATGTGGTGCGGCTTCGGGAGGAGCGGGACCGTGCGGTGCGCGAGCGGGACCTGCTGCGCCCCGAGCGCGAGCGCCTGGTCGACGAACTGGCCCGAGCGCGTGCCGACGCGGAGAGTCTCTCCCGCACGCAGGAGGAGGCGCTGGGCGAGCGGGACCGCCTGCTGAAGGAACGGGACAGGTTGCAGGCCTCGATGGAGCGCTCCTCCAGGCAGGGCGAGGCTGACACCTCGGGTCGCCAGCGTCTGGAAGCCGACCTGGAGGATCTCCGGCGCCAGCGGGCGGTGCTGCAGGCCGAGCGGGATCAAGCCCTGGCCGAGTTGGCCGGCCTGCGCAGTGAGCGGGAACGGCCCGCTCCCGAGACGGTCACCCACGAGACCAGGACCGAACTGACCGACCTCACCCGTCGCCTGGAGGCCCTGCGCAAGCCCCTGGACGCTGCAGGGGCCCGTCCCGCCGAGCTGGCCGAGAGGGCCGCCCGGGTCCTGGAGGAATCGCGCGGCCAACGCCAGCAATTGGAGGCCCGACTGAGGGCCTCGGACTCCGAGATCAAGGTCCTGCAGGATCGCCTGCGCGACGTCATGGAGCGCACGCAGCCGCTGGCCGGGGACCTGACCAGCACCCAGCAGGCCCTGGACGAGGCCCGGGCCGAGACCTCCCGGGCCCTGACCGAGCGCGACGCGCTGCAGGCCGCCCTGGAAGAGGAACGCCGGCGCAGGGCCGAGGAGGTCGAGCGCAGGCAGCGCGAGAGTCGGGACCTGGAGAAGTCCCTGCTGAAGGTGGAGGGCGAGCGCACCCGCCTGCTCCAGAAGCAGACGGCCCTGGATGCCGAGATGGCGGCCCTGCGGGCCGCGCTCAAGGCGGGCGAGGGCACTCGCGAGGAGGAGAGCCGCGTTTCTCCGGAGGGGACGGCTCGCCTGCAGGGCCGGATCAACGGGTTGCAGAGGGAACTGGACGCCTCCCAGCGCCAACTGGCCGAAGCCCGCGAGGCCCAGGCCCGGGCGGCCGCCGAGCGCGAGGCGACCTCCGAGAGACTTCGCGACCTGCAGGAACAGGTGAAGGCCCTGAACTACAAGATGTCCGTGGGTGGAAGGACCTCTGGGGGGGGCGACTCGCGCGACCTGGAGGCGGAGGTGGCCCGTCTGGTGGCCGAGACCGCCGAGAAGGACAACCTGATCCAGGACGGGCACCGCGAGCGGGCCGAGATGCGCATGGAGTTGGAGAAGGCCCAGCGCGCGTTCTACGAACTGCAGCAGCGCGTCGAGCGCGAGCGCAAGGAATGGTCCGAGATCCTGGCTCGGGAGATCAAGCAGCGTGAGGACGCCCAGCGTCCGCCCGCGGCCGGCGAAGAGGAGCCGGCCCGGCGCTCGTCGGGTTGGCGCCTCTTCCGGCCTCGAGGCGGCGGCTAGGCGGAACGGCTGGGGACGTCCGTCGCGCCTGGACCCGGCCCCGTCCGGGGCTCCGCACTCCGGCGCGGGCCCCGGCAGGTCTCGGGCGATCCCGGGTGGAACCTGCGCGGCCATCCCCCCCGTGGAGACACCCCATGAGCGCCTCTTCCCAGACCCAGGACTCCGGCCCCGTCGACATCAAGCAACTGGGCCTGGTGGCCTCGATCCTGAGCCTGGGCTACGTCTTCTGGGTCGTGGGGGCCATGGAGATGGTCGAGCGCCTGGCCTACTATGGTGTGCGCTCGGTGGCCGGCCTGTATGCCAAGTCTCCTCTGTCCGAGGGCGGGCTGGGCATCTCGGTCAGTCAGTATGGCACCATCCTGATGGTGTGGTCGGCCTTCCAGGGCTTCGTCCCCATCTTCGTGGGAGGCCTGGCCGATCGCTACGGATACAAGCTGATCATCGCGGTCTCCACGGTCGTCAAGATCGCGGCCTACCTGATCATGGCGGCCTTCGCCAACTTCTGGGGCTTCCTGGCCGGAGCCATCTGCCTGGCCACGGGAACGGCGATCTTCAAGCCCGGCATCCAGGGCACCCTGGTCAAGAGCACGAACCGCCAGAACTCTTCGATGGCCTGGGGCATCTTCTATCAGACCGTCAATATCGGGGCCTTCCTGGGCCCGCTGACGGCGGGCCTGATGCGCAAGATGGACTGGCAGTACGTCTTCCTGACGTGTGCCGCGATCATCTCGCTGAACTTCCTGTTGCTCCTGACCTACCGCGAGCCCGGCCTGGCCGAGCGCCTGGAGCGCGAACGTCAGCGCAAGGCCAGCGGCGAGAAGCGCCAGAGCCTGGCCCGCGAGACCCTGCGCGAGCTCCTGCGTCCCGAACTGGGCGTGTTCCTGGCCATCTTCACCGGATTCTACTTCATGTTCTACGCCCTCTTCGACGTGCTGCCGCTGCACGTGGATGACTGGGTCGACAGCCGGGACGTGGTTTCGCAGGTCTCCAGGGTCCTGGACATCAACAATCCAGTGGTCGGGTTCGTGATGATCCTGGACAAGACCAAGCAGTTCATCCAACCCGAGGGCATCATGAACATCAACGCCGGCTTGATCATGCTGACCTGCTTCTTCTTCGCCTGGCTGTCCTCCAGGCTGCGCATCCTGCGCAGCATCGCCCTGGGGACCTCGCTGGCCGCGCTCTCCCTGTTCCTGATCGGGTTCTCGACGGCCGGCTGGACCGCCTTGGGTGCGGTGGCGGTCTTCAGCGTCGGCGAGATGCTGTCCAGCCCCAAGTTCGGTGAGTTCGTGGGAGGGCACCTGGCACCCGACGACAAGAAGGCCATGTACCTGGGCCTTTCCCAGATCTCGTTCGCCGTCGGCTCGACCCTGGAAGGGAAGATCGGGCCCTTCCTCTACGACCACCTGGCCTCCAAGGAGCGCTTCGCGCGCGAGATGCTGCTGCAGAGAGGGGTCGCGGCCGAGGCGGTCCAGGCCCTGCCCCAGGGCGAGGCCTTCGGCAGGCTCGTCGAGGTCATGCAGCAACCGCCCGATGTGGTCACACGCCTGCTGTATGAGGGCCATTCCGTCGGGCAGATGTGGCTCCTGATGGCCGGGGTGGGCCTGGCCACCGCTGCCCTGGTCCTGGTCTACTCCGCCTGGTTGCAGCGCCGGCAGGCTGCGCGCCAGGGGCGGCGCCAGGCCTGAGAACGCCTGGGGAGCCCTGCGGTGAACGACCTCTCCGATACCCTGCGGACCTGGGCCGAGATCGACCTGTCCGCCCTGCGACACAACTTCGGTCTGGCCCGGTCCACCGGGCGCCGGGTCATGTGCGTCATCAAGGCCGACGCCTACGGGCACGGGGCCGTGGCCTGCGGGCGCTTCCTGGAGGAAATCGGAGCCGACGCCTTCGCCGTCGCCAGCCTGACCGAAGCCGTCGAGTTGCGCCGGGCCGGGCTGCAGCGGCCCATCCTGATCCTCGGCTACACGCCGGCGCGGTACGCCGGGGTCCTGGCCACCCTGGACCTGACCCAGGCCGCCGTGGATGAGGAGGCGGCCCGGGAACTCTCGGCGGCGGCCCGGGCACAGGGGGTCACGGTCGCGGTCCACGCCAAGGTGGACACGGGCATGTCGCGCCTGGGGATTCTGGCCCAGGGGGCGCAGAACGCGCTGGAGGCGGCCCGAGCGATCGAGCGGATGGCCTCCCTTCCGGCTCTGGACCTGACGGGCCTGTTCACGCACTTCGCGGTGGCCGATACCCCTGCGGAGGATGGCTACACCGCCTGGCAACTGCAGAACTACCTGACCTGTCTGGAGGAGTTGCAGCGCAGGGGGATCCGGCCCCAGGTCTGCCACACTTCCAACAGCGCCTGCATCCTTGCCCACCCCGAGACGCAGATCGACATGGTTCGTGAGGGGATCATGCTGTATGGGCTGTATCCCGACAGTCAGCCGACGGCAGGCCCCCTGAGAGCTGTGATGACCCTGAAGTCACGGGTCTGTCAGGTCCGCGAACTGCCTGCTGGCACCTCCATCAGTTACGGGCGCACCCACACCGCCCGCGACCCCATGACCTGCGCCGTCGTCTCCGCGGGTTACGCCGACGGCTATCCGCGACGCCTCAGCAACCAGGCCTGGGTGTGCCTGGGGGGGAGGCGCCACGCCCAGGTCGGACGGGTCTGCATGGACATGTTCATGGTGGACGTCACGGGGGCGCAGGTCCGGCGAGGGGACGAGGTCACGCTCTTCGGCCAGGGGGGGATGAGCCTGGAGGAGGTCTCCCAGAGGGTCGGCACCATCAACTACGAGATCGCCTGTCTGGTCACGCCCCGCGTACGGCGGATCTATCTGAACGGTTGAACGGTCGGCAGGGGACGGGTCGGTCGCTCGGAAGTCCTGGGACCTGATGCTATCGCACCCTGTCGCCGGGATCTGTCTGGCCCTCTTCGTGTTCACCTACGCGCTGGTGATCGCCGAGGAACCCCTGAAACTGCGCAAGTCCAAACCGGTGACAGTGGCCGCTGGAATCCTGTGGATGCTGCTCGCCTGGGCGGCGAACCGGTCCGGAGACCCGAACCTGGCCGGGCAGGCCGTCCGTGAGTACCTGCTGGAGTTCGGCGAACTCTTCCTGTTTCTTCTGGCGGCCATGACCTTCGTGAACACGATGGACGAACGTCAGGTCTTCCGGGCCCTGAGGTCCTGGCTGGTGGCTCGGAGACTCAGTCTGCGGGCGGTCTACTGGGTCACGGGCCTCCTGGCCTTCTTCATCTCGGCCCTGGCGGACAACCTGACCACAGCCCTCCTGATGGGGGCCGTGCTCCTGGCCGTGGGCCCCGGGCGTCCGCGTTTCCTCAGCGTGGGCTGCATCAGCATCGTGGTGGCGGCCAACGCCGGAGGGGCCTTCTCGCCCTTCGGAGACATCACCACGCTGATGGTCTGGCAGGCCGGGAAGGTGGGGTTCTGGGGCTTCTCGGCCCTCTTCCTGCCCTCGTTGGTCAACTGGTTCGTGCCCGCTCTGTTCATGAGTCTGGCCGTCGAACCAGGGCGGCCGGTGGTGGAGGAGGAGAAGGTCGACCTGCTTCCCGGGGCCTGGCAGGTGGTGGCCCTCTTCATCGGGACCCTGGCCCTGGCCGTGACCGTGCACGCCCGCCTGCACCTGCCGCCGGTCCTGGGCATGATGACCGGCCTGGGCCTGTTGAAGCTGTACGGCTCCCACCTGCGGCGCCGGGCCCACACGCCGCGCGAGGTCCCCGAGGTCGGCGAGGAGATGTCCGAGGGGCTGCAGACCCCGACGCGCGAACTTCGAACCGTTCCGGTCGATCCCCAGGAATACTTCGACATCTTCAAGATCCTGGAGCGTTCCGAGTGGGACACGCTGCTGTTCTTCTACGGCGTCATCATGTGCGTCGGGGCCCTGGGAACCCTGGGCTGGTTGACCCTGGCCTCGCACTTCACCTACGGCACCCTGGGGCCCACCACGGCCAACGTCCTGGTCGGCCTGCTATCCTCGGTGGTGGACAATATCCCGGTCATGGTGGCCGTCCTGCACATGGACCCGCAGATGTCGGCGGGGCAGTGGCTGCTGGTGACGCTGACCGCCGGCGTGGGCGGCTCGCTCCTGTCCATCGGCAGCGCGGCCGGTGTGGCCCTGATGGGTCAGGCCCGAGGCCACTACACGTTCTTCTCGCACCTGCGCTGGACCTGGGCGGTGGCCCTGGGCTACGTCGCCAGCGTCTGGCTGCACCTCTTCCTGAACGTGCCCTGAGCGGGCGCGGGACGGACCGTCAACGGCCGGCCCTCTCGGGGTGCCCGAGATGCCGGCCTGGCGTGGGTCGGGACCCGGTCACCCGTCGGCAGGGCGGACGGGGAACTCGCTGGCCAGCCTCTGCTTGAGGCTCTCGGCGTTCCAGGTGACCCGCTCCAGGACGTCTCCCGCCTCCAGCGTGTCCATCCCCTGCAGGGGGCGGGCGGATCGCAGGTAGACCAGGTCCTGCCGGGTGTGCAGGGCCGCCCCCTCGATCTCGGCGTTAAGGTCCAGAAGGCGGCGATAGAATCCCAGCAGGTCCAGTTCGGGAAGGTGGACCAGTGGGGCGGTTACGCAGAACCAGCCCTCCTGCTTGCGTCGGTCCCAGCGCATCGAGATCTCGGCGTGCGTCGAACCGCGCACGATGGACCACAGCAGCAGGTTGGGATTCTCGGTGGCGAGGCGATGGTCTTCGGGCTCCAACTCCAGCGCCTTGAGGATGTCCTCGATCTGTCTCTGGTGGCGCTGGAGGGGCGACTCCCGGCGGAACAGGATCTCGGACATGGGCGGAATCCTCCATCTGGACGACCGGGCGGGGCTTGCCCTCCCACGGGGTGGGCCTGGACTTCGCCGTTCCTGCCCGACGGCCTGCGTTGCTGAACAGGCTGCCGCCGCGAGCTTTCGAGCGGGCTCGACGGCTGGTCGATCCGGGCCGACCTCGGCGGCAGGCAGGGGACGGCCCGGCGAAGGGGGAAAGCCTCCTCAACTGCTGTTTCGGGGGTCATCGTGCGCCTCAGACTGTTCCTGGTCCTGGTCACGATCCTGGTCCTGGTCGGGCCTGGGCTGGCTCAGCAAGTCGCCCCGGCCCTGCTGTCGGTGGTCGACGTCTACTGGCAGCAGCGTTCCTCGGACCTGGTCGTGGGCGGGACCCTGGTCAACCAGGCTTCCCGGGTGGTCTGGGATGTCCGCCTGGGCTTCGCCGGGTATGACAAGTCTGGCTACCCCGTGGCCAACGGTGGCGTCTGGTTCCGTTCCATCGGGCCCGAGGAGGAGCTCCCGTTCGAGGCCCATGCCGGCACGCTCGGAACGGTCACTCGGGTGGAGGTCTTCATCCGCTCCGTCGAGGAGGACCCCCCCGCGCATGGCGCAGCCCCGCTCCGGATTCGCCTCGGGGGCACCGACCAGCGGGCTCTGCGCACCTCGACCAGGCCGACCTCGTGAGGACCCGCCGGGCCGCCGCAGCGAACCCCGCCAGCCGCGCTGAGGTTCGGGTCCTGGTCGTGGATGACGATCCTCTGGGGGCCAGCCTGGCGCAGGCTTGGTTCCACCGGCGGACCACCGCCCTCTACACCGTGGAATCGGCGACTTCGCTGCGTTCCGCCCTGGAACGCCTGGGCCAGGGAGGGGTGGACATCGTCCTGCTGGATCTGGGGCTGCCCGACAGCCAGGGTCTGGAGACCCTCCAGACCCTGCTGGCCGCAGCACCCACGGTGCCGGTCCTGGTCCTGAGCGGCTGGCAGAGCGGGGTCACGGCTTCCGAGGCGCTGCAGATGGGAGCCTGTGGCTACTTCGTCAAGGGGGATGCGGCCCTCTCCGGGATCGAGAAGGCCCTCCTCCAGGTCCTCGGCCTGGCGCTGCCCTGACCGATCCCCGAGACGTCGTCAGGCCTCCTCCGGCGCGCTTTCGAGGCAGGAATCCCCTGAGGACTCACGGATGTCCGGAAGGATCACCGAGAAGCAACTGCCCCTTCCGAGTTGCGACTCAACCTCCACGTGACCTCCGTGGGCTTCCACCAGCAGGCGCACGATGGCCAGACCCAGGCCCGCTCCGGGCTCCAGGCGGGTGCCCGCGCGCACGTAGGGTTGGAAGATGCGGGCCTGGTCCTCGGGGGAGATGCCCACCCCCGTGTCGCAGACGGACAGGCGCACCGCCCGGGGAACCCGGGCGACCTCCACCCGGACGGTCCCTCCAGGTGGCGTGAACTTGACCGCGTTCGACAGGAGGTTCAGCAGGATCTGGTGCAGGCGCACGGGATCGACCCGCAGCTCGCCCAGGGAGGTCGGTGGAACCTCCAGGCAGACGCCCCGGGCCTGAGCCAGGGTCCGGAGGGAATCACAGGCCGAGTTCACGGCCAGGCCCAGGTCGACCAGCGAGCGGTCCAGTTCCAGGTGCCCTGCCTGGATCCGGGACAGGTCCAGCAGGTCGTTGACCAGGTTCAGCAGGTGGCGCCCGGACTGTTGGATGTTCTGGGCGTATTCCCGGTCCTCGGCGGTCGGCGCGTCCTCCAGCAGCAACTCGGAGAATCCCAGGATGGAGTGCAGGGGAGTTCGGAACTCGTGGCTCATGGTGGCCAGGAAGCGGCCCTTGGCCATGTTGGCCTCCTGCATCTCCTGACGGGCTGCTTCGGCCGCTTCCAGGGCGGCCCTCAGGGCTTCGGAGTTCTGGAAGTGCTCCCAGGCGTAGCGGATGGACCGCTCCAGCCGGGAGGCGTCCAGTCGGTTCTTGGACAGGTAGTCGACGGCCCCCGCGCGCATCGCCTCCAGGTCGACCTGCCGGTCCCCCTGGCCCGTGAGGAAGATGATCGGGGCCCGGCACTTCCCCTCGCTGACCTCGCGCAGCAGGTCCAACCCGGTTCGGTTCCCCAGGCGATAGTCCAGCAGGTACAGGTCGTGGCGGCAGGCCTGGATATCCTCCAGTCCCTCTTCATAGGTCGAGACCCAGTCCAGTCGGTGGGCTGCACCCTCGACCTGGGAGAGCAGCGAGCGGGTCAGGAGGTAGTCGTCCTCGTCATCCTCGATCAGCAGGATGCGGAGCGGTGACTTCACAGGCCTGGTTCCCCCGCCCCGTCCCTCGGCAACTGAACCACCTCGAACCAGTACTGCGAAAGGGTCTTCACGGTCTGTACCAGGCCGTCGAAGGTGACCGGCTTGGTGATGAACGAGTTGGCACCCAGGTCATAGCTGCGCAGCACGTCCTCCTCGGCCTTGGAGGAGGTCATGACCACGACGGGGATGCGCCTCAGGTCGGGGTCGGCCTTGAGCTCCCGCAGGGCCTGGCGGCCGTCCTTGCGAGGCATGTTCAGGTCCAGGAGGATCAGGCCCGGGCGGGGCGCGCTGCCTGGGGTGGAGAACCTGCCGCGCTGGCGCAGATAGTCCAGCAGCTCCTCACCGTCCTCGACGATGCGCAGGTCGTTGGCCAATCGGTGTTCGTTGAAGGCATGCCGAGCCAGCATGCAGTCATCCGGGTCGTCGTCCGCCATCAGGATGACGATGGGGTGAGAGGAGTGATTCAAGAAGACCCCCTTTCTGGCCGGCCGGTCCACGCCTCCGTCCGCAGGGAGGATGGAGCTGAAGGCCGGTCCCGATCCCTGGCTTGCTCGTCGCGATGTTGCGTCCCGGGTGGCGCGCGGCAGTCTTCTGGCATGTCGCCCACCCCAACCCCATTCCCGGAGCGCCCCTCGTCCATCCAGGCGTTGGAGGGGCAGGAGGATTCCGTCCGGGGACTTCTCGTCGAAGCCGATGCCCTTTTCTCCACGAGGAGATGGGTTCCCGCCTCCTGAATGCCTCATTCCGAGCTTCGCAGGTGCGCAGATCCGGGCAGGGTGAAGAAGAACGTGGCGCCCTGGTCGGGCTTGGATTCGGCCCAGATGCGGCCTCCGTGTCGCCCGACGGCGCGCTGGGCGCTGACCAGACCGATGCCGGTCCCCGGGAACTCCGAAGCGCGATGGAGCCGTTGGAAGGTCCGGAAGAGCCGATCGGCCTGGGCCATGTCGAAGCCCACCCCGTTGTCCTGGACGAAGAAGGTGCGGTGACCGGCCTGCTCGATGGCCCCGAACGAGATCCGGCCCGACTCGCGCGGACCGCTGAACTTCCAGGCGTTGTCCAGGAGGTTGTACATCAGGGCCCGCAGCAGCGTCTTGTCCCCCTGGACGACGAGATCGGGCTGCACCAGGGTCTGGACGTTCCGTTCCGGAGCGGTCTGGCGGATCTCGACCAGGATGTCCGCCGTCAACCGGCTGAGGTCCACCGGCTCGCGGGTCATCTCGGCGCGCGTCAGACGGGAGAGGGTCAGCAACTCGTCGATCAGCATGCCCAGGCGCTCGGATCCGGCGTTGATCCGGGCCAGGTAGTCCTGCCCCGCCTCGTCCAGCACCCGGCTGTAGCTGTCCATCAGGATTCGGCTGAAGCCCGAGATGTGGCGCAGGGGGGCCCGCAGATCGTGGGACACCGAGTAGGCGAAGGCCTCCAGGTCCTTGTTGGCGGCCTCGGCCTCGCGACGCGCTTCCTGCAGGTCGGTGGTGTCGGTGAAGGTTCCCACGAAACGGGACACCGCGCCGCTGTCGGTCCACTCGGGGGTGACCAGACCCAGCACCCAGGGCGTCGCCCCATCGGGCCGGGTCAGCCGGAACTCCAGGTGCAGGCGGTCCGGGTGGGCCATCGTGCGGGTCCAGGCCTCCAGCACCCGTTCCCGGTCCTCGGGGTGCAGGGCCTGAGCCCAGCCCTGACCCAGCGAGGCTTCCGCGCTCAGCCCGCTGATCTCGGACCAGCGCGGGTTGGTGTAGATGCATCCGCCACCGGCGTCGATCTCCAGGATGCCGACCGGGGAGGAGTTGGCCAGGGTCTGGAAGCGGCGCTCGCTCTCCCGCAGGGCTTCTCGGGCCAGTTTGCGGTCGGTGATATCCTCGCTGATCCCCAGCAGGTAGCGGGGCTGGCCATCGGTGCCCAGGATCCGCACCTTCTTGGTGTGCAGCCAGCGCAGGCCGGAGGCCGTGTGGATCGGTTCCTCGAGGATGTCGCGGGTCTCTCCCCGGTCCAGGACGCTCCGATCCATCGAGGTGAAATGATCGGCCTCGCCGGGTGGGAAGAAGTCGTAGTCATTCCGGCCGATCAGGTCCTGCCGCGCGCGCCCCAACAACCGCTCGCCGGCCCGGTTGAACCGGACGAAGCGCAGTTCGGAGGCCTCCTTCACGAAGATCATGTCCGGGATGTTCTCGATGATGGCTTCGACGAAGGTGTTGGCCTCGCCCAACTGACGGCGCAGGCCCTCCAGGTCCTCGATGTCCCCCCTCAACTTGTACAGGGCGGCCAGGGCCCGGCCCAGGCGCGGGTCCTGACATCCCTCGGCCTCCTGCGCGGTGATGCGCGGGGTTCCGGCTGCCAGGTCCTGAAGGTGGGTCAGCAGGACTCCGAGTGGATCGGTGGTTTCAGTGGACATTCCCGGTTGCCCCCTCGCCGGGCCCTATTCCACGGGGCTCGGTGCGGGTCCTCCGGAGCGAGGCCCGCTCGGCGGGCCCGACGACTCTTCAAGTCCTTTTCAGGAGGACGCGGTAGGGTCAGGCCATGATCCAGAACCTCTCCACCCAGCCTTTCGCCCTCGCCTGCCCCCCGTCGCCGTCCGCTTCGGGCGGCCACGCTCCTGCAGCCGACACCCCGGTTTCCCTGCCTCAGGATTCGGTCCTCGTCTCCGCCCCAGCCCCTGCGGCGGCCCCCGAGTCCGCTCCCTCGGCCGCGGCCCTGGCCGCCCTGGCGGTGGGTCCCATTCCCGACTTCGCCCCCTTGTCGGGTATCGTGACGCACGTCCTGGCGGGTGAGGTCTCCAGGGGCATGGTCGAGCGGCTGCGCGAGCGTCTGGGATCCCGCCTGGAAGCCCGCAGTATCGGGTTCCAGGGGCCGCGCAGCGGTTACGGGAGCGCAGGGGGAAACATGGTGTGGATTCGGGACTATTCGCCGGCCTACGTGCGGCAGGCGGACGGTACGACCAAGGTCCTGAGCTTTACGTCCCCGGTCAAGGAACGCAACAACTACACCGGGGCCACCTACATCCCGGTGCGCGGTCCGTCCCCCGAGCACCAGATGTATCGCGAGCCGGGCGTGACCACGGGCGGCGGGCAGTGGCTGCTGACGCGCACCGTGCCCCTGGACCACGAACTGGGCAACCAGATCGCCACGGGTCGCCACGTCTTCGTCAGTCAACGGCTGGTCGAGGACAACTCCAAGCCCGGGACCCGTGAGATGCAGCGGCTGGGGTTCCGAGCCCGCACCGCCCAGGAGACCACCCACGAACTGGCCTGCGCATACGGAATCGGCGAAGAGCAACTGGTCGTCCTGCCTCGGATGCCCGGAGAGGCCACTGGCCACGTCGATCTGTACCTGATGGCCTTGAGCCCGGAGAGGATGATGATCCCCGAGGTGCGGCAGGAGGCGCTGGACGTCCTGAGCAGCGACCAGGAGAAGCAGTTGGGCGGTCAGGTCCGGACCTTCCTGGACGAGCGCGCCCGGCAGATCCGCGATATGGGCTACCAGGTCGATCGCCTGCCGATGATGGCCCCGGTCAACGTCACCACGCTGTCCTCGGGCGATCTGCACGGCGACTTCTACAGCCCCGCCAACTCGATCCTGGAGAACCTGCCCCAGGGCCGGGCCGTGCTGGTGCCGACCTTGGACGCGCCGGGCTTCCCGGAGGCCTTTCAACAGACCAATCAGCGCTACATCGAGGAGTGGAGGGCCTACTTCCAGGCCGCGGGCTGGGAACCGCAGATGGTCGATGCCACCGAACTGGGCAAAGGGCACGGCCTGTTCCGTTGCATCAGCCATCCGGTGCCGGCCCTGGGCTGAGTCGCCCAGGAGTCGCCACCTGCGCTTCTGCCTGACGGATGTATCCGCTCTGTCGCAGGTTCCTGCAACTCGACAGGCAGGCGGTGGTGGGTATTGACCGGGTGGCCGATGACGACGTTCACGCGCAGGGTCCCAGTTCATCCTGAGTTGCATCGGAACCGCCGCCCCTCACCCGCGCAGCAGTCGGTTCACCCTCTCCATCACCTCGAAGGCGTCGGCCACGTACAGCACGTCGGCCTTGCCCTGGGCCCAGCCGCAGGCAGGATCCAGGTTGATCGCCCGGCGCTCGGTGACGAATCGCCAGCCCACCGCGTGGGGCTCCTCGCCGTGGCAGCAGGTGGACAGGCCCTTCGGGTGGCGCGGGGAGCTGCCGGTCTGGCCCACCTGGTTGAGGTGGGTCATGAACGAGAGCGATTCCTGGCCCTCCTGGCCCAGGTGGCCTGCTCGGGGATACCGGGCTTTCCATTTCTCGAACATTCGAATCTGGTATAGTGTTTCGGAATGATCCGTGATGGCTCGGGAGACGCCGCATGAACTGGCTGGCAGCCCTCGCCCAGTATCCCCGCTGGTGGTACCGTCGCTTCCTGAAGCCGGATGAGACCCGGGAGGCCCTACACCGGGAGTCCGGGTGCAGGGGGCCGGAGAGTTTGGGGCCTCCTCTCCAGACACCCCTGCAGCCTCTGCTCTTACTGGCGGGGAACGGCCAGGGGGCGGTGATGGTGGAGGCCGGGACGGATGGCTCGCTGCAGTGGAGCCGGTTCCACTTCACCCCGAAGGGCGTCCCGCGGTCGGACCCGGCCGGTCTCCAACTCCAGGCGCGTGATCTGGACTGGCTCCTGCGCCCCCGACTGGAACGGACCGCTCAGATCCGCGTCCGAAGCGTGGGACCGCAGGCCCTGTCCTCCTGGCCCCCCGAGGAGCCTCCGAGAACCCTCGACGAAGACCTTGATGAGGACCCCTTGGTCGCCAGGATTGCCTCGACGCTGGTGGAGGAACTCCACGCCCCGGGGAGGCTCGACTCCAAGAACCGCACGCTGCCGCCCCTGGGCTCCACGTCCCTGCTACCCCTGGTCGCCCTCAACCTGGAAGTCGGCTCGCGGGGGCAGTCCGCCCAGTCCGTCTCGCTCGAGGACCTGCGCGAAGTGGCTCTCGTCGGACTGGACGTAAGCGGTGCGCCAGAGACGTTCTTGACCAGCAGGTGCCGCCGTGGTCAGATCCAGAGGTCTGAGCCCAAGGGGTTCTGGGAGAAGTG
>CAZQPM010000051.1:12547-16615 GCA_964595195.1 uncultured Burkholderiales bacterium | reverse complement strand
GTCCCAGCCGGGGCCAGCTCGCTGGTCAGCGAGGCCTTCACCTCAGGGGCTCGAGCCGGGGCGGCCCAGGCCCGACCGGTCCGCCCCCGGACGGTCAACGCCCGGGCCCGCGCCTCGAACCACGAGGACCCCCCACCCGCGCCCGGGACGGGCCGGAAGGTCCGGGTCAAAGCCTACGCCTACCACCTGCGCGGCTTCACCGCCCGCGGCACCCGCACGCAGTTGGGGACCGTCGCGGTGGATCCCCGGGTCATCCCGATGGGGTCGCGGCTGTACATTCCGGGTTACGGATGGGGCCGGGCCGTGGATACCGGCGGGGCCATCCAGGGGTGCAAGATCGACGTCTGGTTGCCCACCCTGTCCCAGTGCCTGCAATGGGGCATCCGGGACGTGACCGTCACCGTCGTGCGCTGATGCGGGTCGGCCTGGTCCAACTGACCTCAGGCTCCGACCGCGACCGCAACCTGGAGGTGGCCGAGCGCCTGATTCGCGGCGCCTGCGCCGCGGGCTCCAGGCTGGTGGTCCTGCCCGAGATGTTCGCCTGCCTGGGCCCCGCCGAGATCCGCCTCCGGGCCGCGGAGGCCTTGGACGGCCCCACCGGCCGGTGGGCGGCGGGACTGGCCCGCGAGTTGGGGATCCACCTGGTGGCCGGCAGCATCCTGGAGGCCATTCCCGACCAGGAGCGTCACTACAACACCACCTGCGTCTACGATCCCGCGGGCGCCCGGGTGGCCCTGTACCGGAAGATCCACCTCTTCGACTGCGACTTCCCCGGGGCCGCCTTCCGGGAATCCGAGACCGCCCGGCCGGGAGCGTCCCACACCCTGCTGGCACTGCCTGAAGGTCCCCGATTGGGTCTCGGCATCTGCTACGACCTGCGCTTTCCCGAGCTCTTCCGCATCCTGGCCTTGGGAGGGGCCGACCTGGTGGCCCTGCCCGCCGCTTTCACCGAGCGCACCGGGCGTGACCACTGGGAAGTCCTCCTGCGGGCTCGGGCCATCGAGAATCAGGTCTTCATGCTAGCCGCGGGCCAGGTCGGCGGCACGGGGAAGAACCTGCGCTGGTTCGGCCGTTCGATGGTCGTGGACCCCTGGGGAGTCGTCCTGGCCCAGGCTGCGGATCGCGAGTGCTTCGTCACGGCAGACCTGGACCTGGAGAGCCAGCACGACCTCCGCCAGACCATGCCGGCCCTGGCCAACCGCCGCCCGGAAGCCTACGCCTGGCCGGAGTCGGAATCCGACCCGCTGGCCGCCGGGGCCGCCCCCCCGCCGGGCTGACCTCCGACCGCCTCGACCTCGCCCAGGTTGGGATTGTTCTCGATGTAGTACTCGGCCATCACCCGGATGATGGCGGCCACCGGAATGGCCACCAGCATGCCCATGATGCCGCCCAGTTCGGCGCCTGCCAGGAGGGCCACCATCACGGTCAGGGGAGGCAGGCCTACCGAGTGGCCGACCACGGCGGGAACCACGATGTGGCCCTCCAGCCAGTGGATGCACTCCAGCACGATCACCGTCAGGATGGCCCAGAACAGGCCTTTGTTGATCAGGGCGATCAGGAACGCCGGTACCAGCCCGATCAGAACGCCGACGTAGGGGATGATGTCCACCACCCCGGCGAAGATGCCGATCAGGAGGGCGTACTCGACCCCCAGGGCGCTGAGGGCCACGGCCACGAAGAAGCCGATCGAGACGCAGACGATCAACTGGCCCCGGATATAGCGCCCCAGCATCAGGTCGATCCGGGTCAGAAGTTCGCTGGCCGCGGGGCGCCAGGACCGGGGCACGGCGGACATGAAACCGCGGCGGTACTTGTCGGCATCCATCAGGATGTAGAAGGTCAGCAGGGGCACCAGGAAGGCCCCGCCGATGATTCCTGCGGCCGACTTGACCCCCACGAACAGGCCCGACAGGGTCCCGCCCAGAAGTGCCGGGGCTTCGCGCTGCATGCGCAGGGCCAGGTCATCCAGTTCGAAGCGCCGGGGGTCCAGGCTGGGCTTGAGGCTGGCTGGGGCCCAATCGTGCAGCCGCGCCACCGCGGTCCCCAGAAGCCCCTCCAGGGTGTTGGCCAGGCCGCCGATGTTCTGCAGCAGCTTCTCGAACTCGCGGGTCACCACCGGGACCAGGAAGGCCACGAAGAAGGCCACCAAGGCGGCCAGCAGGAGATAGGCGACCGTGATGGCCAGGGTCCGCGCCAGCCCTCGGCGCACCAGGGCGTTCACGGCCGGTGCGATCAGGTAGGCCAGAAGGATCGAGACCGCCAGGACGTTGGCCACCATGTGGACGTGCTGCAGGAACCACAGGGCCACCGACAGCAGGACCACGAGGCCGATCAGGTAGGCGACGAGATGGAATCGACCCTGGTAACGCGCGCTCACCGCGGCCCCTTCGCAGGGTCCGCCGGGTGGACCTGCCCGCGAAGGCAGCATTCCCGAGCCGGGCTTGCCCCCCCGGCAGCCCGGGCCCGGCGGCCTACTGCAGGACCTGGACCTGCCGGGCCTCGACGATCCCCGCCGCGTTCGACAGGCCGTGGATCATCACGCCCTGACCCGAGCGCAGGCCGTCCAGGGGAACGGCCTGCCCGGTCGCGGCATGGATCGGGTAGACCGAGGGGGGCAGGGCGACCTGGATCGGATAGGCTGAACTGGCCGGCACCACCGTCAGCACGCGATTCCTGGGATCCGTCGCCATGACGCGGGCCTGGAACTGCACGACCTGGGCCCCCAGGGGTCCGCTGGCCTTGGCCTGGAAACCCGGGCCGCCCTCGTCCTCGTCCTCATCATCGCCCGCGCCGCCGATCATGGAGGCGACGCTGGGACCGGCCGGGTCCTGTTCCACCCCCAGCATCGCCGAGGTGCTGTTGGGATTCCCGTAGGGAGACGACGCCACGTAGGGATTGGCCGGGCCGTTGGGGGCCTGGCCCGGGTAGGGGTTGACCGGGCCGCCCACGGACCCGGGGGCAGGCAGCGGAGCGCCGGTCTGCCCGGCCACGACCTGCCCGGTGAAGGGGCTGCCCAGAGGCGAAGGCTGCGCCCCGGGGTTGGCCCCGGGGGTCGACTGGGGGATGGCTGGGAAGGCCGAGTTGTGGAGCGGCCCGGGAATCTCGGGATTCGTCAGGGCTCCGGGGAAGTTGCCCCCCATGCCCATCGGTCCCAGGACGCTGGGCCCGCCCAGACCGGGGAGGCCCGGGCTGACGCCGCCGGAACCGGCCCCGGTGGCGTAGTTCCCCACGGGGGTGCTGTAGGGCGAAGCGGCGCTGCGGGAGACGTAGCGGTTGGAGGACCCGTAGTCGGTCAGCAGGTCGGCCTCCAGGGGGTCATCGGCCAGGGACCCGCAGATCCGGACCGCGACGCGCATGCCCGGCCGGAAGGTGGCGGGCGCCACCTTGTTCCCGTAGACCTCGAAGGTGGCGTTCGGGACGAGGACCACGTTCTTGAGCACGCCGTCCTCGCGCTGGATCTGCAGTCGACCGGCCCCAGGGTTGAAGGCCTTCAGGGTGCCCGCCACGGTGGGGCGGGCCTGCGCCGCACCGCAGGTCGACCAGGCCAGCGCCAGGGTCAGGACCACCCCGGCCAGGAAACGCAACTTCGAACCATTCATGCGAGCACCCCTTCCTGCATGACTCCATGATGCCGCACCGAGGCCGGCCAGGGAAGCCCAAGGGCGCATTGTTTCGTTACAAGTCTGTTGCCGGAGCCCGCCGAACGGGTGACGGCCGGGCCCCTGCAGGCGGGACCCGGCTCAGGATGCTGTGGAGCGAAATGCGCGGGAGCCCGGGTGGACCGGGCCTTCGCGATGCGGGCAGATGAAGGCCCCGGGATGGCCGGAGGGCCATCCCGGGGCCGACGGTGTCGATGAGGTCGGTGGGCCGGCCTCCCGTCGTCAGGTGCGTCGAGGAACGAACAGGCCCAGGCCGAAGTGGGAACCGTAGCCCAGGCAGATCGGCCCCTGAACCGGCTCGGGGAAGACCAGTCGCCAGCCCAGGGCCGCCTGGTTGGAGCGCAGGCCGTCGCCCTTCAGCCGCTGGGTGCGGAAGCGGGCCCAGGGAAGCCGGGGCCCCGCGGGCCCC
>CAZQPM010000051.1:0-12537 GCA_964595195.1 uncultured Burkholderiales bacterium | reverse complement strand
GAAGCCTGCGGCCCGCGAGGCAACCCTCCTCCAGGGCGGTGACCTCCAGGGGTTCGGGAAACCCGGCCAGGGCCACAAGGCGGCGCAGGTCGTGCTCGGGGCTGCCCACCCGCAGGCCCTTCTCCACCTGACGGGTGCCGCGCGTCCGGGGATGGCGGGTCGGGACGAAGGGCGTCAGACTCTGCCAGACGGTACTGGTGCCCAGGATCGGAGTCCCTCGGGCCGTGGGCCGGGTGTCGAGGAAGTCCCGGGGCTCGCCGCACCCCAGCAGGACCGCCTGGATCGGGTAGGAGCCGATCCCGTAGACCGGCGCCAATCGGCCCAGGGCCGCCAGGGCCGACTCGTCCAGGCCCTCGGGAGCCCACAGGGTCAGGTAGCGGACCTGGCCATCCCGCGCACCGGCCTCGCCGAGGAAGTGGGCGTGCCGGTGCCCTTCGCGTCGGGAGCCGTCGGACTCCCGTCCCGTGAAGGTCGGGTGTCCGTCGCTGAGGCGGACCAGTTCCTTGTGTACCGTCTCGCCCACCCGCAGGGTCTCGGTCAGGTCGGGAAGGACGCTGGCGGCCAGGGCGAACCGGGCCACCCGGGGCAGGTCACGGCGAGGACGCCTGCGCGGCGCGGCCCGACGCCCCCCATCCAGGCGATCCAACGGTCGAAGGTATTCCACCCAACGCCCCCCCGGCGGCTGGCTCCACCCGGCCTGCCTCAGATCGGCCGTCTCCAGCGTCAGGGCCGTGAACAGGTTGTCGGGAGCCAGCGGCGGCTTCCCGCCCTGGGGGCGCGGAAGGCTGGCCGCCCACTCGCGGTAGTCCTCGGGCCCCCGAGGGCACAGGAGCCGGACCAGTTCCTGCCCGGGGCCGGGAAGCCGATCCTCGGCAGGACGAACGTGGTCGCAGATCCGCACTTCCGCAGCCCTTCGGGCAGTAACCCAGGACTCCGAGCGGCCCAACCAGGTCAGGCGCTCCAGCAGCAGGTCCAGGGCCTGCAGCAGGTCGGGTTCCAGGACCAGGTCAGGCCAGGTCACCACCAGGGGCTCTTCCCGGCCGACCGAGGCGAAGGTGTCGAAGACCTTGTCCGTCTTGCCATCCAAGGGGGTCCTGAACCGGGCCATGAAGTGCCGGGTGTGCCCGGTGGAGGCGGGTGGCAGGTGATACGTCGGAAGATGACCCGCCAGCGTCTCGATCAGGCGGGTGGCCGTGGCGGGCGGGATCTCCTGGGAGGCCCGCGAGAACCACACGGCCTGGAGGGCCCGCACCAGTCGCCAGGGAGACGGGGGCCAGTCGATCTCGCCCTCGTTGACGTGGCGATCCCAGGGAGTGGCGTGGTAGCGCCCCGCCGGGAATCGGAACTCCAGGGTCAGCATGGCCTCAGCCCTTCGCGCTCTGGTAGCGGACGCCCGTGACGGCCGGACTGGCGAAGTGCGGCGAAGCCTTCCGCACCAGTTCGGGCAGGGTTCCCTCCAGGTCGGCCAGCGCGGGCAGATCGAAACCATCGGGCCGGGTCACCACCAGCCCCGGACCGGTCAGCTCCAGATCGCAGGCCGTGCGCAACCGCAGGCCGGTCTCCAGGAACCGCAGGACCTTGTAGAGCGAGAGGGCCACCAGCAGCCGGAAGGCCTCCTGGCCCAGGGCATACGAGCGCAATTGGACCAGGTCCAGGTTGAAGAAGGCGGTGATCCGGCCGGTGAACTCCTCGCGCGAGAAGGGCACGTGGCCGAAGCCCTTCTTGGTGTCGCCGGAAGGGTCCACCTCGTCGAGCTTGACACCTCCCGAGGTGGCCGGGCTGACCTCGGCCGCCTCGATGAAGCCAGACAGGGCCCGAGGCAGCCGCAACCGGCCTCCGGCCAGCTCCTTCTTGGCCAGGAAGACGCCGTGGATCAGGGCGTTGGGGTCGTAGCGCAGCAGGGTGCGGGCCAGCAGGCCCAGATCCACCCGGCCGTTTTCCTGGGCACCCAGTTCCTGCTTGAGGTGATCGAAGAAGCTGCGGTCCTTGCCCTCCAGGATGTAGGGGCTGTTCAGCCGATGGGCCTCCAGCACCGAGGTGGTCACGAAGTCGCCCTTGGGGGTCTCCACCCGGACGTAGGGCAGACCGCGCAGGGGCTCCACCCAGTCCCGGGCCGCCCCATCCCAGACCACCTCCTCCAGGCGGTTAGCCACGCTCTGGTTGGATTCCAGCAGCAGCATGGCCGTCCCATCGTGGGCCTCGAAGCGAGCGGGGCCCAGGTTCGGGAAGCCGGTGGGCTGGAAACGGGTTCCCTGCACGGGCTTGAGAGGGGCTTCCAGAAGCAGGCGGGGTGCGTTCTCCAGGACGTTCCAGTTCATAGGGGGTCTCCTTTTCGGTGGTGATCGGGTCGGTCAGATCTCAGGCGTGGTCGGGCTCCGCAGGGCGAAGCACCTGTCGGGCCAGGAGCCCCAGGGTGCGCTCGCCCACAGGCAGGAGCACGGCCGAGGCGAAGCGTCGGGAGAGGTGGGTTGGAAGCCAGGCCTGGTCCACCAGAGGCGTCAGCAGGCTGCTGCGCAGGCGCTGGGCGGCCCGGCTCACGGCGCGCTGCCCCTGGCCGGCCAGGGCGGCCAGGAGAAGGTCCGCGTCGCAGGGCACCCGGACTCCCTCGGAGGCCTCCGCCCCGTCCCGGACCGGTCGGCCGGCAAAGCACAGCTTCAGCAGCGAGAAGGCCGCCGGGGGATGGGTCCGGACCTCTTCCACGGCCGGAACGTCGGGGGCCCTTCCGGGGGCTTCTCTGGAAGATTCTCCAGAGGAGGGCTCGACCAGCAGCAATCCCCAGAAGAGTTCCGCGGCGCGACGCCAGTCCATCTCGGCGTTCAGCCAGGCCAGCAGGGTCTGCAGGCGGACCCGACGGGACGAATCATCCCTCCAGGTGCACCCCCCCGAAGAGTCCGACCGCGTGGCCTGGGCCGGCTCCCTGGTCGAAAGCACCAGGAGTCGCGCCAGGGAGGCCCGGGCGATCTGCTCGAGGTCGTCGGCAGGGCGCAGGACCTCGTCCTGACGCTCGGCCGACCAGCGGGGGCCCCCACCCGAAGCGTTCGCCGGATCGAAGAGCCAGCGCAGCCTCGTGCGGGCCCCGGCCGAGGTCGTCACCGCCAGGCCTGCCAGCGCGGCCGCGGCGTCGTACTCCGCCGAGCCGTCGTCCGCCTGTTCCAGCCAGCGGGCGTCCAGGGGCGGGCAGGGCCGGGGGTGCTTCCGGACATCCTTGATGGGCAGGAGCGCGAAGGACCGGTGCACGGCCCCCACGGTGACCAGCACCCTCTGCAACGCATCGCGCCCGGGAACCCGGCACAGGTCGAAGAGGGCGCCCTGCAACTGGTGGATCCGCCGGCGGACCGAGGCCGGCAGGTTGCCGCCTGCGTGACCTCTCAGCTCCTGCAGCCATCCGTCCCGGTCCAGGCTGTCGACCAGGCCGGCCTGGGCGTTGCGGGCCACCTGGAAGCGGCCCAGGGAGATGGCCAGGAATGCCTGGCCGTTGCGTTCCTGGAAGCCGATGCGCTGGAATCCGGTCAGGCCCCGGTCCACGCCCAGGCCCGCCACGGCGCGGGCGAAGTCCAGGCCCGTGGCGGCCAGATGGGTCCCCACCCGGGCCCTGCCCTCCGAGAAGAGTTGCCGCAACTCAGCCAGCGAGGCCTTCCGGTTCCACAACGGAAGCCAGACCTCGGCTCGGGACGTGTCGGGGTCGTCGGGCCCCGCCGAGGCATAGCCCCCAGAAACCGGCTGCACGTTGAAGGGAGCCGCCAGGTGGGAGGCTCCCGGGTCCTGGAGCCGACGCGAGGCCGAGGCCGTCAGCAGCATCGCGCCCTCCAGGGCCAGGACGAAGTCCCAGCGATTGGCCTGGCTCCCGCCATCGAAACCGGTCGAGGCGTTGGCCCCTCCGGCCCCCTGCGGCGAGAATTGCCCGATGCCGGATCGGGCAACGCCGGGAACAGTCAGGCCGAAGAGCGCGGCGCGAAGCAGGCCCTCGGCCTCCGGGCTCGGGTTCCCGTCCGAGACATCGAAGAGCTTGATCAGCCTCCTGATCTGGGTGACGCTGAAGTCCAGGCGCCCGTCGTTTCCACCTGTGCCCAGGATCGGCGGAAACTCAGGCCGCTCGGGAGTCAGGACCAGGGCCGTGTCCAGCCATGGCAGGGCCTCTTCAGGGAACGTGGCCCGGCACAGCGCGATCAGCCGGGGCTTGAGGTCCTCATCGGGCTTCTCGACCAGGCCCAGGCGCTCACGGGCCCGGCGGGCCGCGGAGATGGCTCGGCGGAAGGCCTCGAAGCGCGGCGACCGACTGCCCTCGAGCGCCTCCACGTCGCCTCGGGCCCCCGTGTCCCCGGGGCCACTATTGAAGCCACTGCCGCCGTTCCAGGGATTCAGGACCGGGGTGGGCCGGTACTCATGCAGCAGGAAGTGCACCAGCCCCTCGGCATCCAGGCGCGAGGTCAGGCAGAAGCGCTCCCGGTCCCAGGAGCCCCGCGCGCCGGCGTCGGCCTGCTCGGCGACCAGACGGACCAGGCCCAGGGCCTTGAGGTAGCTGGCCAGGGGGAAGGGGGCGCAGCCTTCCAGGATCATCTCGTTCATCGTGCTCTCTCCTTGGCCGAGGCCCGGCCGTCCGCGGCTCGGACCAGGCCCTCCAGGGCGGCCAACCGGAAGGGTCCCAGATCGACATCGTCCCGCAGGGCCAGCATCCGCTCGGTCCAGCTTCCCGGGCCCAGTTGCATCAGGGACAGGTCCAGGCGCACGGGTTCCTCCAGGATGCCCGGGACTTCCGGCAGGGTCTCGCCGTCCCACAGACCGCGGGCGTAGAGCCGGTCGGGGTCCTCGGGAGGGAGCTCCACCGGCAGGGCCCGCAGCGACAGGCGTACCTTGCCGTGGTGGGCGGCCAGCAACCAGGCGACCAGATCGGCCTGCGGGCTCGATCCTTGGGTGGCCAGCCAGGCCAGAGCCGAGGCCAGTTCGTGGCGGAACCCGGGCCGGCACCGGCCGTCGACCGCGTAGTTCAGGCGGCCCGTAGCCTTGGGGGACTTGGCCCACAGGTCCCCCAAGGGCCCGCCCAGAGCGCCCTGGAAGGCGGGATGGGACTTGCCCACATCGTGCCAGAGGGCCGCGGTGGTCACGGCCGCGGCCAGACGGCCCGGGACGGCCAGACCCTCGACCAGGGACCGAGCCTCCGCCAGCACATGGTCCGTGTGCTCGCGAACCGGGATCCAGCGCCCGACGTCGGCCTCGGGATCCCCGTCCATGGCCTCGTCGGGAGGAGCCGGCCGCTGGACCTCCTCCACGACCTTCGAAGAACGGTCGGCCACCCAACCGCGCTCGGGCTCATAGCCGCCCGACTCGGCCGCCAGTCGCACGGTCATCCCGGGCCGCAGACGGGGCGACGCGACGGAAAGGGACTCCCACCGCCTCTCCAGGGGGTTCCAGGTCCAGCCCTGGCCGGTCTTCTTCAGGAAGGCGGCCAGGCTGCCCACCGGCACACCCAGCAGTTCCTCCCGGGCGGGGCGGGGCTCGTCCTCCTGGGGTTGGCCCCGGCGCCAGTAGACCTGGACGTCCGCTTCTTCGGTAGCGCGGACGTAGATCGACACGTCCAGATCGTCTCCCGAGAGGTCGGCACTGGTGTCGAAGAGGTCCATCAGGTCGCGGCGACGCAGGACCGGGTGCAGGTCCAACCGGGGGGCGGCGGGCACCCGCTCCAGGCTCTCAGGCCCCGCATCCTGCAGGCCTTCCAGACGGGACCTGGCGTCCGCGAGGTCCTCGGTCTCGTAGGGCAGGGCCAGGCTGGGACGGCCCGGGTCCAGGTTGACGTCGATCCACTCGATGCGGGCCGGGTCCTCTTCACCGTATTCACCGTAGCGATTGCAGCGTCCGAAGCGCTGGACCAGCGAGGACCAGGGGGCCAGTTCCGTGACCAGCAGTCGGCAACTCAGGTCCACGCCGGCCTCGATGACCTGGGTGGACACGACCAGGGCTCCCGGCTCGGCCAATCGGTCCTGCCGGGCGGCGCGGTCGGGGGGGCGGAAACGGGAATGCACCAGGACCGGGTCCACACCCTGGGCCTTAAGAGCCTCGCAGACCGACTGGGCCCGCTCGACGCTGTTGAGAATCACCAGGGTCCGGGTGCCCGGGACGTGGGACCGGGCCAGGTGACCGGCCAGGCTCCTTGCGTATTCCTTCTTGACGGTCTCCCGATCCAGGCGCAGGGGAGCCCGGAAGAGGGGCTTGCGGGCCTGCAGACGGCGGCTGGCCAC
This sequence comes from uncultured Burkholderiales bacterium, assembly GCA_964595195.1. Lineage (GTDB taxonomy): Bacteria > Vulcanimicrobiota > Xenobia > Xenobiales > Xenobiaceae > CAZQPM01. Next base: position 6,304 of record CAZQPM010000051.1, on the reverse strand, counting down.
CTGACGATCCCGGGTCTCCAGGACGATCCGGCTGCGGCCTGCCGGAGGCGCAGGGTGGTCGACCGTGTCCAGGGCCTCCTCGTCCAGGGTCGCGCTCATCCAGGTGGTGCGCGCCTCCCCGAGGGTCCCGAGCCTGCAACGGAAGCCCTGCAACTGGGCCGAGGTGGGCAGGGCGGGCCCCATCAACTGGGTTTCATCCAGGACCCACTGGCTGTCCGAATTCAGCAGGCCGAAGGCCCGGGGCCAGCGGTAGCGGCTCATGCCGTAGCCTCGGTTCAAGGCTGCCGAGACCAGCATGTCCTGGGTTCCCACCAACAGGGCCGGACGCTCGGGATGCTCCATCCACGAATCATCCCCGGAGCCCCCCATCAGGACGTGGACCAGCGGCGCTCCCCCATCCAGAAGCGGCTCGGCGGCCTGGATCCAGACCCGCGCGTTATCGGCCACCTGTTCGACCAGGACCCGCATGGGCAGGCAGTAGACCAGCCTCCTGGGTGTCGCCTCGGGGCGCAGTCGGCGCTGGTTCAGCCAAGCCACCACCACGGCAGCGGTCTTGCCCAGGCCCGTGGGGACGCAGACCAATTCGGGAAGGTGCCGGGCTTCGCCCAATCGCTCCTGGTAGGGATAGGGATCCAGCCCCGTCACGAGTTTGAAGAACGACCGGTAGTTCATGCCTGCCTCACCTCATCCTGGCCCAGAGGGACCGCTGCCCAGGGTTCGGACTTGATTCTAGCGGCTCTCCCCTGACACAGCCTGTCACGTCCCCCGGGCACCCACCGGATCTGGTGCCGGAGAGCCTTTGCCCTCTTTGGCCCTGGCCCGGGCCGGTTCCTCTCGCAGTCGAGAGAGTGACTGGGAGGCCCTGGTGAAGGGAGAACGCCGTTGCGGTCGGCCGTCGCCCGATTTCGCCGGAGCCCGCCGAACGGGCGCCGGCCGGAAGCCAGTGCCGGGAATTCCGCCCGAATGCACTCCTGGGGACGCCTGAGCGCCCCGCCCTCCCACCCGGGCCACAGAAGGACCCTCCGATCCCGGCCGAGAAGGTGGGTTCCAGCAACGCAGATCCACGGGCTCCGGATCCCACGGTTTCGAAGGGACCTGGCCCGGCGTGTGCCATCAGACTCCAGAAAGACCCTGTTTCCGCGTTTCCGGTCCGCTGATCGAGTCCACGCGGGGGACTGCCGGAGGTTCCCGATCGGCCGAACCCTGCCGGTCAGCGCCGTCCCGGGGCCTGCCTGAGGACAGGAGGCCAGGGTGCTCTTCAACTCTCTGGAGTTCATTGTCTTCCTGGCAGTGGTCTGCGGCCTGTACCTGGCGCTGCCCCGGAGGCTGAGGAAGTGGCTGCTCCTGGCGGCCTCCTGGTTCTTCTACGGATATTGGAGCCTGAGATTCCTGGGTCTCCTGGTCGCGACCACGGCCGTCGACTGGTGGATCGGACTGGCCCTGGACGACCCTCGACCTCCGCGCCGTCGCCGGTTGGTGCTCCTGAGCGTGGTGGTCAATCTGGGCCTTCTGGCGACGCTCAAATACTACGACTTCTTCGCCGGTGAGCTCCACGACTTCCTGGCCCTGATGGGGGTGCACCTGCCCCTGCCGATCTTGGGGTGCGTCCTTCCGGTGGGTCTGTCCTTCTACGTCTTCCAATCGATGGGCTACACGATCGACGTCTACCGCGGGCACCTGAGGCCCACGAGGGATTTTGCCCTCTTCGCCTTGTTCGTCTCGTTCTTCCCACAACTGGTGGCGGGGCCGATCGAACGGGCGGGAAACCTGCTGGGTCAACTGGCTGCCACTCCAGACCCCACGTCAGAGCAGCGTTCGCATGGAATCCAACTGATTCTGTGGGGCTACTTCAAGAAGGTCGTGGTCGCCGACAATCTGGCCATCCTGATCCAGGCGGGTCTGGACTCGCCAGGGACTGCGGGGGGCTTCCTGGTCATGGTGGCGACTTATGCCTTCAGCCTTCAGATCTACTGCGACTTCTCTGGCTACACGGACATCGCCCGGGGCCTGGCTCGCCTGTTCGGAATCGAGCTGATGGAGAACTTCAATCGCCCCTTCTTCGCCACCAATCCCCAGGATTTCTGGCGCCGTTGGCACATCAGCCTGTCCAGTTGGTTGCGTGACTACCTGTTCATTCCCCTAGGGGGAAGTCGACTCGGGGCCGCGCGCACCCGCCTGAACCTCATGCTGACGATGCTGCTCTGCGGGCTGTGGCATGGGGCCAACTGGACCTTCGTGGTCTGGGGGGCCTATCACGGCCTGGGCCTGATCCTGCACCGGATGCTTCCCCCCTTGCGCCTGGGTGTTCCGGGCAGGACGTTCGCCTGGTTGGCGACCTTCCTGTTCGTCTGCCTGGGATTTCTCGTCTTCCGAGCGCACTCGCTGGCGCACGCCGCCGATCTGCTGGCCAGGATGGCCACTTCGTCGTCACCTCGTCCCGGCGATCTCGAGGCCATGTATCGGGCCGCGCTGCTGACCCTGCCGGTCTGGGGCGTCGAGGTCCTGCAAGGCCTGACCGGAGACCGGGACATCCTGCGGCGCTTGTGCCCTTCCCTGCAAGCCCTGGCAACCGCTGGATTGCTGGTCGCGATCCTCATCCTGGGAGAGCCGGATGCCCGCCCCTTCATCTACTTCCAATTCTAGGCCGACCCACCATCGTGGCTGGCGCACCCGCTGGATCATCCTCTTTTCCTTGTCTGTGCTCGCTCTTGTGGAAATGGCCGTCATCCATCATGGGACTCCGTGGAGCGACCTGCCTGCTCGTCTGGAGGAGTTCGATCGGGACCGGACCCGCCCCCCGAACCACAGACCTGGAATCGTCATCCTCGGAACGTGCCTGGCCGGCACCTTGAAGCCTGAGTTCCTGGAGCCCGGGCTTGGGGGAGGGACGAAGGTCCACAACCTCTCCCACGGGGATACCTTTGCCCTGAACTGGTACCTCCTGGCGGTCAACCGCGTGCTGAAAGGGCCGGGCGACCGGATCGTCCTCCTGGCGCACAATCCCAACGACCTCTTGACTCCGGTCCACGGGATCGAAGGAGAGACCGGTGTCCTGGAACTGGCCACCTGGTCGGACATGCCCTTGGTCCTGAAGATGGCCTCAGGGCCCCAGGGAAGCCCTCTCCATCTGCTCCTGGGCAAGACCTGGCGGACCTATCGTTATCGGCACGTCCTGGCCCGGGCCCTGTGGCGCGGATTGGGGCTGGGGAATGCCCCCCCGAGAAGGGCTTCGGGCGGACTGTCGGCAGCCGGCGGGTTGGCCGAGGCTTCCGGTGCCAGGGTCGTGTTCAGCCCGGAGGAGCTCGCCGCTGAGACGCGCGCCACGGCTGAAAGGGAGGCGCGGGCGCTGCGCTGCCTGAAGCTCCTCCTGGCGGCAGCGCAGGAAGACCGGACGCAGGTCTGGTTCGTGCCGTTGCCGGTGCGAGACCCGCTGAAGGAGGTCACGGAGGCCCACGTGCGGCAGGCGATTGCACCCCTGGGAGCCCGGACCCTCGATGTCCGCGCCCAGGCTCGGATGGTTCCGGGCGATTTCTGCGACGACAGACACATGACGCTTCAGGGAAGCCGCAAGTTCTGTCGCGTCCTGGCCCAGTCATTGAGGCAGCAGATCCGCCTCGGGTCTGCCGGCGCAGCCCGGCCCTGAGGTGTTGAGGCTCCGGGGACGACCGTGACGCACCGACTACCGGGCACGGATGCTGGCAGGCCCCTTCCCGGCGCGGGAGGGGCCTGCCAGGCGGGCACGCGCGGAGCCGGCGGCGCGGACCGCGTCCGTCGGCTCCCAGACGCCTCCCCTACCCCCCCTTCGGCGTCCCGCAACTGAAGCAGAACTTCGCGCCAGCGGGCAACTCGGTCCCACACTTCGCGCAGGGTGCCGGCCCCGCCGGCTGGGGCATCGGGTTGCCGCAACCCATGCAGAACTTCGCTCCCTGGGGAACCTGGGCCTGGCAGCCCGGGCAGACCACGGTGGGCGCCGGGGCCGGGACCACGGGCGCCACCGGAGCGGCGGCCGCGGCCTGGGGCGCCATGGGTTGGGGCTGCATCTGGCCGGGCTGGGGCATCATGGCCCCGCCCATCGCCTGCTGCATCATCTGGGGCATCATCATCCCCATGCCCAGGCCGGCCCCCATCTGCATTCCCTGTCCCCCCGTCCCGGGGTTCTTGGCCATGTCGCCCATCGCGTCCGCGGCCTTGAGCTGCATGTAGTTCTGGACCCCCAGGGCCCCCATGCGGGCGCGCAGACGGAAGGCCTCCTGGATCTCCTCAGGAACCGAGACGTCCTGGATGAAGAAGTCGCGCAGCCCGATGCCGTACTTGCCGAAGTCGTCGCGGACCTTCACCTTCATGGCCGCTGCCAGCTCGTCCAGGTTGGCCCGGATGCTGGCGTAGGACTTGAAGGTGGTGGTCAACAGGTCGTTCAGGCGGGTGCGGATGCTGCCCTTCAGGAAGGTGTTCAGGGTCTGGGTGGTGTACAGGCCCTGGGCTCCGACCAGGGTGTTGACGAAGAGTTGGGGCTCCTCGATGCGCACCGAGAAGGTACCGAAGGCCCGCAACTGCACCCAACCCAGATCGGGATCGGTCAGATCGATGGGGTTGGGGGTCCCCCACTTCAGATCGGTCAGGACCTGCTGGTTGACGAAGTAGACCTCGGCCGAGAACACGTTGTGCCCACCGGTGAAGCGGGCCATGAACTCGGAGAGGATCGGCACGTTCGCCGTGCTCAGGGTGTGACGGCCCGGACCGAAGACGTCCAGGGCCTTGCCGTCGCGGAAGAAGACCGCGCACTGGGATTCCCGGACGATCAGTTGGGCGCCGACGCGGATGTCGGCCTGCCCCGACTCGGGGACCTTGCCCACGATGGCGCTGGGATCCCTGGGAACCCACTCGATGACGTCGAGCAAACGCTGTGCCACGTTCAGCCAACCCCTTTCAGGATGCGCTCGCGCTGGTCGAGAGAGGCATCCAGCTCCTCGACGCGCCGCCGGAAGTCGGCAAGACGGGCAGCCGAATCCTGCCCCCCGGCCGTGAGGGCCGAGCGCAGGCCCAGCAGGGCCTCCTCGGCGGAACCCAGACCCGTCACCAGGGACAGGTCGAAATCGTACAGCCGCTCCAGTTCGGCCTCGTTGACCTTGACCACGTCGAAGAATCCGGCCTGGCCGTAACTGGCGTGGCGCAGCCTCTCGGTGACCCGGTCCATCTTGTTGGAGACGCGGTCCAGCACCTCGACCAGGTTCAGGTTGCCCGAGGCCAGGATATCCTCCTGGAGCCCCTGCATGTCCGCCTTGAGATGGCCCACCTGGCGGGCCAGGAACTCGCGTTGGATCTTGTCGGTATCGCGGCGCCGCTCCCGGTCGAAGTAACCCGAGAAGCCGGGAATCTTCCGCATCAGGGTCTCGAGTGCGTTCTCGCCGGCCCGCGACTTGTCAGTGAGGTCTTCCATCCGAGCCTCCTTCCGTCCTTGGCAGAGAGCCTTGGCCCCCCGTGGGAATGAGCCTGATCGATATGCCCGCCCCGGAGGGGCTTCAAACCGCGTCCGACGCGGCGACGACCGTCACACCGGGGGACTGACTTGTTCAACCCCCTGGCCCGGTTCCCTGTCGAGCAGGCCGGCCAGCCTCCGACGCAGAGGAGCCAGGCGCCCCTCCAGGAACAGCAGGACCAGGACCAGCGCCACTCCCAGACCCCAGCCCACCAGGACCCCCCAACCCGTGCGGACCAGCGAGATGGGCAGCGGAGTGTGGATGTGGGCATAGGTGTCCGAGAGGCTGGCCTGCCCCACAGCAGCCGCCAGCAGGGCGAAGGGCACCAGGCCCGACCACCGGCGCCAGGCCAGCACGGGGGCCAGGACCAGGGCCGGATTGCCCAGCAGGAATTCCTTGAAGCGGGGCCGGACCCCCAGCAGGGCATCGAGCCAGCGACGGAACAACCGTTCGGTGTCGCTGACCACCAGGTCGCCGGGGACGTTGCCCGTCCGGGCCAGGTAGAAGGCCGCCAGGGCTACCAGCACCAGCAGGACCAGCAGGTGCCAGACCCTCAGGCGGGCCTCCAACAGGCGCACCAGGGACGGCAGGCCGTGCTGGCGCACGCTCCACACCGCGAGGACGAGCACGGGGACCAGGATCCCGTGGAGCTTGACCCCCCGGAAGACATCGACCGACAGCATGTAGGTGGTCTCGGGCAGGAAGGCCGCCGCCATGAGCCCCCCGGCCAGGGACATGGCCGAGGTTGCCAGCAGGGCCCGCGTGGCCAGCCACAGGACCGGGCCGGGGCGTTCCTCTGCACGGGCCCGATCCAGGACCGGAAGCTG
>CAZQPM010000050.1:11024-16904 GCA_964595195.1 uncultured Burkholderiales bacterium | reverse complement strand
ACCGGCCGAACCGGCGAGCCCGGCCGGGGGGGGCGCCGCTGCGGATCGGAGCCAACCCGTTGGTCGCCCCCGGCGCAAGAACCGGGGGCGCCGTCCGGCGAACCGACAGGGTCCGCCACGAGAGACCGGGCCCCAGTAGACCGCAGGACAACCTGGTTCGAGGAAGAAGCGGTTGCCTGGACCCGTCGGCGCAGTCCCGCAGGACGTGGACTCGCGCCGGGTCGAGGAAGGAGCTTCCCCTTGAGTGACCACGTCCAGCCCGGCCAGGAAGGCAACGCCAGCACCGAGGCCGCCATGCACCTGCTGCAGGAGGCCTTCAAAGCCCTCACACCCGAGGAGCGGGCGATCGTGAGGGAGATCCAGACCGAGGTGGATGAGGCGGCCCAGGCCGGAACCATTCCCGACCCCAGGTTGGAGTTCTGCTACACCGTCAAGTTCAGCAAGGACCGCCTGGACAACTCCCGATTGCTGCGAGCCTGCGAGGCCTACATCACGGCTGTCGAGGGCTAGGCCCCCGACAAACGGCGGAAGAGCCCGGTTACACACCTGTTCACAGGGTTATCCACAGGCTCTTCACAAGCGCACCCCGGATCCTCCCGAGAGCACCGCGTCAGGATAACAGGCCCCGAGACCCCGGTCAATGGGAGCGGCGGGTGCCTGGATCCGCCGCTTGGCTGTCGGCGCAGATGGGTTCGTCTGCTCCCAGCGGGTCAGCAGGCCCGAGCCGCAGTTCCCGGACCCCATCGCCAGGACCCGCCCTTCCGACGGGTCCCGGGTCAGGAGGGCGCAAACCGATCACGGATGGCCGGCGCGGGCCAGCTCCAGGCACAGTCGCTGCAGCAGGAAACGCGGTTGGACGTTGCGCCGCACGTGCTCGCCAGCTTCCAGGATGCAGCGCAGGGCCCCCTCCAGGCGTCGGGGGTCCGAGCGGGCCACCAGGGCCTCCAGCCCCCCCAGATGGTCGAGGTTCACCAGCAGTTCCTGGCCGGCGCCCACCGCCAGGCATGCGGCGTCGCGGAACCAACTGGCCAGGACCTCCAGGACCCGGTTCAGGTCGGCCTTCGGATCGGTCACCCCGGTCTTGAGCCCCTCCAAGGCCGTGGCGGCATCCATGGCCTGCCCCAGGCCTGCCCCCGGCAGTTCGGTGACCACCCTCAGGACCGCCTCGCGCAACTCCCAGATCTCACTGGAGCCGACCAGGTCGAGGGCCGCGCCGGGCGAGCCCCCGCTGATCCGGGCGGCCACGCCAGCCCGGTCGGCGCCCACTCCCCTGCCGACCAGCCAGTCCGCGATCTCCTCGGGCGCCACCGGCCCGAATCGCAGGATCCGGCAGCGCGAGGTCACGGTGGGCAGAAGGGCGTCCTCGCCACCCGCAACGAGCACCAGGACCAGGTGTGGGGGGGGCTCTTCCAGAGTCTTGAGCAGGGCGCTCTGGGCCTCCTCGGTCAGGCGTCCGGCCTCGGCGAGGATCCACAGGCGGTAGCGGCCTTCGTAGGGGCGCAACTGCACCGCGGCGATGCCCTCCCGGACGTCGTCGATACCCAGGCTGGCCTTGCCCTCCACGCGGTCCATGATCATGACGTCGGCGTGGTTGCCCGAGGTCACCTTGTGGCAGGCCAGGCATCGACCGCAGGGGGCGGGCGATTCCGTGCACAGAAGGCGAGCCGCCAGCCACGAGGCCATCAGCCCCTTGCCGACCCCACGAGGGCCGACGAAGAGGTAGGCCGGCGCCGGAGGGGCGTGGTGGAGCGCCTCGTCCAAGCGACGCCGCAGTTCGAGGTTGCCGAGGATCTGCATGGGATCGAGCCCGGGGGCTACTGCAATCCCTCCAGGTCCAGCGTCAGGCGGCGGCGATTCGGGATCCTGCGCTGGACCTCGCGCATGACGCAGTCCACGATGCGGGCGTGCAGGGCCTGGCGCTCCAGGCCGGCGTCCAGGTAGCGCATGCGGCCGGGCTCGTCGCGCACCAGATCCATGTAGCCCTCGCGGACCCGGGAGAAGAAGTCCAGGTCCTGGCGCTCCAAGCGGTCGGGGTCGCTCCCGTCCTGGCGGCAGCGCTCGCGCAGACGCGCCAGTCCCAGGCCGGGCTCGATGTCCAGATAGAAGGTCAGGTCGGGCTGGGTGCGCCACAGGCACATCGCGTTGACTTCGCGGATCTGGGTCAGGTGGACCCGGCGACCGTAGCCCTGGTAGGCCACGGTGGCATCCGCGAAGCGGTCACAGATGACGATGGTTCCCTCGGAGAGGCGGGGGCGGATCAACTGCTCGACATGCTGACGGCGGGCGGCTGCGAAGAGGAAGACCTCCGCCAGGGGATCCATCTCCTCGTGGGCGGGGTCGATCACCAGGTCCCGGATGGCCTCGCCGATCGCGGTGCCGCCCGGCTCGCGGGTCAACAGCACCGGGTAACCCTCACGTTCCAGGTGGTTCAACAGCATCTGGGCCTGCGTGCTCTTGCCGGCACCTTCCAAACCCTCGAAGGTGATGAAGAGACCCTCGGTGTCTTGACGGTTCATCGCTCAGCCAACCCTTTCAGGCGCCCAGGGCGCTGCCTGCCTTGTAGATGCGCACATGCCGTTGCGGTTCGAGGCCCAGGCTCCGGGAGGCCAGGCCTGCCGCCTGGGCCAGTTCGTCCTGCAGGCGTCGCAACTCCTGGGCCTGGGGCGCCAGGTCGACCGGCTGCCCCGAGCGTCGGACGGTGCGGATCGCCTCTTCGGCCTCGCGGACCGCCAACTCCTTCTGCTGCTGGCGGGGCAGGTGGAAGTACTCTTCCAGGAAGGCCTGCATCTGGGCCGTGGTGTTGGCTCGCAGGGCAAAGACCGGCAGATTGTGCTGGCGCATCCGCTCGAAGGCCGCCGAGCGGCGCCGCTCCTGGCCGCGGACGGTCAGGACCAGGTCCCCCTCGTCCCAGGTCCGCACCAGGCGAGCCGGGACTCCGAGGATCTCGATGGCCCGGGCCAGGCGGTTGCGGCTGACGGCGTAGGGGAAGATGCGGGCCCCCTGGAGCACCTCGTGGCCGGGGGGTGGCGGGGCCAGGGCGAACCTGGAGTCCTCTCCCGCGAGGGCGGTTGAGGTGTCGTCCGCGGCCGACTCGCAGGGCTCCGGTCGGAGGATCTCGACCTGGCCCTCGGCGTTCCGGGTGCGGACCTCCGGCTCGGGGGTCCGGCCCCGCAGCATCATGTCGATGGCCTCGGCCACGTCCAGATGCAGCGCCAGCGTGTTCCGGTCGCGGATCTCCACGATCACGTCGAAGGTCGGCGGCGCCTTGCGCTCCAGCACGGCCTTCTGGGTCTTGCGCCGCTTGGCCTCTTCGTCCGAGAGGGTCACCACCTGGACCCCTCCCACCAGATCCGACAGGGTGGGGTTCATCAGCAGGTTCTCCAGGGTGTTCCCGTGGGCCGTGGCCACCAGGGTGACACCCCGCTCGGCGATGGTGCGGGCCGCGTAGGCCTCGGCCTCGGTGCCGATCTCGTCGACGACGACGACCTCGGGCATGTGGTTCTCGACGGCCTCGATCATGACCGCGTGCTGCAGATCCGGTTGGGGGACCTGCATCCGGCGGGCCATGCCGATGCCCGGGTGGGGGATGTCCCCGTCGCCGGCGATCTCGTTGGAGGTGTCGACGATCACCACCCGGCGGGTCAGGTCGTCGGCCAGGACCCGGGCCACCTCGCGCAGCATGGTGGTCTTGCCGACGCCGGGTCGGCCCAGCATCAGGATGCTGCGTTCCGACTCCACGATGTCCCGGATCAGGTCGATCGTCCCGTAGACGGCTCGGCCCACCCGGGCGGTCAGGCCGACCACCTCGCCGGCCCGGTTGCGCAGGGCCGAGATGCGGTGCAGCGTGGCTTCCAGGCCGGCTCGATTGTCCTTGCCGAAGGTGCCGACCCTTGCGGTGATGTCGCCCAGATCCTCGCGGGTGACGGGCTCCGGGGCCAGGATTACGAAGCGACCGGGGAAGCGCGCCTCGGGACGCCGGCCCAGGTCGGTAACCACCTCCAGGAGATCGGCCAGGTTCTCCGGGCAGGCCTCCAGGCCTCGGCGCACCGCCGGCGGCAGGCTTTCCAGCAGGCGGTCCAGGTCATCGGTGATCCGCAGGGTTCGCCCGTTCGCTTCTTGGGTCAAGGTGGCGTCCTTCTCCTCAGGGTTCGCGGGCCAGGACCCGCACGGTCTCGAGGCTGGGGTCGGCCGGCCCCTCCAGGGGAAGGCCGGCGGCCAGGGCCGTTTCCAGGTAATCCACGTGTTCGGCCGTGAAGACCTCGCCGGGACACAGCAGGGGAATTCCCGGGGGGTAGGGGGTCAGGAACTCGGCGCACACGCGTCCGGCAGCCTGGGCCAGGGGGACCACGATGACCTCGGCCAGGAAGGCCTCGCGGGGGGTCACAGCCTGAAGCGGCGCGGGCGGCATCTGCCCGGCCGAGGGCACCCGGGCTGGCGTGTTCCTGTGCGGCAGCCGCCCCAGGGCTGCCACCAACCGGTCCAGGTCGGCCTCCGTGTGGGCTGGAGTCACCAGGGCCACGACGTTGCGCAGGTCGGACATCTCCACCTGGATGTGGTCGCGGTCGCGCAGGATCCTCTCGACCTCGACCCCGGTGTAGCCCGAATCGACCACCGAGACCACCAGGCGGGTGCGGTCGTAGGAGGCGACCCGGTCGGGCCCCAGGCAACGCAGGCCCGGGACCGGTTCGAGGGCCTGGCGGGCCCGGTCGGCCAGATCCAGGGCGCGCTGCCAGTCCTGGCGGCCGTGCAGGGCCCCCTGCCGCCGAGCGGAGTCCAGTGAGGCCACCAGCAGGCAGTTCGGGCTGGTGGATTGCAGCATGCGCAGGGCCATCTCGACCCGGGCTGTGGGGATGCGCTCGCCTCCCTGGTGCAGCATCGAGGCCTGGGACAGGGCGCCCAGCAGTTTGTGGGCGCTGTGCACGACCAGGTCAGCGCCGGCGGCCAGGGCCGAGGCCGGCAGGTCGGGGTGGAAGGCCAGGTGGGGGCCCCAGGCCTCGTCGACCAGCACCGGGATCTCCCGGGCCTGCCCCAGGGCCACCAGGCCCTGCACGTCGGCGGCCGCTCCGTAGGGGGTCGGACTGGTGAAGAACAGGGCCCTGGCCTGCGGATGCGCCTCCAGGGCCCGGGCCACCGTGGCGACCTCCACGGCGTGGTGCACGCCCATCTCGGGATCGAAGGGGGTCTGGAGGTAGACGGGCCGGGCGCCCGACAGGACCAGCCCGCCGTGCACCGAGCGGTGCGCCGTGCGGGGCACCAGGATCTCCTGCTCGGGCCCCACGCAGGCCAGGATCATGGCCAGGTTGCCGCAGGACGAGCCGTTGACCAGGAACCAGGTGCGCCGGGCCCCCCAGGCTTGGGCCGCCAGTTCCTGGGCCTCCTTCAGGGCGGTCAGGGGCCGGTGGATGTCGTCGAGGTCCAGGACCTGGGTGGTGTCGGCTGCCAGCGCCAGTTCGCCCATCAGGTCCTTCAGGTCCGCGGGGGCGCCGCGCCCGGCCATGTGACCCGGCATGTGGAAGGGCAGGATGCCTCCCGTGGCATAGGCCAGGAGGGCCTCCAGGTAGGGAGCCCGGGTCGGGTCGTGCGCTGTGTTCAGGCTCGATTCTCCCGGCGGGCCTGGACCTCCAGCAGGTGGTCGCGCATGTCCAGCAGCAGCTCCAGGACGGCAGCACGCCAGCGGCTGTCGGCGTCAGGGCTGATCTCCCAGACCCCCTCCAGGTCCCGCTCGGGGAACTGGGCCAGGATCTGCTCTCGGGTCCGCATGGGGTCTCCTCCTATCGGGAGTATGGGCCGTCCCGTTTCGGCCCTGACGGCCATCGTCCTGTCGGGCGGGCCCGGTCTGGTCGGGCGCGTCGGCTCGCTGGGTCGGGCCTGGCCGGCGTG
>CAZQPM010000050.1:0-10924 GCA_964595195.1 uncultured Burkholderiales bacterium | reverse complement strand
GGGCAGGCGCGCCACCATGATGTGCAGGCATTGCCTCGAAATCATGGTGGCGCCGTGGGGCGGGGCGTTGGCGTGGCGATCCGCGCTTGTGGCGGAGGCTGGCGATGCGGGACCCGGCTGGCGTGGGGCAGGCGCGCCACCATGATGTGCAGGCATTGCCTCGAAATCATGGTGGCGCCGGCGTGGGAACCGCATGGACCCGGGGCCAGACGCCGCATCCTGCGCGGTCCCGTGTCGGGTCCCGTGTCGGGCCGGGGGCGGGTAGGGGTGCCGACGGGGATCTTGAAGGGCGGGGTCTTCCTCTGCTAGGTTCTCGGCAAGAAGCCACGTGCTGGAGGCGAGTTGACCAGGTTCAAGCGCATCTGCGGCCGGTTGCTGGCCAACCCCGTCTTCTGGATCCTGGCGGTGCTGGGTTCCATGATGGTCTTCATCAGTGCCTTCGAGCGGTTCACCCAGGTGGGCCTGAACAGCACCTACAACCTGTTCTGACGGGTCACCCTGTGGCCCTGTGGAACAGGATCATGCTGAGGGCTATCCGGCCTGCTCCCAGGGATCGATGTCGGCCAGACTGACTTCGATGGGGGTTTCGGGGTCAAAGCCCAGCCGTTCGGCCGCCGAGCCGCAGTTTGCGGCGATCTCCAGGAAGTCCGCCGATCCCCAGCAGGCCAGCAGGTCGCCGGTCGCCGCCTCGGCGTAGGTGGAGCGGATCGGGATCTCGACGCCGGCCATCCGGACACCCAGCAGTTCCCCGCGGACCTCGCTGCGGTGCAGCAGGGTGACCAGGTTCCCGAAGGCATCGCGGTGGACCACCCGGGTGATGGCTCGATTCCCCTCAACCTGGTTGGTGGGCAGGTCCAGCTCCACCAGGTTGCTGGCCGGCGGCCCCAGGTTCTCCAGGGCTACGCCTCGGGCCAGGTGGGCCGCGGTGGGGGCGAAGATGTCGCGTCCGTGGAAGGTCCGGCTGACCCGCTCCAGAGTCCAGGCTCCGGGTTGCAGTTCGACGGCTGCCACCATCCGGTCGCGACGCAGGGCTAGCGAGAGCACCCCGTTGTCGGGTCCTACGTAGAAGTGGCGCTCGCCCTGGACTGCCAGGGCCCGCCGCCGGCTGCCGACGCCGGGGTCCACCACCGCCAGGTGCACCGTTCCAGGGGGGAACCAGTCCACCGCCGTGGCCAGCAGGAACGCGCCCTGGCGGACATCCTGGGGATCGACCTGATGGGCCAGGTCGACCAGGCGGGCCTGGGGGTGCAGGCCCAGGATCACGCCCTTCATGATGCCCACGTAGGGGTCGCGGCCACCGAAGTCCGTCAGGATGGTGACGATGTCGGATCGCATCGGGGCACTTTCGCAGCCACCGGGCGCCGTCCCTCCTGGCGCAGGGCATGTGCGCTGGCACGGGGCCCGACTGGCCATGAGTGCTGGCTTTGCCGGCCGTGGCGCTGGCGTGCGCGCTGGCGCTGGCCCGGGGCGCTGGCGGGGATATACGAGTAGAGACGTTCACACGCTGGTTGCACCTGGCTTGACCGGGCCGTGCTACATTCCAGGAAGCCATGCGAAACATCGATGCCCTCTCCCCCCTGCGGACCGTTGCCCCTCCCCGCCGCCCTGCGGCCACGACCGCCGCGGCGCCGCCCCCTACGGACCGCGTCGACGTGCGGGCCCTGCCTCCTCTGCAGACTCCCAGTGGGGCCGTGAGCGTGCTGGCCGAGTCCTTCGGTTATGCCGAGTTTCCCCAGGCCTCGCCGGATGGCCGCCACATCCTGTTCAACGTGGTCGGAGACTTCCAGACCTCGCAGATGATCCTCATGGACGCCGATGGGGGCCACAAGCGGGCCCTGTTCAGCGGAGAGAAGGTGCGAGCCGGCGACCTGGCCGACTTCCTGGCGCGTCGCCAGGGTCATATCGACGAACAGGGGACGTGGGCCGCCGACAGCCGTTCGGTCTTCTATCGGACCAACGCCCAGGGGCACTTCGCGATCGCCCGGTTCGATCTGGAGGACGCCTCTTCCCAGGTGGTCGTCCGGGATCCCGACCGGAACCTGAAGCACCCCGTGGAGACCTCGGACGGCTTCATCCTGGGCTACGGAGGGCCGCCAGATGCCACCTACCCGACGTCGGAGGCCTACTCGGACATCTTCCTGGCCGATCCCCGGACGGGCACCCTGCGCATGCTGACCCATTCGGATGGCAGCGTCTCCTACAAGCACCCGTCCGAGATGAAGGGGCAGGTCCTGGCCCACGTCGAGCCCAAGGGTGCAGAGGAGCCCCTGGCGGACCTGGTGGCCCTGGACCCCGGGCGGGGAGGGGAGCGCAACCTCACCGCATCGCCCGACTCGGACGAGCGGCACCCGTTCTACAACGCCAAGGTGGACCTGGTGGCCTTCCATGCCGAGGAGGCCGGAGACAAGAACCTGTGGCTGGCCACCCCGGACTTCGAACACCGGGTGCAGTTGACGTTCTATGGCAAGCCTGCCCAGTCTCCCTCCTGGTCGCCGGATGGACGGACGCTGTACTTCGTCAAGAAGGGGGCCCGGCCGGCCGAGGGCGAGCCCTTCTATCGCAGGCAGGCCGACATCCGGGCCCTGGATGTGCGTCAGGCCCTGAAGGATCTGGAGGATCAGGCGCACGAGCGCTACCGCGAGTTGCGCAAGAAGGAAGCTCCGCCCGAGGTCCAGTCGGCCGCTCGCGAAGCCTGGCAGGATTACCGACTCTTCCTGGAGCGCTATCGCTGAAATCCTGAAACCTCTGACCGGAACCTCGGACGCCATATTACTTGGGCGTCAGTCGATTTCGTCGGGCGGTTCAAGTATTTCGAACGCGAATCGACGACCATCTCGTCGGATGCGGCGGCGGTTGATATCTTCGCATGCATGACGTAGCAGATTGGCGTGTGCGCTCGAGAGATCGCGGATATCGATCCGGTGACGTACTTTGTGCCGAGGTTACGGCCCGCGTCCAGGCCGGCACGCCACGCGCAGCCCAGCGACCTGACGAAGGCTCAGTGAAGCGTCTTCACCCATCAGGGTGCGGGGACAGTGTCTGGAGCCTGTTCGAGAAAGCCTGTCGGGTCAGGAACCCTGGCGCCTGGCCAACAATTCTGGTGGCGGATCCCGGACGTGACGGGAGAAGAGACACTGGACAATGATGAGGTCTACTTGGAGGAGCCCCTTGAAGTCTACCCGAGGGGGCACCAGGAGGTGAGGTCAGTGCCTGGAGCGACCGTGAAGATTCCCAGTCGCGTCCGCGATCGGCTGAAGGCTCTGGCCCGGGGGTCCAGCAAGACCATGGGCCGGGTGCTGGAGGAAGCGGTGACCTGCTACGAGCGGAACCTGCGTGCCGATCGCTATCTGGAGGGATGGACCCGGTTCCAGAGGGACGAGCCTGAGGCCTTTGCTGACTACCTCCGCGAATCGGAAGAGATCCAGGCGACGTTCACCGATGCCGCCCCCGAGTAGGCGCCCCGAGCAGGGCGACATCTGGTTGGCGGACCTGGCGCCTCCGGTGGGCCACGAACAGGCAGCTCCGCCCCGGCCGGTCCTGGTCGTCTCCGGCTCAATCATGAACCGAGCCCCTTACGACCTGGCTTGGATCGTCCCCCTCAGCACCCGGCTCCGAGGACTCCCCGGCCACATCCGCCTCCACGCCGCAGATTCTGGACTTCGAGCCGATAGCGAGATCCTCTGCGAACATCTGCGCTCGATCTCGCACCAGCGTTTCCGCTCGCCGTCGCCGCTGACGCGGGTCCGCCCCGAGGTCCTGCGCCAGGTCCTCAGTCAGATTCGCGAATTGATGGAGCCGTAGCGCCGGCCGCGCTGGTCGGCGCACGCTTTGTTTCACCCACTGGCCCGGGGTTGTGATCGTGATTCAGTTCCCAGTTGGAGGGTTCTGAACCTGCCGGAGTTGGGGCCTGTTTGTCGACGTTCTTGCGAAGCCCGATAGCAGGACTCCACTTGGCGGTTCCGGCACCCTCCCCAAGACGGGGCAGCCCAGCGCCGGCGACTCCGCAGGCCCTCCCAGGGGAACCCGCCCGCGTCTGGAATACCCTCGGGTTCGCCCTGGGGGCTCCCAGCCCGGTCCCCCCCTCGTTGAAAGGAGCCGACCCTTGCGCGGTCTTGCCCTGAAGGACCCCGTCAGCGCCCTGACCCATCTGGTGGGAGCCCTGCTCTCCCTGGTCGGCCTGGTGGTCCTGATCCAGCGCAGCCTGGAGTCGGGCCAGACCTGGCCCAAGGTCGCCTTTCCGATCTTCGGGACCAGCCTGCTGCTGCTCTACACCGCCAGCACCCTGTACCACGCGCTGCGCCTGCCACCCTCCGGCGAGCGCGCCCTGCGCAGGTTCGACCACACGATGATCTTCGTGCTGATCGCGGGGACCTACACGCCCTTCTGCGCCGGGCCCCTGTGGGGACCCTGGGGCTGGTCGCTGCTGGTGGCGGTGTGGACCATCGCCGCGGCGGGGTGCGCCCTGAAGCTGCTGTGGCTGGAGGCCCCCCAGTGGCTTTCGCTGTCCCTCTACCTGGGGATGGGATGGCTGGTCATCCTGGCCATCCGCCCCCTGGGCCAGCAGTTGTCGACGGCCTCCCTGGGCTGGATGGTCGGTGGCGGCCTGGCCTACACGATCGGTGCCATCTTCTACGGAGCCCGCTGGCCCGACCCCTGGCCCAGGGTCTTCGGCCACCACGAGATCTGGCACCTGTTCGTCCTGGCCGGCAGTTCGGCCCACTTCCTGGCCGTGATGGCCCTGCTGTAGGCCGAACCGCAGCGGGGGCAGGCCACAATCTGAGGTCTGGCCCCGCGCCGCCCCCGCAGGGCGCGCATCCGTCGGGCAGGCGAGGCCCCGGTGTCGCGTCCGCCCCTGGCTCGGGCACGGTCAGCCAGGACCTCCCGGGGCGACGCAGAACACCCCCGGACTGGGGGACCATGCCTGGATTCATCTCGTCCTGGGTATCGCGCTTGCGGGGCCATCGTCCGGACCCCGGGCTCCAGCACGACCAGGCCGGCCTGGTGCGGGTCGTCGCGGATGCAGACGGCCTGCTGGGCCTGGGGTCGACCCTGCGGGAACCTCCCCTGTTCCGGGTTCGGGCCACCCTGGCGGCCCGACTGGAAGAGAAGGCCGAGGAGGACGGCGTCGTTCGGGTCCAGGTCCCACTGGACTCCTCGGCCTTCCTGCGGGTCCGGGTCCAAGCCTCCGGGACCGAGACCGGGCCCGCGGACGAGCCGGAGGCCGACCTCGAGACCGGGGCAGGGACCGGGAAGGAGCCCGAGACGGCGACCGGCCCGGCAACCCGGCCCCCGCCGACACCTGCGCCCGGGGCAGAGATCGGGCCCGCGCCCCAAGGCGCAGCCGACGAGGTCTTCGTCGTCTGCAGCCGCCTGGAACGCCGGCGCGAGGCCAGGATCCTGGAGTTCTGCCTGGAGGCCGGGGACCGCCAGGTGCTGTACCGCTTCGAGGTCGACCCGGCCCTGGAGGTCCTGGACGTCACCCCGGCCCAGGCCCTGCCCTCGCTCTTCCCGGAGATCCCCCCTGCCGCCGAGATGGCCGAGTTCCTGCGCCGCATCGCCGACGAGAGGCGCGGCGCTCCGCAGGTCCTGGCCAGCCTGCTGCGCTACACCTCGACCAGCACCGCCCGGCGCGCCCGGGCCCTGCTGGAGTCCTGGCCCGCCCCGCAGGCCGCCCAGCCCCTGGTCGGGGCCCTGGAGCGCTTCTGCCGGTCTCGCGGCCGGCGGGTCAACCGCGACTCGCTGGAGGCCTTCTGCCGGCTGGTGGAGTTGGAGCGGGAGGGGCACGGCGAGCCTGAACCCGGGGTCGCCCTGGCTGTGGCTGACATCCTCGGCCTGGTCCTGGACGAAGAAGCCTGGACCGCCGAGTTCGCCGCCTTCGGCTCCTACGCCGGGGCCTGTCAGGTCAGCGCCGAGCCCGCCGTCGCGGCCCTGGTGGCTCGTCTCCGGGACCCGCACCGGTCTCCCCTGGACATCCTGGAGGACCTGGGGCGCGACGCGGGCAGCCGGCGCGTCAGCAGCGCGGTCCGGCGCCTGCGCGTCCGGCTTCCCGGGGGGCTCCTGCAGGTGAACGACGAGCAACTGGCCCTGCTACCCCTGCTGCAGGCCAGCGGTCGGCCGGTCCATCCCGGGACCGTGCTGGCCCTGTGCCTCTTCGTGGACCTGGAGACCGGCAGCCTGGACGTCGAGGCCCTGGACGCCGCCTGCGCTCCCGATCCGGCGTTGGAGACCTCGATGTATGCCATGGTCGCCGTGGCAGGCGCCTTCGGCCTGAGGCTGGAGGCCTTCGCCATGGAGGGCGAGCCCGCGCGGCCCGAGGACGAGATGCTGGGGAGGCTGGCCGGGCAGGCCGAGGGAGGCCTGCTGGTCTGCTTCCGTCGCCACGCCGAGGCCGGCCGTCGCTGGGAGTGGATCCGTGACCGCGAGGGCCTGCTGCGCATCGAGCAGCAGGGGCTGGATTTCAGCGGCCTGTTGCTGGGCTACCTCCCCGGCGGCTGGGGGGATGCCCCCCTGCTCCCGGTGGAACCCCGCCGCCTGAGGGATCGCGGCGAGGTCCTCTCGCGTCAGCAACTGGCCATGCGCCAGATCCAGGCCGCCCTGCGGCGTCTGGGTGGCGCGGGCTCGGACATGGTCCTGATGGGGCGGGAACCCCAGGTCCTGGAAGCGGCCTGCGAGTGGCTGCGCTCCGGGGGCGCGGCCGGCCTGCTGGATCCCCTGGTCGGCGGCGAGACCCGGCGCCAGATGGTGCAGGCCCTGCACCGGGGGGGATTGGAGGTGCGGGCCGACAGGGGGCTGGTCCAGGCGGCCTCGGCCGGGGGCCCGGTCCAGGAACTGCTGGCCCTGCTGCTCCTGCAGGAGTTGTCCGCCTCGCCGCTGCTGAAGCTGGAGGGGGCCTTCAAGGACTGCGATGAGCGGGCCCTGCGCTCGCTGCTCTTGGAGCGGACCAGCAACCTCTTGACCAGTGAGGACCCCTCGATCCGGGCCCTGGCCACCCGTCTTCTGGCAGCCCGCGACCTCGCGGCCGACCGGGCCTCCCGGCTGGGTTCGGAATACCCGCTGGGGATGGCTCGCGCCGACCAGGACTCCGCGGTCGAGGCGGCAGCGGTCGAGGCCCTGACCCGCCTGGCCCTCAGCGAGGTGACCCCATTGCCGGCGGCCGTGGAGCTGGTGCCCTGCCAGGGCCGGGTGCTCCCCGACGGCCTCGCCGAAGTCGAGGTCCAGGCGGCCCTGGGGCAACTGGGCGAATGGCATTCCAAGGTGGCCCGGGAGGATCCGGGCCGGCTGGCCACCCTGCCGTTCCGCGCCGCGGAGGGAGCCCTGGACATCGGCGCGGCTCGGCCCCTGGCCCAGGTCCTGGCCGCCATCCACCAGGCCTGTCGCCAGGACGGCACGCTGTCGGCCCCGCGCTGGCTGGCCCTGGTGCCGCGCGCCGAGCTGACGGCAGGGGCCCGGGCCCTGCTGGATTCGTGGCGCCAGTTGGCCCGGCAGTTGGGACGCAGCCTGGTCGATCTGGACCCGCAGGAGTGCGGCCTGGACCATCGGCTGATGGTCGAGGACCAGGCCTCCCGCCTGCTGCAGCGCTGGGGCGGCCTGCCCTTCCTGGGAGGTCCGGGCAGGGCCCTGACCCTCCATCGGGTCGCCCCGGGACGCCTGGCCGGCCCCTGGACGACCTACGAGAAGTATCGGGGCGTCGTGGTCACCGAGGAGGCCCCCTTCTTCCGGGCCCTGCTGGAACACTTCGTCCGGGCCGCGGCACCCGGGGTCTGCGTGGTGCGCCTGACGGCCTCCAGGACCCCGTCGGGCGAGGGCCCCTCCGAGCGCCAACAGGCCCGGGTCGACACGGTCGTGGAGTTCCGCGAGGTCGAGGTCCTCGATCCGCAGGTTCCCGAGTTCTGTCCGCTGCTGCGCTGGCTGGAGCGCATGCAGGTCGAGCCGGGGCTGGAGGTCGAAGACCTCCAGGAGTTCCGAGGGGCCCTGGCCCTGGCGGCCGGGAACCGGCCCCCGGCCGAGAAGGCCGAGAAGGCCGAGAAGGCCACCCCGGTCGGGGACGCCGAGAACGTCGAGGTGGCCAGCCCGGCGCTCGAACCGCCCGCCGCCCGGGACCCCGAGGCGCTGTCCCGGGCGGCGGCAGCGCTGGCCCGTCAGTTCGAGCTGGAGGGGGGCCAGGAACACCTGCTCGGCCTGTTGCGCAGGTTCCTGGGCTGAGCTCTCCCCTCAGGAGAGGTTCCATGGAAGTCCACAGTTGGATGCCCAGTCCCGTGGGGGAGTTGTTGCTGACGGCCGAGGAAGGGGCCCTGACCGGCGTCTGGTTCGTCGGCTCACGCCAACCGGCCGGCCCTCGCGACGATCCGGCCCTGCTGGAAGCCCGCCGCCAGTTGGAAGCCTACTTCGCGGGCCACCTTCGGGTCTTCGACCTGCCCCTGGCTCCGGCCGGCACCCCCTTCCAACAGAGGGTCTGGCAGGAGATCGGCTGCCTGGCCCATGGCACCACCGTCAGCTACGGTGAGCTGGCCCGACGCCTGGGGGCGCCGCGGTCCGTGCGCGCCGTGGCCGGGGCCACCGGGCGCAACCCCCTGGCCATCGTGATCCCCTGCCACCGGGTGATCGGTGCGGACGGATCCCTGACGGGCTACGGTGGGGGCCTGGACCGCAAGCGCTGGCTGTTGAGCCTGGAAGGGGCCCTCACGTGATCCCTGCCGGGAGGACCTCCAGGCCGGCCCCACCCCGTTCGACCTTCGAGCCTTGAAGGCGCCTCAGGCAGGGGCCCCTGCGTCGGGCTGGAACCTTCCAGCCACACCCGGCCGTCGCTCGCCCACCGCAGGCGGCAGCAGGGCGTGAGCATTGCACAGTCGGGGCCGGGACCTGCCGGCCGGGAAGAGTCCATGAACGAGCAGACCACCGCCGAGGAACTCACCCGTCCGGGCCAGCCTGGGTGGAACGCGCGCCCGGAGCGCCCCGCCTGGCTGCGGGTGCGGATGCAGACCCAGGAGGCCTATGGACGGGTCAACTCCCTGGTCCGTCGCCATCACCTGAACACGGTGTGCCAGCACGCGCGCTGTCCCAACATCCAGGAGTGCTGGAGCG
Organism: uncultured Burkholderiales bacterium; assembly: GCA_964595195.1. Taxonomy (GTDB): domain Bacteria; phylum Vulcanimicrobiota; class Xenobia; order Xenobiales; family Xenobiaceae; genus CAZQPM01. The sequence goes on along the minus strand of CAZQPM010000050.1, from coordinate 1,843 downwards.
AGGGCACCGCCACCTTCATGATCATGGGCGATGTCTGCACCCGCTCCTGCGCCTACTGCGCCGTGAAGTCCGGTCGGCCCGGACCGCTGGATCCCGGGGAGCCCGGTGCGGTGGCCGAGGCGGTCCTGGCCATGGGGTTGGAGCACGCCGTCATCACCTCGGTGGACCGTGACGACCTGCCGGATTACGGCTCCGGGCACTTCGCAGCGACGATCCGGGCCATCCGCCAGAAGTGCCCCCAGACCCGGATCGAGGTGCTGATCCCTGACTTCGCCGGGGACCCGCAGGCCCTCGACATGCTCCTGCAGGCCGGGCCCGACGTCCTGAACCACAACACCGAGACGGTCTCCCGCCTGTATCCGCGCCTGCGCTCCCGAGGGGTCTACGAGCGCTGCCTGGAACTGCTGGCGCGCGCGGATCGCTTCCGCGTCGACCAGGGTCGGGCCCTGCGCCTGAAGTCCGGGCTGATGGTGGGCCTGGGCGAGACGGTCGAGGAGCTCGTGCAGGCCTTCCGTGACCTGCGGACCGTGGGCGTCGAGATCCTGACCCTGGGCCAGTACCTCCGCCCGAGCATCCGGCACGTCCCCGTGCAGCGCTTCTACACGCCCCAGGAGTTCCAGGAGCTGCAGTCCGAGGCTCTGGGGCTGGGCTTCACCTTCGTGGAGTCCGGTCCCCTGGTCCGCTCCTCGTATCACGCCCGGCGGCACTGGAAGACTCCGTGAGCGATCTGTTGCGTCGGCTCTTCGCGGGCCACCGCGAGCGCGAACCGGAGGCCGTCCCCACCGAGTTCACGTCGCCCGAGGCCGGCCTGGCCTTCCGTTTCGAAAACGACCGCCTCTCGGTCTTCCTGACCGGGGGAAGCGAGGCGCTCTTCGCCGTGGATGGGACCACGGGCGTGCGCCTGCGCACGGTTCGGACCGAGAGGGCCGGACACCCCGCGATCCTGCTGCACCTGGGAGAGGAACTGAACATCACCTGCGTGCAGTTCGGCCACGCCCGGCCCGGCAAGGTCCGCAACCTGGTGCGCGCCACCCGCAAGCGCCAACCGGACGGCGGGCAGGCCCTGGAACTGACCTTCGCCAATGGACCCGACCAGGTCCGCTACCTGGTGGAGTTGGGTGCCATCCTGCAGGTGGTGGGTTTCCGCGAGGTCTCCCCGGTCGAGGCCATCTTCACCGAGATCCCCCCGCTCAGCCAGATGGTCGCCTTCCTCAAGGCCACCCTGCACCAGCGGCGCACCGCCCTGCGCAGCCTGCGCGGCCTGGCCCGGCGCTGCGCCGACCCCCAGGTGCGCGAGGGGATCGAGGACATGGAGGCCCGGCTCAGCCCCGGGCACGATTTCACCCAGCCCGTGGTGGTCGAGTTGCGCGAGGCCCTGGAGGCCCAGGGCCGCCCGGTCTACGTCAACACGCTGGTGGCCCTGTGCCTGATGGCCGACCTCTACCTGGGGCGCATCAATCGGGCGACCCTGGACGGGGTCGTGGGTCGCGATGAACCCCTGCTCATCTCCGACGACGCCGCGGCCGCTGCGGCCCGTTTCCTGGGCGGGCGGCCGGTGCGTCCGGCCACGGGTGCAGCCGACCGGGCCCTGGGCTTCCTGTGGGCGGCGGTGGCCGAGCGCTCGGCCCGAACCATCCTGGAGGACCTGGCCGAGGACAGCGGCAGCGCGACCTCCCGGGCGCGTGTCCGCCGCCTGCTGGAGAAGGTCGCCCTGGACCAGGGCTTCGGCAACGACGAGCAGACGGCCCTGCGGTCCTACCTGGCGGCCTGTGGCCGGACGATCCACCCCGACACCGTGGCGGCTCTGTGCCTGTACGTGGACTTCGAGGCTGGGATCCTGGCC
>CAZQPM010000049.1:0-17161 GCA_964595195.1 uncultured Burkholderiales bacterium | reverse complement strand
TTGTTCATCAGGAACTGCACGTAGACGTACAGGCAGGGGATCAGGAAGACGCCCAGCACCGTGGCGGTGGTCATCCCGCTCAGCACCGCGGTACCCAGGGCCCGCCGGCAGGTGGCGCTGGCGCCCACCGCGGTGGCCAGGGGCACGACGCCGAGGATGAAGGCGAACGAGGTCATCAGGATGGGCCTGAAGCGCAGGCGGGCCCCCTCGACGGCGGCCTCCACCAGATCCATGCCGCCCTTCTCATAGTTGGCCTTGGCGAACTCCACGATCAGGATGGCGTTCTTGGAGGCCAGACCGACCAGCATCAGCATGCCGATCTGCACGTAGATGTTGACGTCCATCTTGATGAAGACCATCCCCAGGGCGGCCCCCAGCACGACCGAGGGCAGACCCAGCAGGACCGAGAACGGCACCCCCCAGCTCTCGTACTGGGCGGCCAGGAACAGGAAGACGAAGATCAGGCCCATCACCAGGATCTGAGCCGTCTGGCCCGAGGACAGCTTCTCCTGGTAGGCCATGCCCGTCCACTCGTAGCCGTAACCCTGGGGCAGACCGGCTCCCAGGGCCTCCAGGGCGGCGATGGCCTCACCGGAACTGCGGCCGGGGGCCGCCTCGGCGTTGACCTCGGTCGAGCGGTACAGGTTGTAGCGGACCAGCACGTCCGGACCGGTGACCTCGCGGATGCGGCTGACGGTCGACAGCGGCACCATGCCCCCGGTGCTGGCACTGCGCATGTAGATCCTGCCGATATCCTCGGGGGTGCGCCGGAACTTGGACTCGGCCTGGATGTAGACGCGCCAGGTGCGGCCGAACTTGTTGAACTGGTTGACGAAGTAGCCCCCCAGGTTGATCTGCATGGCCGTGAAGGCCTGGTTGACCGGGATCCCCAGCAACTGCAGCTTGTCCCGGTCGATCTGGACGTCGATCATGGGGATGCTGGGGTTGAACAGCGAGTAGGCCAGTCGGAACACGCCGGTCTGCATCGCGGCGGTGCTGAAGTCGGTGGTGGTCCGGGCCAGGTCCTCGATCGAGCCGCCCGAACGGTCCTGGAGCTCCAGGGTGACCCCTCCCGTGCTGCCCAGGCCAGGAATGGCCGGGGGGCCGAAGACCTGGATCTGGGCCTCGGGGAACTGGGCCAGTTGGGCCTGCAGGGCGGGGATCAACCCCCGGATCCTCATCGAGGGATCGGTCCGCTCGTCCCAATCCTTCAGCACGGCCACCACGCCGGCGCAGTTCGGGCTGGTCGTCCCCTGGATCAGGTTGTAGCCGATCAGCCCCAGGGTCCTGTCGACGCCCGGGGTGGCGCTGACCAGGTCGTCCACCCTCTTGATCAGGGCCGAGGTCCGCTGCAACGAGGCGCCGCTGGGCAGGGTCACGTTGACCATCAGCGTGCCCATGTCCTCGGGCGGGATGAAGCCCGTGGGCAGCTTGGACATCAGGCTGAACGCCCCGAAGTAGACCCCGCCCAACAGCACCAGGGAGACCACGAACCAGCGGATCAGCCTGCGGACCAGGAAGATGTAGCCGCTCGTGGTCCACTCGAATCCCTTGTTGAACGCCGCCAGGAACCAGCCCAGCGGACCGCGCATCGGTTGCCGCGGCCTGAGGAGCATCGTGCACAGGGCCGGGGTCAGGGTCAGGGCCACCAGGGCCGAGAGCAGCACCGAGACCGACAGGGTGACGGCGAACTGACGGTACATCTCGCCGGTGATGCCGCCCATGAAGGCCACCGGGACGAAGACCGAGCACAACACCAGGGCGATGGCCACCACCGGGCCCGAGACCTCGTCCATGGCCTTCTCGGTGGCCTCCAGGGGGGTCAGGCCGTGCTCGATGTGGTGTTCCACCGCCTCCACCACCACGATGGCATCGTCGACCACGATGCCGACGGCCAGCACCAGGCCGAACATGGTCAACAGGTTGATCGAGAAGCCCATGGCGGCGAAGCCGGCAAAGGTGCCCACCAAAGAGACCGGGACGGCGATGATGGGGATCAGCGTGGCCCGGAAGTTACCCAGGAAGATGAAGACCACGAGCAGCACCAGGACGATGGCCTCGAAGAGGGTCTGCACCACCTCCTCGATCGACTTGGTGACGAAGATCGTGCTGTCGTAGGTGACCTCGTAGTCCACGCCCTCGGGGAAGTTCCGCGCCAGCTCGTCCATCTTCTCGCGAACCTGGCGGGCCAGCACCACGGCGTTGGCGTCCGGTTGCTGGTAGACGGCGATGATCACCGCGGGCTTGCCGCTGATCGTCCCCTCGGAACTGTAGGTCTGGGCCCCCAGCTCCGTGCGGGCCAGGTCCTTCACCCGCAGGAAGGACCCGTCGGGCTGGGTGCGGACCACGATGTTCCCGAACTCGGACGGTTGGTCCAGGCGTCCCTTGACCTTCACCGGGTACTGCATCTGCAGGCCCGGGTCCTGAGGCGGGTCGCCCACCGAACCGGAAGCCGCCTGGACGTTCTGGGTCTGGATCGCGCTGACGATGTCCTCGGCCGTGACCTGCAGCTTGAACAGCAGGTCCGGGCGCACCCACAGCCGCATCGAGTAGTCGCGCTGGCCGGCCACGATGCTGGCCAGCCCGACGCCCTTGAGGCGGCCCAACTGGTCGATCAGGTTGATCGTGGCGTAGTTGCTGAGAAAGAGGCTGTCCTTGCTGCCATCCTTGGAATACAGGCTGATGTAGACCAGGTTCTGGGTGGACTGCTTCTTGACGGTGACCCCGGACTTGGTGACGTCGACCGGCAACAGGGGATTGGCCTGGTTCACCCGGTTCTGGATGTCGACCATGGCCAGGTCCTGGTCCCGACTCAGATCGAAGGTCACCTGCAGGATGTAGGCTCCCGAGTTGGTGCACAGGGAGCGCATGTAGAGCATGCCCTCGGCCCCGTTCACCTGCTGCTCGATGGGTGCCGCCACCGTCTGCTCGACCACCTCGGCGCTGGCGCCCTGGTAGAAGGCCGTGACCTGGATCACGGGGGGCGTGATCTGCGGGTACTGAGCGATCGCCAGCGTGGGGATCGAGACCCCTCCCGCCAACAGGATCACCAGCGAGACGACGATCGCGAAGACCGGTCGGTGAATGAAGAACCTGGCCACGGCCTACCTCCCGGCGGGGGTCGAAGGGGAGGCCTCTTCCGGTTGGCACAGCGCCCCGGGCTTGACCTTCTGGATCCCGTCCACGATGATCCGCTCTCCGCCATCCAGGCCCGAGCGGACGATGAAGTCCTCGCCCTGCTCGCCGGCGGTCTCGATGGTCCGGGCCACGACCTTGTTGTCGTCGCCCACCTCGTAGACCATCTGCATCGACTGCATGGTGACGACGGCCCGCTGTGGCACCAGGACCACCTCCTGGGGCTTGAGTCTGGTCAGGCGGACCTTGCCGAACTGCCCTTCGCGCAGCAGGGCCTTGGGGTTGGGGAAGATGGCGCGCAGACCCATGGTACCGGTCTTGGCATCCAGGGCCCGGTCCACCATGCCGAAGCGCCCCTTGTGGGGATAGCGGGTCCCGTCCACCAGCACCAGTTCGAACTCCACCTGGGGGCCACCCCCACGCTGGCCCATCATCCACAGGTAGTCGGCCTCGCTGATACTGAAGTTCACGTAGATCGGGTCGATCTTGGAGATGGTCACCAGCGGCGTGGTGTTGCCCATCTGGCCCACCAGGTTGCCGGGATCCACGTTCAGCTTGCCGATGACCCCGGCGACGGGTGAGGTGATCGTGCAGTAGCCCACGTTCAGGCGGGCCTGGGTCACCTGGGCCTGGGCCGCCTGGAGGTTGGCCCGGGCCACCTCGATGTTGGCCGCATCGGAGAGTTCCGTGTTGCGCAGGCTGGCCTCGCGGGCCTCGACCTGGGCGGCCGCGACCGCGACCTGGGAGGTGGACACCTCGACCTGGGCCTGGGCCACGTCCCGCTGGGCCACGGCGTCGTCCAGCGTCTGCTGCGGGATCACCCCAGTGGTCGCCAGGGGTTGGTAGCGGTCGACGTCCTGCTGGGCTACGTGCAGCTTGGCCCGGGCCGCGATCAGGTTGGCCCTGGCCGAGGCCAGATCCGCCTTGGCCGAGGTCAGGTCGGCCCGGGCCTTGCGGACGTTCACCTGGCCCAGGGCGTAGGTCAGGTCGGCCTGGGCCTGGGAAACCTTGGCCTGAGCCACCAGCAGGTCGGCCTGGTAGGGCGCATCCTCCAGGGTGAACAGGACCTGGCCCCGGCGGACCCCGTAGCCCTCCTGGAAGTCGAAGTGCTCCAGGGTGCCCTGGACCCGGGCCCGGACGTCCACGTTCTCGCCGAACTGGGTCTGTGCCGGCCACTCCCAGGCGACGCTCAGGGGCTGTCGCTGGACGCGGGCGACCAGCACCTTGGGGGGAGGCGGAGCCGCCGCCGTCGGCGAGCCTCCCCCTGTCGGGGCCCCCTCCTTCCCTCCGCATCCCACCAGGGTCAGGAAGACCACGGCAACGCTGGCGGCCAACCGGGCCCGCCCACTCAGACTGCTGTCCAGACGCCAGGATCGCATGGTATTCTCCTCGGTTCCAGGGCTACAGCCAGGTCAGCGACCGGGTGCCTGCAGCATCTCGGGGCCCACCGCCAACCGGCGGAGGGGGAAGTCCACCCCCACGCTGTTCTCCAGCGCGGCGAAGGCCAGTTCCCGGTCGTAGGTGGCCACCACCAGGCTCTGGCGAGCATCGTTCAGGTTGCGCAGCGAGTCCTGGACCTCGAGCGAAGTGCCCAGACCATTCAGGAAGCGTTGCCGCGCCATGTCGTAGTAGACCTCGGCGGCCTCGACCCGCTTGGTGGCCGTCCCCACCGTGACCGTGGCCAACTGGAAGTCCAGCCAGGCGCGCTCGACCTGCAGGCGGACCTGGTTGCGCAGGTCCTGACCGGTGGCCTCCAGGCTGCGGATCTGCGACTCGGCCTCCTGGACCCTGCCGCTGCGGTAGCCCCCGTCCCACAGCGCCCATTTCAGGCTGAGGTTCAACTGGTACATGTCCTGGGGTGTGGTCCGGTAACCGGGCGAGTCGATGTAGTCCGCCGACAGGCTCAGGTTGGGGCGGCTCTCGCTGCGGGCCGCATCCAGCAGGGTATGGGCCGCCTCCAGACTGCGGTTCAGGCCGTGGATCTCGGGGCGCCGGGCCAGGGCCAGGGCCTGCAGGTCTGCCAGGTCGACCTGAGGATCGACCTGGATCGACGGGGGAGGTTCCAGCACGACCTCTTCCCGATACGGTTCGTTCAGGACCGTCAGGAAGTTGGCGGTGGTCACCTTGACCGAACTGGTGGCCTTGTCCAGTTGCTCGGTGGCCTCGGTGACCTGCAGGTCCGCCTGGACCACGTCGTAGCGGGCCATGACCCCCTGGGCGTACAGCTTCTCGGTGTCCGCCAGGCTCTGCCGGCCGACCTGCAGATTCATGGTGGCCACGTCCACCGAGGCCTGCGCCTTCAGCCGGGAGAAGAAGGCATTCTTCACCTGGTAGACCAGGTTGCTGCGCGTGGTCCGGGCATTCTCGGACTCGACCCCGATCTGCAGGAACGCCGCCGCCACCTGGTTCTCGACCCGGCCGAAGGTGGTCAACAGCAACTGCAGCGAGGCGTTGACCTGTGTGGACAGGGCGTCCAGCGTGGTGATCGTCAGGGGGCCGAAGTTGGAGGTCTGCTTCTCCTGCAGCGTGGTCTTGTCGGCGATCACGAACTGCAGATTCCTCTGGCTCTGCTGCTGCCGGTAGCGGGCCGCCGCCGTGGCCACCCGTTCGTCGGCCACCCGCAGGGTCGGGTTCTGCGTCAGGCCCAGATCCAGGCTTCTCTGCAGGGTGTAGGCACCGGCCGCCGGGGACGACACGCGCGGGACTTCCACAGCGGGCGGGGACGGTGGCGTGGCTGCATCCGGAACGTCGGGAGGACCGGCCAGCGCCGCGCCGCCGGCGCTCACCAGGAACGCCACGGCCAGAACGACAAGACCACGCTTCATCGCAGGTCCCTACTTTGAATCCGCCACCCGGGGGTGGTCTTCACGTTTCTCCGCATGCCGGTCACAATCCGTCTCCCAGAGCTTCGTCTGCCCGACCACGCCCGCTGCCCGGGCGTCCCGAGCGCCGTCCCCGGTTCCCTCAACCCGACCAGAAATCGCGCAACCCCCCGGCCCGAGCCGACTCGCGCAACTTCTGCAGGGCCCGGGACTCGATCTGTCGAGCCCGTTCCCGGGTGACCCCGAGAGCCCGTCCGACCTCCTGGAGGGTCCTGCAGGACCCTCCGTCCAGGCCGAAGCGCAGCGTCAGGACCTGGCGTTCCCGGTCGTTCAGGCCGCCCATCAAGGCCGCCAGATGGCTGCGCAGCATTCCGGAGGAAGCCTCGTCCAGAGGCGTGTCACGGACGCGGTCCTCGAGCAGGTCGCCCAGTTCCGCCTCCCCTTCGGCACCGACGGGACTGGCCAGCGAGACGGGCTCGGCAGGCACATCCAGGACCTCGCGCACCCGCACTTCAGCCGTTTCCCGTCGACGGGCGATCTCCTCCTCCAGGGCGCGCTCCTCGGGAGGCACCCCCCCGCCCTCGCGGGTCAGTTCCTCGCGCACCCGGGCCGGATCGACCGGTTCGGCCTCCCGGGCCAGTTCCGCGGCCGTCGGCTGACGTCCCAGCCTCTGGGCCAACCGGGCCCGGATGCGCACCAGACGATTCATGCGCTCCAGCATGTGCACGGGCAGCCGGATCGTGCGTCCCCGTTCGGCCAGGCCGCGCTGGATGCCCTGACGGATCCAGTTCGTGGCGTAGGTGGAGAACTTGAAGCCCCGTTCGGGATCGAACTTCTCGACGGCCCGCATCAGGCCCAGGTTCCCATCCTGGATGAGGTCCAGCAGTCCCAGGCCCGGGCGCACGAAGGACCTGGCAAGGCTGACCACCAGGCGCAGGTTGGCCTCGATGAACTGGCGGCGGGCCTCCTGGCCCTCCCGGATCCGAGCGTCCAGATCGGCCCGGTCCGCCTCGGCCACCTGTCCGGTCCGCAGGACCTCGCGCGCCTCCACTCCGGCCCGGATGGCCCGGCCCAGTGCCTGCTCCTGTTCGCGGGAAAGCAGCGGCAGGCGACCCATCTGGCGCAGGTAGACACCGACCAGGTCGTCGGTGTCCTCGGCCTGGTGGACGGGGCGACCGGGTTCGACGTCCACCTGGAGGCCCTCGTCCTCCAGCGTCTCCAGGAAGCCCTGGATGGCCTCGGGCTCCAGGTCCTCGCGGTCACACAGCACGCGCTGTAGATCGGCGAGAGGCAGCGAGCCGGCCCTGCGGGCCTCCTCCAGGAGGTGGAGGACCTCGTCGGGCAGATGGCCGCGGTGTTCCCTGCTCACCTCCGCACGATTCCCCGTCCAGGGCCGACCTTCCCCCTGCGCTTGCGCCTGCCCGCCGGGTCGGTAGGCTTCGGCCACCCGGTGGCCGAACATGGGCCCGTGCGCCGACACCCTCCCCTGCGCCGAACGGTGCTGCACATCTTCATCGTCACGGCCCTGGCCATCGCGGGATTGCTGGCCGCCCTGCTGCACGGCCTGGCCCAATCCGAGGACCTGCGCGACCAGGCCGACCTGGCCACCCGGGCCCTGCTGGCCAGCGAAAGGGCGCGGGATGCCGCCGCCCGGGTCGAACTGCCGGACTCCCCCGGGCGCGAGGAGCTGGAGGTGGCCATCCTGAGGGGAAACCTGGAGGACCGGCGCCGAGCCCTGGATCGCTACCAGCACGATGCCCTGCTGAGCCTGCTGGAGGTCCAGCGGTTGCGCGCCCGAGGGCAGGCCACCAGCGCCCTGATCTCGGGCTTCCTGGCCCTGAGCGGGGCAGCCGGACTGCTGGCTCTGCTGCTGATGCTGCAGCAGCGCATCCTGACCCCCATCGATGAACTGAACCGGCTGGCCGGACAGGTCCTGGAGGGCCATCTGGGCCGCCGGGCCCCGCGCCTGGTCCAACCGGAGTTCGACCTCCTGGGGAGCACCATGAACGCCATGCTCGAGCGCCTCCAGGGGCGCCTGCGCGACCTGGAGGCGGGGCGCCGCAACCTGGCCGACCTGGTGGCCGCAACGCCCACCGCCCTGGTGGAGATCGGCGCCGACGGGCAGGTCATCTCGGCCAATCCGGCGGCTCGGGCCCTGGTCGGCCAGGACCTGGAGGGGTTGCCGGCATCCCAGTGCCTGCCGCTGCGCGACGACCAGGGTGCCAGCTTCTGGGATCACGAGGATCCCGAGACCTGCCGCTGGCTCCTGGGAGAAACCCCCGTCGCCGCCGCTCGGGTCCCGCTGGCCGGCCCGTCGACCCTGGTCCAATTGCGGGCTCTCCGGCCGGAGGGCGACGCCTCGGGGCCCGGCGTCGGTACGGACGCTCCCCCACCTCCCGAAGAGTTCTCGGCCTTGACCGGACGCGAACTGGAGATCTTCTCCGAGATCGCCCGCGGGCGATCCAACAAGGAGATCGCCGAACTCCTGGTCATCTCGGAAGGGACGGTGAAGACCCACGTGAACAACCTGCTGCGCAAACTGGACCTGCGGGACCGGGTGCAGGTCCTGCTGTACGCGGCCCGGAATGGCCTGCTGCCCGGGGAGGCCCGGGAAACCGAGGACTCGTGATCGGGCGCCCCACCAGGGCGCCCCGCAGTGTATAATGTGGCAGTACGCAACGGAGGCCTGAAACCAGACGTGAAGAGCGCCATGGCCACCCTTCTGGAGAGGATGCCGCGCCGCCGGGTCTTCCGCTTCGAGGCCCGAGCGCAGGGGCGTCCGCATTCCGGCTTCATCCGGGCCGACAACCGGGAGATGGCCCTGGCAGCCCTGGCCAGCCGGCACTGGGTCCCCCTGAGCCTGGAGGAGGTGCGCCCCGCACCCCGGCCCTTCGCGGCCGGTCGTCCCCGCGAGGCGGCCCGTTTCTTCAGCCAGATGGCCGTGCTGTACCGCAACGGGGTGCAACTGGACGCGGGCCTGAAGGTCCTGGGCCTGCAGTCCCAGGGCCGGTTCCGCAGAGCCGTGCTGTCGACCCGGATCGCCCTGCGCTCCGGGCAATCCCTATCCCAGGCCATGGGCAACTGCCCGGCCCTCTTCCCCACGTGGACGGTCACCGCCGTGGCCGCGGCCGAAGGCTCGGGAACGATGGCGGAAACCCTGGACCGCCTGGCGGCCACCCTGGAGCGCCGCCAGGCCCTGTGGCACCGCTTGCGCCAGGCCTTGACCTACCCCTTGTGGGTGCTGGCCCTGGGCCTGGTGCTCAACCTGGCGCTGGCCCGCTCGCTGCTGCCGGCCTTCTCGCAGGCCTTCTCGGAAGCGGGGATCCCCCTGCCCGCCTTCAGCCGCCTGGTCCTGGAGGTCACCCGGACTGCCGGGGATCCTCGGACCTGGACGGTCGTGGTCGCCCTGCTGGGCCTGGCCTGGCTGGGTTCGCGCCAGCGGGACCCGGGAGCCCTGCTGGACCGTCTGCCCCTGGTCGGCACCCTGCGACGAGGAGCCGGGCGAGTCGAGGCCCTCTACACCCTGGCCGCCCTGTTGGAGTCCGGGATCCCCATGCAGAAGGCCCTGACCGGGACCGTGCGAGCCGCCTCGACACCGGCCCTGAGGGCCGACCTCGAGGCCGTCCGAGGCCGGGTCCTGGACGGCCTCCCCCTCTCGCAGGCCCTGGCCGCCCAGGGCTTCAGCCTGATGGCGGTGCAGTTCGCCCGGGCGGCCGAGGAATCCGGAAACTATCCGAGACTGCTGCGCCAGGTTGCCGAGACCCATGCCGACAGCCAGGAACTGACCCTGCAGGCCACCACCCGCCTGCTGGAGCCGATCCTGGTGGCCCTGTTGGGTCTGGTGATCGGCACCGTCAGCGTCGCCCTCTTCATCCCCCTGTACTCGGCTGCGGCCGCCTGGTGAACCGCGAGGTGTCCATGCAACGTCCCAGAGCGCGAGGTCTCAGCCTCGCCATCCTGCTGCTGACCATGATGGTCCTGTCTGTCGTGCTGACGGGTCTGCTGCTGCGGATGCAGCAGGCCCGGCGGGCAACGGGGGTCGATCTGGAACGCACCCAACGGCGCTACGAAGCCCTGGGAACCACCAGTCAGGTGCTGCACAGGGTCCGCCAGGGGGAGGACCTGCAGAGCGCCGCGCGTGCGGTCTCCGCCTCCACGGGCCGGGAGGTCCTGGTCGCCGGCAACCGCATCCTGATCCCCGAAGGGACGGGGGCGGTGCAGGCCAGCGTGATCCCCCGGGCCTGGAACCACGCCCTGGTGGCCTCGAACCTGGACCTGAACGGGGTCCGGGGGGCCTTCTCCAGGTCCGAGGCCCACGGCCCGACGACGGGCGTCCCACCGACCCCCACGGCCGACTTCCTCTCCCGGACCCGGATCGGGGCTCGGGAGAACGGCATCCACCTGACCCCCCGCCCGGAGGACTGCTCCTTCCAACCGGGAGAAGGCCCCTGGCAGGCCAGCCTCGTGGAAGGCCGGCGCGCCTTCCTGAACCTGGCGGACGGGGGACGCTGGATCCTGGATGGCAGCCGTTGGATATCCGACCGGGGGGCGGTCTTCGCCTGGCGGGACGGGACCTGGACCCTGCAGGCCCCGTCCGGATGCAACCTGGAGGGCTCGCTCCTGGTGGAGGGGGCCTCCCTGGAGGTCCAGACGCCCCTGACCCTGAGCGGTCGGTTGGTGGTCTGGAACGGCTGGCTGCTGCTGAAGGCTCCCGTGCAGGTGAGGCCCGGGCCGAGCACGCTGGCCGTGGCGGTGTTGGCGTCGGGGCCAGCCACCGAACCCCTGGACTGGGCCCGCGACCCCTTCCCCCACCCCGGCGACCTGCTGATGCCGACGGGTACCGCCCGACTCCAGGTCGGGGACCTGACCCGGCCGGAGGAGACCGGCGGGGTGGTCCTGGCCCAAGCCCGACTGGTGAAACGGGGATGCCGCCTGGAGGTCGCGGGGGTCGTCGCGGTCGGTCGGGCGGACATCGATGGAATCGCGGCTGGCGACCTGGTGTGGTCGGGTCGCCCCGGCCGGCTTCCGCCCCCGGACCTGGAATCCGCTGACGTCGACCTGGACCGGGGATCGAACGAGGTGCAGATGCGGTGAGACTGCGGAGGGGGCGAGGCTTCAGCCTCCTGGAGACGATGCTGGCCCTGACCATGCTCTCGGGCATGGTCCTGGTGCTCATGCTCGCCGCCTTGAACCTGCCCCGCAGCGCCCGCTCGGAAAGCCATCAGCGCGCGGCCAGCCTGGCCCGCAGCACCGTGGAGAGGATGCGCTCGCTGCCGCTGGAGGCGGCCGAGTGGTCGGCTCGCGAAACGGTGGATTCCTCGGACACCGAGCTGGACGTGGTGCTCCGCGTCAGCCAGCCGCAGCAGGGGTTCCGCCTGCTGGAGGTCAAGGTGCGGCGACGCACCGAGGAGGCCAACCTGGTCCGCCTCAGCCTGCTGCGCACGGAGGGCGGGCCATGAGGCGCTCGCGCAGCGGCCACACCCTCCCCGAACTGCTGGTCACCTCCGGGATCGTCCTGCTGCTGATGGGGTTGGTGGCCTCGATCCTGGTCCTGTCGGTCCGCGCCACCCAACGGGTGGATACCGGGGTTGACGTGCAACTGCAGGCGCATTCCTGGCTGGACCGGATGGCCTCGGACCTGGCCCGGTGCGCCCGCCACCGCTTCTTCCCGAACCGCTGCGAACTGGACATCTTCCAGTGCCGCGAACTCTTCAACTTCGATCCCTCCCGGGGGTACGACCCGGCCACCCGGACCGCCGAGATCCAGGTGGCCTTCCCCCCGGGCACTCCCGAGGCGGGCTGGGAGACCCCGCTGGCGGCCTTCAACTTCGACCGCAGCGAGGTGCTCCAGGTGGTCCCCAGCGGGGGGCGCCGCCTGCGCCTGCGCTTCGTCACCCCGCCTTCGGCTGGCGACCGCGTCCTGGTGGAATACCCCGTGAACCACCTGGTGGTCTGGTGGCGCGAACCCGAGACGGGTCTGGTGCGTCGCGAGCACAGGGACTCGACCGGGGCGACCACGGTCGAGGTCCTCAACCCGGCCGGGCGACAACCCCGGATCCTGTGCCAGGAGCTGGGCTTCGAGGATCCCCTGCCCCGGGTGGCCCGCATCCGGATCGCGGTGACCGGGGACCGAGGCGTCCACTGGCAGGACAGCCTGGACGTCTCGCTGGACGGCTGAAAAAGCCTGCCCGAATGGCTTCTGGGACGGCGCTCTCCAACCTGGGGTGGAGACCCGGTCGGGGGCTTTTCCAACCACAGAGGATGGCTGACCCGCTGGCTTCCAGGCTACCTTAGCCAGGGGTCATGTCCACGAAGCCGACCCTGTGGAGGGATGCCCTTGTTGCCGTCTCGGAAGAATGGTCGCCCCGGGTTCGCCCTGGGCATGGCTCTGATGGTGTTGGTCGTCATCGCCCTGATGGGCTCGACGCTGGTCTACGTGGGGACCCACAACCTCGACCAGATCCAGCTCTCCGGTCGTCAGGCCAGCCTGAGGCACACGGCGGACGGCGGCCTGCACGAACTGCTGGACACCCTGTACCGCGACCCCGCCCACGGCCAGGACCGGACGGGCACCGGCACCGGCCTGTATGCCGGAAGCGTGGGATCCACCCGCTACTCGTGGACCTTCAACCCCTCGGCCTCGATCCCTTACTGCACCAACAACCTCGACGGCGAGACACCGGTCACGGGCTACCAGGGGCGCCCCGTGCCGGCAGGCTGCGCCCTGCTCTTCGTGGAGGCGCGCTTCGAGGACAGCGACCGCTTCCAGGAGCGCCTGATCATCGGTTCCATCAGCACGAACCGCTACCCCTACGCGATCGCCAGCGACGGGGTGATCGAAGTCTCCGACGTCTCCAGCGAGATCCCCGGGCAAGGCCACCTGCTGAGCAACAAGAGGGGCGGGAACCCGAACATCGATGCCGACCTGGTGGACGGGATGACGTTCTCCCGGGACGGGGCCGGCTCGATCCGCGTCGACTCGGGCTCCGGACCCCAGAACTTCGACCAGCCCCCGGTCGAGCTGCCCAACCTGCCACTGCCGGAGATCATCGCCAGTTGGAGCACCTCGGGCGTCGTGGGGGCCAATCCCCATCCCTATGGGGGCCCCGCCCGATACCAGTATGACAGGGATGTCACCGCAAGCGTCTCCAGGGATGGAGAGGTCACCATCAACGGCGTGGATATCGAGGTCCCCGCCACCGTCTTCGTCGACGGGAACTTCACCATCAACGGCAGCTCGCTCTATCCCAAGGGCCTGCACGTCTTCTGCACCGGGAACTTCCGGGTGAACGGCTCGCTCAACCAGATCACCATGCTGGACCAGGTCCTGGCCATGGACCACACCCGCCGCAGCCTGGCCTCCCGCAAGAAGACAAATACGCCCACTCCCAGCCCGTCCCCCGAGCCCGAACCCTCGCCGACGGCCAGCCCCGTGCCCGAGCCCTCGCCGACGGCCAGCCCCATGCCCGGGCCCTCGCCGACGGCCAGCCCCATGCCCGGGCCATCCCTGTCCCAGGACACGAACTTCATCGTCGCGGGCGGATCGATCCGGTTCAACGGCGGCTCGTTCCAGAGCATCAACCTGCTCAGTGTGGACGGAATCCTCCAGAACGGTTCGTCGGTCATGCACGGCATCTTCTACGCCCGGAACGGTGACGTCCGCCTGAACGGGAACTCGGATATCAGCGGAGTGGTGATCACCCGCTCGGGGACCGTCTCGGTGGACGGCGAGGTCGACGCGGGCGGCACCGACGTCACCTATGACCCTTCGGTTCTATCCAACCTGATTGCCCTGAACACCCGACTGCTGGGCCGCGCCCGCACGGTTTCCTGGTGGATCGAGCAGTAGGCCGCTCGCTGCGCCCCTGAAGCCCTTGCCCCGGCGGCTGGCCTCGGGCACCATGGCAGGGCCATGGTCCTCAGCGCCAGCCGCCGCACCGATCTCCCCGCCTTCTACGCCGAGTGGTTCATGAACCGCGTACGGGCGGGCTTCTGCGAGGTGCCCAACCCCTGGCGCCGGGACCAGGTGTCCCGGGTGTCCCTGGACCCGGCCGAGGTCGACGCGATCGTCTTCTGGACCCGGAACCCCCGCCCCCTCCTCCCCCACCTGGACGAACTGGACCGCCCCCGCCCGCGCTACCTCTTCCTGATGACGATCCTGGGCTACCCTTCGGCCCTGGACCCCGGGTGCCTGGCCCTGGAACCCGCCGTGGAGGCCTTCCGACGCCTGGCCGGGCGCCTGGGCCCGGATCGGGTGACCTGGCGCTACGACCCCGTGGTCCTGTCCCCGGCCACCCCGGCCGACTGGCACCGCCGCCGCTTCGCAGAACTGGCTCGAAGCCTTCAGGGGCACACCCGCAGGTGCAAGCTGAGCCTGGTAGACCTGTACGCCAAGGTCAGGCCCCGGCTGCGCGAACTGGAGGGAACCGATCACCACTTCGGCCCGACGCCGGTAGACGGCGAGCTCCTGCGCGATCTGGCAGGTCTGGCCCGGCAGCACGGGATCGAGCCGGAGAGCTGCGCCGAGACCCGGGACCTGCAACCCTACGGCATCGCCCCGGGTCGCTGCATCGATGCCGACCTTCTGGCCCGCCTCTTCAGCACGAAGCTCGCCGCGCGGAAGGACCCTGGCCAACGCCCCGTCTGCGGTTGCGCGGTCAGCCGGGACATCGGCATGTACGACTCGTGCCCCGCGGGGTGCACCTACTGCTACGCCGTCCGCAGCTTCGAGAAGGCGTGCCAGAACCGCCGGGACCACGACCCCCGGTCGCCCCGGATGCTGGGCCCCGCTACTCGGCCATGAAGGGATAGCGCCAGTCGGTGGGCGGCGCGAAGGTCTCCTTGATGGCCCGGGCCGAGGTCCAGCGCAGCAGGTTCATCAGGCTTCCAGCCTTGTCGTTGGTGCCGGACCGGCGCGAGCCCCCGAAGGGCTGCTGACCCACGACGGCGCCGGTCGGCTTGTCGTTGATGTAGAAGTTGCCCGCCGAGAAGCGCAACACTTCCAGGGCCTGCTGCACGGCCCGCCGATCCCGGGCGAAGACGGCGCCGGTCAGACCGTAGGGTGAGGTGCTGTCGCACAGGCGCAGGGTCTCATGGAACTCGGGGTCGGGATAGACGTGGACGGCCAGGACCGGGCCGAAGATCTCCTCCTGCATGATACGGTCCCGGGCATCCTGGACCTGGACCACGGTGGGCTGTACGAAGAAGCCCCTGGTATCATCGGACTCGCCGCCACAGAGGACCTGGATGCCAGCGCTGGAGCGCGCGTAATGCTGGTAGCCGCGGATGCGATCGAAGGCCTCCTGGTCGATCACCGCGCCCATGAAGTTGCGGAAGTCCGCCACATCCCCAACCCGGATCTGCGCCACCTCATGGGCCAGACGGTCGCGCACGCCGCCCTGCCAGAGGCTGGCGGGGATGTAGGCGCGGGAGGCCGCCGAGCACTTCTGCCCCTGGAACTCGAAGGCTCCGCGCAGGAGGGCCACCGTGAGGGCCTCGGGGTCCGCCGAGGGATGAGCCACCACGAAGTCCTTGCCCCCGGTCTCTCCGACCAGGCGGGGATAGCAGCGATAGCGCTCGAGGTTCTCGGCAGCCTGACGCCACAGGTGGTTCCAGACGGTCATCGATCCCGTGAAGTGCACTCCACCCAGGTGCGGGCTGGTCATGATCGGGTTGCCGACCTGCGAACCCGAGCCGGGGACGAAGTTGATGATCCCTGGCGGCAGCCCGGCCTCGTCCAACAGGCGCATGACGAACCAGTTGGAGTAGACCGAACTGGAGGCCGGCTTCCAGACCACGGTGTTGCCCATCATGGCCGGGGCCGTCGGCAGGTTGCCCGCGATCGAGGTGAAGTTGAAGGGCGTCACCGCGAAGACGAAGCCGTCCAGGGGGCGATACTCGACGCGGTTCCAGGTACCCGGAGAGCTCAGGGGTTGCTGGGCGTACAACTGCGTCATGAAGTGCGGATTGAAGCGCCAGAAATCCGCCAGTTCGCAGGCCGCGTCGATCTCGGCCTGGAAGGCGGTCTTGCTCTGTCCCAGCATGGTGGCGGCGTTCAGGGTGTCCCGCCAGGGCCCGGCCAGGAGGTCGGCGGCCCGCAGGAACACGCCCATGCGCTCTTCGCGCGAGGTCCGCATCCAGGCTTCCCGAGCCGACATGGCCATGGCGACCGCCTGCTCGACGTGCTCGGCTCGGGCCTTGTGGTAGCGCCCCAGGACCAGGTCGCGGCGATGGGGGGCCCGGATCTCCTCGACGTCGCCCGTGAAGACCTCTTCGCCCCCGATCACCAGGGGGATCTCCACCGGTTCGGCTGCCATCTCCTCCAGGCGCTTCTGCAGGGCGGCTCTCTCGGGGGTGCCGGAGGCGTAGCCACGGATCGGCTCATTGACGGGAACGGGAGGATGGGACAGCGCGAAGCTCATGCGGAACTCCTTTCGCAGGTAGCCAGACAGACCGGTCGGTTTTCGGGAATCCACAGACCCGTCCTCCCCAGGCGCAACGGCAGTCGGAAGTCGGGCCCGACACGTTAACATCATGGAAACATCCCCGCAACAATCGATGTCCCTCAGGAGCACGGGAATCGTGAAGGTCACAATGCCGTGAGCCGGCGACGCCGCCGGGAGTCCACCGACCGGCGAGCCTCGCGCTGGAATTCCCGACGCGCCGCGGCGACCCTAAAGAATTCACGAGCCAATTCCCGGAGGAATACATGCTGGAACCATAGAAACACCAACAACATGGAAGAAATGCTCTGCGAAGGACAGAATCTCGGCGGGGGGAGGTACGCGGTCGGGAGATTCATCCAGCACAGTCCATCAGGCCGCATATATTCCCTCAAGGACCTGAAGGATGGGGCAGATCTCCTTCTCCACGAGATCATTCCTCCCGACGACCCGACCCCGGATCCGTCCCCGCTGACGGAACAGCAACGGGTCGAGGCATTCCTCGTGCCCAGCCGCTTCGAACACCCGGGAATGGCCAGGTTCCAAGGGTACTTCTCTGAGGAAGGTCGGCACTACGCAGTCCTGGAACGGATTGAAGGGATCCAGCTCCAGACCCTCCTGGAGATGAGCCTCCAACCGATTCCCGAAGCCCAGGTGCTGCAGTGGGGCCAGGAGCTCTGCGACGCCCTGCACTACATGGCCGACCGCCCCCGGCCCTTCCTGGTCGGAGCCCTGACCCCCAGGCACCTCGTGGTGGATACC
>CAZQPM010000048.1:0-17173 GCA_964595195.1 uncultured Burkholderiales bacterium | reverse complement strand
CCAGGTCCAGGCCGGCCTGGCGCACGGCCCGGGCCGCCCGGATGGAGGCCGCCGAGTTCCAGCCTGCCCGGGCCGCCATCCACCGGGTCCGGACCGAACGCCAGGGGGTGCGCCTGTCGGATTCCGAGGCCTGCCCGCTGACCCCCCACGGCGCGGATCTCCAAGGTCTGCGCTCGCTTCTGTGCGAGCCCCTGGTCGCACGGGAGGCCTTGCTGGGCGTGCTCTACCTGGACAACACCGGGGTCTGCGACCTGTTCACGCCCGAACATCAGGAACTGCTGCAGGCCCTGGCCGCCCAGGCCGCCATCAGCCTGGAGAACGCCCGCCTCTTCCGCCACGTCCAGCAGTCCGCCCGACAGCACCTGGAGGACCAGTTGCGGGCCCGAGAACTGGAGACGCGCCGGCAGTCGATGAGCGCCTTCGTCTCGATCGCCGCGCACGACCTGAAGAACCCCCTGGCGGCCTTGAAGGGAGGCGTCTTCGTTCTGCAGCGCCTGCCGATCCCCGACCCGGGACCCGAGGCGCTGGCCACCATGAGCCAGTCGATCCAACTGGCCACGCGCCTGATCCAGAACTACCTGGAGCTCGCCCGGCTGGACGGGGACGAGGAGATCCGTCTGGTCACCCGTCGCGTCGAGTTGCAGGACCTGGTGGACCGCGAACTGGCCCTGCTGCGGGCCCGCCTCTCCAGCGAGGAGGCGGCCCGCTTCGACTTCCAGACCCATGTCGACCCGGGCCTGGCGGTGGAGGCCGACGAGGGTCGCCTGGAGCAGATCCTGGCCAACCTGGTGGACAACGCCGTCAAGTATTCTCCCGCCGGGGGCCGGGTCCAGGTGCGCGCCGAGCGGCGGGACGCGGGCCTGGCCCTGGAGGTCATCGACTCGGGGGTCGGGATCTCCGCGGAGGAGCAGGCCGATCTCTTCGGGCGCTTCACCCGCCTGCCCTCGATGGCCAAGGCCACCCGGGGTACGGGTCTGGGGTTGTGGATCACCCGACGCCTGGTGGACCTGCATGGCTGGAAGCTGGAGGTGGAATCCGAGGTCGGCCAGGGCACGACCTTCCGCATCCTGGCCCCCGAGGCCGGGACCGCCTGAGGCCCTAGCCCACGAGGCCCGAGTTCACCGCGAAGAGGACCATCTCGACCCGGTCGCGCAGGTCCAGCTTGTGCATCACGTTGCCCACGTGGGTCTTCACGGTGGTCTCGCTGATCACCAGGCGTTCGGCCAGTTCCCTGTTGTTCAGCCCTCTGCCCACCAGGGACAGGACCTCGACCTCCCGCTCGGTGAGTCGGGCCAGCAATCCGGCCCGGTCGGGTGAGGCAGCCCTTCCCCCCTCGCCCGACTCCTGACTGAGGCTGGCGAACATGCGCAGGATCTTGTGGGCCACCCGAGGCTCGATCAGCGACTCGCCCGACCAGGCCACCCGGATGGCGCGGACCACCTCGGCCAGGGGAGCCTCCTTGAGCAGGTAGCCGGTGGCCCCGGCCTGCACCAGTTCGCAGATCCAGCGATCCTCGTCGTAGGCGGTGAGCACCACGATCCGGGTCCGGGGACAAAGGCGAACCAGGCGCCGGGTCACCTCGACCCCGTTCATCCCAGGCATCTCCAGGTCCAAGAGGCAGATGTCGGGGTCCAGGTCCCGACAGGCGGCCAGGGCGGCCGGACCGTCGGCAGCCTCGCCGACCACCTGGATGTCCGCCTCCTCCTCCAGGGCGTCCAGGATCATCTCGCGGTACAGGGCGTGGTCGTCGACGACGACGACGCGGATGACGGCCTGGCCTTCCGGCGAGGTGGAATCACGCTCCATGC
Source organism: uncultured Burkholderiales bacterium (assembly GCA_964595195.1). Lineage (GTDB taxonomy): Bacteria > Vulcanimicrobiota > Xenobia > Xenobiales > Xenobiaceae > CAZQPM01. Next base: position 15,365 of record CAZQPM010000048.1, on the reverse strand, counting down.
TCGGTCCCTCCTTCCAGGCGCGCCACGGGGGGTAGTGGCAGCTCGAACCAGAAGCGGGTCCCCTCCCCCACGGTGGACTCCACCGAGACGCTCCGACCGTGGGCCTCCAGGATCCTGCGCACGATGTACAGTCCCAAGCCCAGGCCCGGCGAGGGCCCCTGCTGTCCCGGGAAGTGGCGGAACTTCTGGAAGAGCTGGGGAAGGTGCTCGGCCGGAATCCCGGGGCCCCGATCCCGGACCGAGACCTCGACCTGGCCCGTGCGCTCGACGGCCCGGATCACGATGGGCTCCTCCACCGGGGAGACGCTCAGGGCGTTGCCCACCAGGTTGGTCAGCACCCGACCGATCCGGGTGCGGTCGGCGTACACCCGGCCATCCACCAGGTCCAGGTCGACCCGGACCCGGGAACCCCCGGCCGGCGGCCCCAGGTTGGACACCACCTCGCCCAGCAGGTCGGCCAGCTCGAAGGGCTCGACCAGGATCTCCACGGGACCCGCCTCGAAGCGCACGGTGTCCAGGAGGTTGCGGACCAGCTCCAGGAGATGGGCATTGGCGCCCTGGATCCCTCGCAGCGCGCGGGCCTGCCGGGGGGTCAGCTCGCCTCGGCCCAGCAGCTCGGCGTAGCCCTGGATGGCCGCCAGCGGAATGCGCAGGTCGTGGGTCAGCATCGAGAAGAACTCGCGCAACTGGCCGGTCTTCTCCTCCACCTGCTGCTCCAGCCCCTCGTTGAGCTGGCGGTACTGCTGGTTGACCTCCTCCAGGCTCCGGGTCTTGTCCTCCAGGGCCTCCTGGTAGCCCTGCAACTCGCGGGCCATGCGGTTGAAGGAGTTGGTCAGGACGATCATCTCGTTGACCGACGGGATGTCCAGGTCCACCTTGACCGTATAGTCCCCGCGGCCCAGGCGCTCCTGGGCCTGCAGAAGGACGTTCATGGGGCGGTTCACGGCGTGCTCGCCCCACAGGTTGACGGCGATGAAACCGGTGATCAGGAAGAGGATGGCCAGGACCGCGTTGCCGGCCACGATCAGTTGCAGGCGGGAGACCAGGGGAGCCGTCCCCAGCGAGAGGTGCAGGATGGCCTGGACCGGCCCCCCGGGGTCTACCGAGCGCAAGGGAAGGAAGTATTCCAGGCTGACCGTCCCCCGAGAGAAGGGGCCCAGCCCCTTGAAGGGCCGACCTCCAGGCGGGCCTTCCGGCTCGAAGCTCCACAGCGTCCAGAGGGGCTGCCCGGAGGCGGCCACACGGGCGGGCGCGCTGGCAAGCAGGGCGACGGCCTGGTCGGCGGTCTGGAAGCTGTAGATCTCGGCCCCCGCCCGGCTCAGGACGTGACAACCGCGGAAGCGAGCGACCTCGCCCAGGTGGCGGTCCACCAGCCCCCCCAGGGCCTCGGTGCCAGGGCCCTGCGCCTGGAGGGTCTCCCGAAGCCAGTTGGCCACCTGGACGGCAGCGGCCAGGGCCTCCTGCTCGGCCTGTCGCTCCAGGGTCCGGGCCAGCAGGCTGACGTTGAAGTAGGTGATCAGGAGGATCGTCGAGCCGAAGAGCATGAACAGGAAGAAGGCCATCTGGGACCTGAGTCTCAGTCCCATGGTTGCGCCTCCCTCAAGACGGATCGGGGGATTCCGACCAGGTCCTCACCTCGAAGCGCTCCAGATCCGGGTTCTCGCCGGGTTCGATCCCGGCCTTGCGACAGGCGATGGCGACCTGCACCTGGGGCGTATCGACCCCCTCCAGCGCCGGCAGCAGCACCCCGCTGCGGCCGTGCTTGCGCACGATCACCCCGTAGCGCTGGGGGTCGAGGTCCTCCAGGCCGGCCACGGGCTGGGGGGCTCCCAGGATGTAGACCTGGTAGGTCAGGTCCGGCAACTCCTGCGGCGTGACTGGCGGGAAGCGGGGATCCCGCGAACAGGCGGAGACCGCGTTCCGGGCCACCTCCTGCAGTTGGTTGGCACAGGTCGGCAGCAGGGTGCCGATGCACCCGCGCAGATCTCCATGGCTCTTCAGGGTCACGAAGGCCGCTGCGGGGGCCCGGACCTCCTCGGGGACCGGCTCATCCAGGACCAGGTGGCGGCCCTTCAGGACGTATTCCTCCACCGCCTGACGGGCCACGACCAGGCGCACGTCGGGCTGGCTGGAGGAGGCGACGGGATCGTTCTCGGGCGTCTGACCGCCCTCTGGGGATTCCGCGGCGTCCGGGGGAACCTCGAAGTGGACCACGGCGTAGCCCACCCCGAAGGGCCCCTCGTAGGAGTGCACCACCGCCCGGGCACCGGGCTCGAGCGAGCCCAGCAGCGTCAGGATCGGGCGCATCCCACACTGGCCGGCCCGCTCCACCAGGTCCTCGGGCAGGGCCAGGACTCCCGGGCCATCAGCCTTCTTCAGGCACTCCAGGATCTGCCGGTCGAAGACGGGACCCATCTCGTCGAAGCCGTAGGGTCCGCTGTCCAGCAGGCGGTGGGACAGGTCTCCGGAGGCCAGCACGGCGACGCGGTGGGGACAGGCCCGCAGGACGTCGCGCAGGGCCTCGCCCAGACGCAGGTGGTCGGCCCCGGGAAGCCAGGAGATGCTCATGACCACCGTGGGCACCCTGACTCCGGCCTGCTGCAGGTAGTACAGCGGCACCATCAGGGCGTGGTCCAGTTCCATGGGCACCCCCCGGGAGGCGGCCTCGCCCGGGTCCAGGGGCAGCATGGTCACGTCGCGATCCCGGGCCGCCTGCAGGAGGGCCAGGGACAGGTCGCGGTCCACCTCGACCTGGATGGCGACCTCGGGGTGCCCGAAGCGCCCCAGGTTCCCGGTCAGGCGATCCGTCAGGAAGAGGGGTACGGCCCGGGGGTGGACCGGTCCATGGGGAGTGACCAGGACCAGGCGCTCGGGACGACTGGCGGCCACCGCCCGGCACATCTGCTCCATGCCCTGCCGGGTGTGGTGCACCCGCTCCAGGGAGGCGCCCCCCACCTCGGGGATCAACAGCGGTGGATGCGGACTCAGGGCCCAGATGACGGTACTCACGAGGCAGCTCCTCCCACCAACACCCGCTCGACGCGAACCCTGAGGTCGGGGCCCGCCAGGACACGGCCCAGGCCCAGGGACGCCCCCATCCCTTCGACGAGATGCACCGCGTCTCCCGGTTCCGGCGCGACCTGTCCGGGGGCGACGCAGGCCGGGGCCTCGCGACCGGCGGCCAGGAGCTCCGGGTCGACCTGAACCGGCGGCAGGCCGCTGCGGGCCAGGACGGCGCCGACGCTCAGCAGGTGGGCCGGCACCCCGTCCGCTCGCAACTCCTCGAGGGTGACCGCCTCCGGCAACAGGAAGGGGCCGCTGCGGGTGCGCACAAGGAAGCTCAGCATGGCCCCGCAGCCCAGGTCCCTGCCCAGGTCGCGGGCCAGGGCCCGGACGTAGGTGCCCGGGCCGCAATCCACGTCCAGCAGGGCGATGCCGGCTGCCGGATCCAGGGCCAGCACCCGCACCTCGTGGTAGATCGCCGGCCGGGGCGGCAACCGGAAATCCTCACCCTGGCGGGCCCGCTCATAGCTGCGCCGCCCCCCCTGGCGGAGGGCCGAGACCCGCGGAGGCTCCTGCATCACCGTCCCCAGGTACCGCCCGCAGGCCTCCTGGAGCGCCTCCAGCGTGAGGTCCCCGACGGGATGGCGGGCCAGCACCTGCCCCTCGGCGTCCAGGGTGTCAGTCTCCACTCCGAACGTGACCTCGGCCCGGTAGGCCTTGCGCGCGGCGGGGAGGAACTCGAGCGTCCGGGTGGCGGCGCCCAGGGCCAGGGGCAGCACGCCGGTGGCCGCCGGGTCCAGGGTCCCCAGGTGGCCCACCTTGCCCCCCCCCACCAGGCGGCGCACGAAGGCGACCACGTCGTGCGAGGTCATGCCTGGAGGCTTGAGCACGTCCAGGAAACCGGTTGGAGCGGCCATGGCTGCGCCTAGCCGCCGACGGGACGCGAACCCTGTTCGGGCTTGTCGACCTGACCGGGCGCGGTGAGGAAGAGGCTGGTCACGTTCCCGTCCTCATCGGTGCCCACGTAGACACCCCGCCGCCAATAGGCCATCACCTTGCTCTGGGTGCGATCGGGCTCGCCCCAGGCCTTCTGGACCGCATCCTTGGTATCGCCCACCCGGAATGGGACCCCGGAGATCTCGGCTTCGCGGGTCTCGACCAGGATGCCCTGGACCACGTTCTTCTGGTTGATATCCAGTGAGAAACCCTGGGCGAAGTAGGAGAACATCACGTAGTCGTTCTCGGCCTTCTTGCTGCGCATCGCCCGGACCTGGTCGGGAGGGCCCACCAGACCGAAGATCACGCCCAGGGCCTCGCCGGGGCGGATGGTCTCGGAGCCGACCTTCAACCCGGAGGCCGGGTAGGCGGGGGACGGCGACGGCGAGGGGCGGCCGGGTTCGGCCAGGGCGGGCAGGGCCAGGGCGAACGCCAGGGCCAGGAACAGGACCGTGAGACGATGAGCGTGGTTCAAGAGGGGACCTCCCTGGAAAAGTTCGATCCATCTTCCCACTTCCGTGGGGGAGATGTCGAGAGTCAGACGCGCGGTTCTGCCGGGCCGAAGCCGCCCGACCTGGAGTTGGACCCGCCCGCTGCCACCGGGTTGCGCCCGGCATCTATCCGGACTCCGACGCCAGCAGGTAGCCGCCGGCTTCCAGGGCCAGGCGGTATCCGAGGGGGCCCAGGCCGGTGATCGTGCCGCGGCAGACGGCGCTGATCCAGGAGTGGCGGCGCCACTCCTCCCGCGCATGGATGTTCGAGAGATGGACCTCCAGCGTTGGGATCCCCACCCCGACCAGGGCGTCCCGCAGGGCCACCGAGGTGTGGGTCAGGGCTCCGGGGTTCACCACCAGGAAGTCCGCGCGACCACGGGCCGCGTGCACCTGGTCGAGCAGTTCGCCCTCCGAGTTCGTCTGCAGGCACGTCACCTGCAGGCCCAGTTCCCGGGCCCAGACCTCAAGGTGGGCGACCAGGTCCTGGCTGGACCGGGTTCCGTAGACCTCGGGCTCTCGCGAGCCCAGCAGATTCAGGTTCGGGCCCTGCAGGACCAGGGCGCGCAGGGGCTCAGGCAAGGTGCCCCCCCACAGGACCGCGCTGCAGGCCGTGGAAGACCGCGCGCACCTCGTCCTCGGCCACGTCATCAACCCGCTCGGCGTGACCGGCCCGGCGGGGCAGGATGAAGACCAGACGGCCGTCGACGCGCTTCTTGTCCCGGCGCAGGGCTTCCAGGACGGTCGGCCATTCGAGGTCGCCGGGAATGCGGACCGGCAGGTCCCAGGCGCCCAGGATGTCGGTCAGGGCGGACTCCAGGTCCTCCTCCAGGAGCCCTCGTTCGCGCGCCAGGCGCACGCCAGCCACCAGGCCCAGACCCACGGCCTGCCCGTGGTTGAACCGGGCGAAGCCGCCGGCCTGCTCCAGGGCGTGTCCCAGGGTGTGCCCCAGGTTCAACAAAGCCCGCTCCCCGGCCTCGCGCGGGTCACGGGCCACGAACTCACGCTTGATGCGGGAGGCCTCGGCGACCAGATCCTGGACCTGCCGGGCCGACCACAGACCCGGGTCCGGAAGTTCCGAGAGCTCCTCCAGGGTCTCCAAGAGGTCCGGTGAGGCCAGGAGGGCATGCTTGAGGGCCTCCACCAGGCCCGACGCCCACTGGCCGCGGGGCAGCGTCCGCAGCGTGCCGGGATCGGCCCAGATGGCTCGGGGCCAGCAGAAGGCTCCGACCAGATTCTTGCCCTGGGGCAGGTCGACGCCCGTCTTGCCCCCCACGGAGGAGTCGACCATCGCCAGCAGGGTGGTGGGCACCTGGTAGAACGGGACCCCCCGCAGCCAGGTGGCTGCCACGAAGCCCGCCAGGTCCCCGACCACCCCGCCCCCGAAGGCCACGATGGGGGTGCGGCGATCCGCCTGGAGCCCCGCAAGGTCCTGGTAGATCCGCCGGACCAGCTCGAGATCCTTGCTGGGTTCACCCGCAGGTACGATGAGCCAATCCTGTCGCAGGCTCCCCAGACCCGCCTCCAGGGTGGAACGCCAGGCACCGGCGACGTTCGGGTCGGTCACGACCACGCAGCGGCGAAAGCCGTCCCGGCGCAGCAGGTCCCCGGCGCGCTTCAGCAGGCCGGCCTCCAGCAGGTAGGGAGGATCCCGGGGGGACTGCGCAGGGAGGACTTCAGGATTCACAGGCGGGCCAGGACGTCTTCCATCTCGGCGTCGATGTCCGCGCAGCTCTTCTCCAGCAGCAGCCGGGTGCCCTCGGGGCTGGTGTGGAGGGTGACGCGGTCCAGGAGTTCCATCAGGATGGTGAACCCGAAACCCAACGAGACCTTGGTGGAGTAGCCCTTCATCAGCGTGGCCCGAGGCAGGGTCGAGGCGTCGATCCCGGGGCCGTGATCCTCGAACAGGACCAGCAGGCGATCCCGCTCGGTGGCGACCTTCATGACGCCGCCCGTGGCGTGCTTGATCGTGTTCGTGGCGGCCTCCGACACGCACAGGACCACATCGTGCAGGACGTCCTCGCACAGACCCACGGCCTGACCCGCCTTCTCGGCCACCTGCCGCGCCGAGCTGACCGAGCGCGCGCTGGTCAGGTCGACCGACTCGGTGGGATGGAAGCGCAACGCCAGGATCTGGTCCATCTCCTCCTTCTCGGCCAGCACCAGGCGCCCGTTGGTGACGGCGCAGATGACCTCCTTGTAGAAGGCCCGACGGCGGACCTCCTCCTCGCGCCGGAAGCGCTCCATCTCCAGTTCGTTCTCCAGGCGGGCCCGCTCCATGTCCTCGCGGCGCTTCTCCTCGATGAGGACCTTCATCCGCAGCAACGAGCGGACCCGAGCCAGAAGCTCGACCCGACTGATCGGCTTGGAGAGCAGGTCGTCCGCCCCGACGTCCAGGCCCTTGATCTTGTCCTCGGTGTCGGCCACGGCCGTCAGCAGGATGACGGGCGTGAAGATCGTGGCCGGGTCGGTCTTGATCTCCTTGCAGACGTCGTACCCGGTCATCCGCGGCATCATGATGTCCAGCAGGACGATGTCCGGGTGCGTCTGGTGGGCCTTCTCCAGGGCTTCGGCCCCCGTCGCCGCGGTGACCACCCGATATCCGGCGCGCTTGAGGATGCGGTCCAGGAGATCGAGGTTGTAGGGCTCGTCGTCGGCGACCAGCACAAGGGCCGGGCCTCCGTCCGGCCCCTGGAACATGAAGTCATCGGAACGAAACATGGACATGCTTATCGAAACTCAGAGCGATTCTACCACGCCGTGGATCCGACTTCCTTTACATCATTGTAACAGGCAGGTCTTCTGGTGGAGGGAGTGCGCCTCCCGATCCGAAGTCTTGAGGCCATGGCGCGCCGCAACATATACCTGGCCGGGTTCATGGGCACCGGGAAGAGCACGGTGGGCCGGGAACTGGCCCGCGTCACCGGCCGGAAGTTCGTCGACCTGGACCTGGAACTGGAACGCTGGATCGGGATGCCCATCCCCAGGATCTTCGAGGAACACGGCGAGCCCTGGTTCCGCCAGCAGGAGAAGGTCCTGGCCCTGGAGATGGCCGGCACGGCCAACCGCGTGGTGGCCACCGGCGGAGGGACCCTGATGGTCCCCGAGGTCTTCCAGGCCTTCCAGGCCAGCGGCCTGCTGGTCTGCCTGTATACCCGCCGCGAGGACCTGATCCAGCGCCTGGAGCGCAGCGACCGCCGCCCCCTGCTGCTGGGAGGCGACGTGCCCGCCAAGGTGGACCGGATCATGGCCGAGAGGGCGGCCATCTTCGAGCGCATCAAGATCCGCGTGGACACCACCGAGATGACCCCCTTGGAGACGGCCCGGAAGATCGCGGACCTGCTCAACACCCGGCAGCGGATCCTGGATCGCCTTCAGGAGCAGTACATCGACCTGAGTTGAGGGCCCGCTCGGCGACCCGCCGCAGCGCGTCCGCTCGGGGACTGCGCCCCGTGAAGATCTCGATGGCGGCGACAGCCTGGTGCACCAGCATCCCCAGACCTCCCAGGAGGCGGGCCCCCCGCTGATCGGCCTCGCGGAGGAAGCGGGTCGCGGTCGGCCGGTACACCAGGTCGCACGCCACCACTCCGGCGGGGACCCGGTCCGGCCAGGTGAACACCGTTCCCTCCACCTCGGGAGCCATGCCCACGGGAGTCGCCTGGACGACCACCGTTCCGACGCGCAGGGGCCCGGGGCCCACCTCGGCCCGGACCCCTGCGCGCGCCAGATCCGCCACCAGGACCCGGGCGGCCTCGACGTTCCGGTTGACCACCCGGATCTCGCCCACCTTCCGGGAAGCCAGAGCCCATAGGACAGCCCGGGCGGCCCCCCCGGCTCCCAGCAGGAGCACCGGTCGACCCTCCAGGGGTTCCCCGACCTCCTCGTCCCAGGAGCGCAACCATCCCTCGGCATCGGTGTTGTAGCCGACCGGCCCCCCCCGCTCGAAGCGCACGGTGTTCACGGCCCCCAGGGCGCCGGCCGGTGGGGCCAGACGCTCCAGCAGTCGGGCGGCCTCCGTCTTCAGCGGAAGGGTCAGGTTGCAGCCCACGGCCCCCAGGGTCCGCAGCCCTTCCAGGGCGGAGCCCAGCTCGCCGCGTTCCACCCGGGCGGCCAGGTAGACCAGGTCCAGGCCCAGGGCCCGATAGGCGGCGTTGTGCAGCGCCGGCGAGAGGGTGTGCCCCAGGGGCGACCCCAGGATCCAGGCGGACCGGGTCCCAGGCCCGATCACGAGGACCCGGCCTGCCGGTTCCGCACGCAGCGCGAAGGGGCCAAGGCTGCTAGAGCACCCCAGCCTGGAGCATGACGCGTTTGAGGTCCGCCTCCTGCTGGGGGGTGGCCTCCACCAGAGGCGCCCGCAGGCCCCCGACGGGGAAGCCCTTCAGCTTGAGGGCCGCCTTGACCAGGATCGGGTTCGTGGTGGCGAAAAGGCCCGTGAACAGGGGGTAGAGTCGCAGGTGCAGGCGCGCGGCCTCCTCGACCCGTCCGGAGACGAAGGCCTGCATCATCTGCTGGATCTCCGGTCCCGCCACGTGCGAGGCCACGCTGATCACACCCAGGCCGCCCACGGCCAGCATGGGCAGGGTCGCCGAGTCGTCACCGCTGTAGATCTCCAGGGGCCGGCCGGGGCGGGTCCAGGGGCCCGTCGCCCCTCCGGCGGGAACCGGGACGCGCTGCATCCGAGCCGCCAGGGCGCTGACCGGCTCCAGGCCCGGCAGCGACTGCTTGACGGCCACGACGTTGTCCAGTTCAGCCAGGCGGGCCAGCACCTCGACGGAGATCTCCACCCCCGTCCGGCCCGGAATGTTGTAGACGATGATCGGCAGATCGACCGCTTCGGCCACGGCCCGGAAATGGGCATACAGGCCTTCCTGGGGCGGCTTGTTGTAGTAGGGGGCCACCACCAGCAGCCCATCCACCCCGCGCTGTCGGGCCTGCCTGGAGAACTCGATGGTGCTCCGGGTGCAGTTCGAACCGGTGCCGGCCACCAGGGGGGTCTGGGGAACCGCCTGCTTGACCACCTCGAAGAGACGCAGCTTCTCCTCGTGGGTCAGGGTCGGCGACTCGCCGGTCGTGCCGCAGACGACCAGGGCCTCGCTGCCCTCGGAGACCAGCCGGGTGGCCAGTTGTCCGGCTCGCGCATAGTCGACCTCGCCGTCCCCCCGGAAGGGGGTCACCATGGCCGTCATCAACCTGCCGAATGCTGGAACGCTCATCAAGTCCTCCCTATACCTGGGAGCTCAGACCTCCCAGGAACTCCGATCTGAACCGGGATCGGCCCCGAATCGGGACTGCGGAACCGGCAGTCCCAGGGCCCGGAATCACTGTTGTTCGCGACGCCCCCGCAGCACACCGACCAGGAACCCGATCGGGAACCCGATCATGCTGAGGCTCAGGGCCAGGGCCACGAAGACCAGGTCGTGGGATTGGCGGGTCTCGGCGGGCGTCGGCGCCTGGATGTGGGCCATGGGGGCCAGCATGACGGCCACCAGGGTGCACAGGACCACTCCCAGGGTTCCCCCCCGGAAGGCCCGGGTCCAGAAGGCCAGGTAGGGAGAGGTCAGCCGATCCTCCAGGAAGCCCAGGAGGATCCAGACCCCCAGGATCAGCACCACCGCCAGGAAATGCAGGATCACCATCGACGGACCACCTCTCGCCCCTGACCCGGACCTGTGCCGGCCGCGTCGGGGGGGCCTTCGCCCCGAGGTGGCCGAGTCCCTTGCCGAAGAAGGGAAACACGGCGCTTCCTGGGAATGGACCCGACACCGTGCTCGAAATCGCATGCCCCTCCTGCGGTGACGCCGTCCGCTTCCGGTCCGAGAGTTCGGTCTATGCGACCTGCGCCTCGTGCCGATCCCTGCTGGTCCGCCACGACGTGCAGGTCGAAGCCCTGGGCAAGGTCGCCGACCTGCAACCCGACGGAACCCCCATCCAACTCGGGACGACGGGAGTCTTCAACGGGGCCGCCTTCGAGGTCCTGGGCCGGATCCAGATCCACCACCCCGAAGGCTACTGGAACGAATGGTTCCTGCAGTATCGGGACGGCAACGAGGGCTGGCTGGGCGAGGCCATGGGGGAATACTTCGTCTCGTCCAAGGTTCCCACCGAAGCCGACTCGCTGCCGACCTTCGACCAGTTGCATGTGGGCAAGGCCCTGCGCGTCGGGCCGCGGGAGCTGGTGGTGACCAACCTGGCCAAGGCCAGGGTGGTCTCCTACCAGGGTGAGCTTCCCTTCGTGATGGACTCGGAGTACGAGCTGCCCTACGCCGATCTGCGCTCGTCCGGACGCACGGCGGCAACCCTGGACTACTCCGAGGAGAAGCCGCTGCTCTTCGTGGGCAGCTTCCGGGACTTCGAGGAGCTGGAGTTCAAGGGCCTGCGCGGTCCCGAGGAACCCGTCGAGGTCCGCCAGGCCGGCGGGGCCAGGGTCCTGCGCTGCCCCAACTGCGGCGCCCCCCACGAACTGACGGGCGGCCCGCGCAGCCAGACCCTGGTGTGCGGATTCTGCGACGCGGGGATCGATCTGACCGACCCCACCTACAAGCTGTTGTGGAGGGACCAGCAGGCCCGGAAGATCGAGCCGCGGATCCCGCTGGGCACGAAGGGGAACCTGGACGGCGCCACCTGGGAATGCCTGGGCTTCCAGCGCCGTTTCGTGCGCATCGAAGGTATCGACTACTTCTGGGATGAGTTCGTCTGCCACAACCGCGAGCGGGGCTATCGCTACCTGGTCGAGTCCTCAGGGCACTGGGCATGGGTCTGGCCCCTGCACATGCTCCCCACCGGCTCGGACGGACGCCCCGTCCACGGCTGGCCGCCCCAGGACTTCCTGATGCTGGGGCCCAAGAAGTTCAAGCACTTCCAGTCGGCCACGGGCCAGGTGGCCTACGTCGTCGGCGAGTTTCCCTGGCGCGTCCGGGTCGAGGATCAGGCGGGCCTGCACGACTACGTGTGCCCGCCCGAGGTCCTCTCGGCCGAGATCACCTCCGACGGGATGACCTGGTCCCAGGGGCGCTACCTGGAACCCGAGGAGGTCTGGGCCGCCTTCGGTCTGTCCGGCAGCCCTCCCCTGCGGGTCGGCGTCGGCTCACACCAGCCCTCGCCCTACAAGACCTCCCTGCAATCCGCCTGGACGCAGTACGCCCTGCTGGTCCTGGCCGGATTCCTGATGATGGTGGGCTTCTCGTTCTTCAGCGCCGGGGCCACGGTCTACGCCGACAAACTGGAGGTGGTCCGGGGGCGGGAGCCCAGCGTGGTCACCACACCCTTCGACGTCAAGGGCCGGACCTGCAACCTGGTGGTCCATCTGGACACCGACCTGGACAACCGCTGGGCCTTCTTCGACATGGCCCTGATCAACGAGGAGACCCGGGAGGCCCGGGTCTTCTCCAAGGCCGTCAGCTACTACCACGGCAATTCCGGAGGGGAATACTGGTCCGAGGGCAAACGCGGTGACGAGGTCACCGTGCCGTCGGTCCCGGCCGGAAGGTACGTCCTGCGCATCGAGCCCCAGACCGGCACGGGCGACGCCCCCGAGAACCTCAGTGACCCCTCCAACCCTCCCGACCAGCAGGTCCTGCGCTACGATGTCACCCTGATCCGGGACGTGCCCTCGTGGGGTTGGTACTGGTTGATGTTCTTCCTGCTGCTGCCCTACCCCCTCTTCGTCTCCATCCGCAGTGCCGGCTACGAGCAGAAGCGCTGGCTGGAGAGTGACCACGCCCCCTCGAGCAGCGACGATTAGGGCCGACCACGGAGGAACCGATGAACTTCCTGTATGGCATCATGGGCACCGGGGCCTTGGCGGTCCTGTTCTGGATCCAGTTCGCTGGCTGGTCGCCCACCGAGGTGGACACACTCCCCAACGCCCCCCGGAACATCCGGAACAACCCCTCGGCCTACCGGAGCTTCTACGCCGTCGGATTCCGGGGCAAGTAGACCCTCCTCCATGCCCAACCTGATCCTGCTCTCGGTCTTCGTCATCGCAACCTGTGGGCTGGTCTACGAGTTGCTGGCGGGAACCCTGGCCAGCTACCTCCTGGGCGACTCCGTGCTGCAGTTCTCGACGATCATCGGCACGTACCTCTTCGCCATGGGCGTGGGTTCCTGGGTATCCCGCTTCGTGGTGCGGGGTCTGGTGGCCCGGTTCATCCAGGTCCAGGTAGCCGTCGGCCTGCTGGGGGGACTCTCGGCGGCCCTCCTCTTCCTGACCTTCGGGTACGCCTCCCCCGGCACGTTCCGGGTCCTGCTGTACCTCCTGGTCTTCCTGGTGGGCACCCTGGTGGGCCTGGAAATCCCCCTGATCCTGCGGATCCTGAAGGATCGCCTGGAGTTCCGGGACCTGGTCTCGCAGGTGCTGGCCCTGGACTACATCGGCGCCCTGCTGGCCTCGGTCCTGTTCCCACTGGTCCTGGTCCCCTACCTGGGGCTGATCCGCACGGCCTGCTTCTTCGGGCTCATCAACGTCCTGGTGGCCCTGGGCTTCCTGCACGGCCTGAAACCCGAGCGTGCCGTGCGCACCTGGCTGCAGGTGGAGGCCTGGTTCGCGATCGTTCTGCTGGCAGGCTGCTTCGCGGCCGCTGAGCGCATCACGCGCCTTTCGGAGGAGGCCCTCTACTCCGACGAGATCATCCTGGCCCGCGACAGTTCCTACCAGCGGATGGTGGTCACCCGCCACCGCGACGACGTCCGCCTGTACCTGAACAACAACCTGCAGTTCTCCTCGCAGGATGAGTACCGGTACCATGAAGCGCTGGTCCAGCCGGCCATGACCAGCGCCGCCAACCCCGCCAGGGTCCTGATCCTGGGCGGCGGCGACGGCCTGGCGGCCCGGGAGGTGCTGCGCGACCCCCGGGTCCGCTCGGTCACCCTGGTCGACCTGGACCCGGCGATGACGCGACTCTTCGCCACCCATCCACTGCTGACGAGCCTCAACGGTGGCTCACTGAGCTCACCGAAGCTGAAGGTGGTCAACCAGGATGCCTTCACCTGGATCCAGGCCCAGGACGGCGTCTACGACGTGATCCTGGTGGACTTTCCGGACCCCAGCAACTTCTCGGTGGGCAAGCTCTACACGGCCACCTTCTACCGCAGCCTGCGCAAGCATCTCTCCCCTGCCGGGGCCTGCGCCATCCAGTGCACCTCGCCGATGTTCGCCCGGCGCTCGTTCTGGTGCATCGCCCGGACCCTGGCCAGCGTGGGGCTGCACGTGCGGCCCTACCACGTCTACGTGCCCTCCTTCGGAGAATGGGGCTTCTGCCTGGTGACCAACCGCCAGGTCCCCATCCCGGAAGCGGCCGGCCCGCGCTTCCTAACCCCCCGGACGACGGCGGGGATGTTCGATTTCCCCGAGGACCTGGCCCCCGTCCCGGTGGAGGTGAACCACCTCTACAACCAGATCCTGGTCCGCTACTACGACGCGGAATGGCGCGCGGTGATCGAGTGATCGGTCGGCGCGGTTTCCTGGCTGGGGTCGGCGCCGGTGCCGCCCTGCTGGCGGGGTGCGGCCGCCGGGCCCCGGGCTTCCCGGGCCGGCTGGCAGGAACAGCGGAAAGGCGGGGGCATCAGCTCTTCGCCGCTGCCCGGCGCCCTCCCCAGGGCCGCGAGCGGACCTCGGTCCTGGTCCTGGGAAGCGGGGTGGCCGGGCTCTCGGCCGCCTGGTATCTGGATCGTGCGGGTCTGGACGACTTCCGCGTCCTGGAGATGGAGGACCAGGCCGGCGGCAACTGCCGTTCGGCCCGCTACCCCGAGTCGGCGGCTCCCTGGGCGGCCCACTACCTGCCGGTCCCCACCCGCGAGTCCCGAGCCACCCTGGAGTTGCTGGACGACCTGGGTCTGGTCAAGGGCTGGACGCCCTCCGGGGACCCGGTCTACGACGAACTCCACCTGTGCCACGCCCCGGACGAGCGCCTGTACCACTACGGTCGCTGGGAGGAGGGTCTGTATCCCCGCCTGGGCGCCTCCCCGACGGACCTTCGCCAGGCCAGGGCCTTCTACGCCGAGGTCGAGCGATGGCAGGCCCGGAGGGACTCCAAGGGGCGCCGGGCCTTCTCCATCCCTTTGGATCTGTCGTCGGCAGAGGCCCGCTGGTTGGACGGGATCTCGATGGCCCAGTTCATGACGATGAACGGATGGACCTCCGAGCGCTTGCGCTGGCACGTGGAATACGGCTGCCGGGACGACTACGGAACCAGCCTGGACTCCACCTCGGCCTGGGCGGGCGTGCACTACTTCGCCAGCCGCTCTCCGGATCGGGCCGGGCCCGAGGGGGCCCTGTTCACCTGGCCGGAGGGGAACGGCTGGCTGGCGCGGCGACTGGCCGAACGCGTCGGCCCCCGGCTGCGCACCGGGGCCATGGTCTTCCGGGTCGCCGAGGTCGGCCGGAAGGTCGAGGTGGACTACCTGGACCTGGCCCGGGAGCAGACCTGCCGGGTCGAGGCCGACCGGGTGATCTTCGCGCTGCCGACGTTCCTACGCCCGCGACTGCTGGAGGGAGGACCGGACTTCCCGCTCTTCAGCTACTGTCCTTGGGGAATCGCCAACCTGGTGCTGGACCACGCTCCCAGCCCGGGGCCAGGGTTCCCCCTGTGCTGGGACAACGTGATCCACGACTCGGAGTCCCTGGGCTACGTGGTGGCCACCCACCAGTCCCTGGCGACCAGGGGGGGAATGCCGACCGTGCTGACCTGGTATCGCTCCTTCCGGGGCGACCCGAAGGCCACGCGTTGGGGGCTCCTGGGTCGCAGTTGGGAGAGCTGGCGGGACGAGATCCTGGCGGATCTGGCCCCCGTCCACCCCGACCTGGCCGGACTCGTCCGGCGCCTGGACGTGATGGTCCTGGGCCACGCGATGGTCCGACCGGTTCCGGGCATGATGTGG
>CAZQPM010000047.1:0-17210 GCA_964595195.1 uncultured Burkholderiales bacterium | reverse complement strand
TGTCGTTCATCCACCCCATGTTCCACTTGAAGGTGAAGCCCAGGCCCCCCTCCTCGACGGCTCCCGTCACCCGGGGCCAGGCGGTGGACTCCTCGGCCAGGGTGAAGCAGCCGGGGAAGTAGGTGCGCACGGCGACGTTGAAGTCCTTGAGGAACTGCACCGCCTCCAGATTCTCGCGCCCGCCATACTGGTTCGGGATCCAGTCGCCCGCCTCGCGGCCGTAGTCGCGATACAGCATGGAGGCCACGGCGTCGACCCGCAGGCCGTCGATGTGGTAGCGGTCCAGCCAGAACACGGCGCTGGAGATCAGGAAGTTGCGCACCTCGTTACGACCATAGTTGAAGATGAAGGTCCCCCAGTGGGGATGGTAGCCCTGCCGGGGATCCTCGTGCTCGTAGAGGCAGGTGCCGTCGAACGAGGCCAGGGCGTGACCGTCCGTGGGGAAGTGGGCCGGCACCCAGTCCAGGATGACGCCGATCCCGTGCTGGTGGAGGGTATCCACCAGGAACATGAACTCCTCCGGCGTCCCGAAGCGACTGGTGGGAGCGAAGTAGCCCACCGTCTGGTAGCCCCAGGAACCGTCGAAGGGATGCTCGGTGACGGGCATGAACTCGACATGGGTATAGCCCATCTCCTCGGCGTAGGCGGCCAGCCTGGGTGCCAATTCGCTGTAGGTCAGCCAGCGGTTCTCCTCTTCGGGGACGCGCATCCAGGAGCCCAGGTGGACCTCGTAGACGGAAAGGGGGCTGCGCCGGATGTCGCGCTCGGGACGGCTGGCCATCCAGGCCGAGTCCTTCCACTGGTAGCGCGAAAGGTCCCACACCCTGGAGGCGGTACGGGGGCGCAGTTCCGAGGCAACACCCCAGGGGTCCGTCTTCTCCATGGTGGCCCCACCGAACTTGGGCTTGACCGCGTACTTGTAGAGGTCGCCGTGTCCGACGCCCGGCAGGAACCCCTGCCAGACACCGGTGGCGTGCCGGAGATGGAGGGGAGTGCGGCCGTGTTCCCAGTTGTTGAAGTCACCGATCACGGAGACCTCGTCGGCGTTCGGTGCCCACACCGCGAAATGCGTCCCCTTCTGACCCTTCAGGGTGGCCAGGTGAGCGCCCATCCGCAGATAGGCCTTGTGGTGTGAAGCCGCTGCCCACAGATACTCGTCGTACTCGGTCATCGCAGGAGGATTGCCCAAAGTCTCCGTCATTTCCGTCACCCCTTCGGCTCGTATGCGGGAAGTCTAGCACAGGCTGTCAAGAATCGCCAACAATGCTGCACATACAACCTTATATAAATCCACATTTCCTCTGTTCCCCGGGATCGCTCAGCCTCGTATCGGGACCCGCCGAGAACGCAACCGGAACGCCCGACAAGAAGTTGCACCTACAACACTGTGCGCCCAGAGCCCGCCAGGAACTGACCCGGCGAGGCAGAAACGCCCTCTCCAGAGATTCCCAGGAGAAGACTCATGACCTGCCGGATCGGATTGATGACCAGCGGGGGCGACGCCCCCGGGATGAATGCGGCCGTCCGCGCCGTGGTGCGCACGGCGCTGCACGGAGGCGCCGAGATCTACGGCATCTTCGACGGCTACCGGGGCCTGATGCAGCCGGACAAGGGACTCCGCCCCCTGGATTCGTCCGCGGTCAGCGGCATCATGTCCCGTGGGGGGACCGTGCTGGGCACTGCCCGCTGCCGGGAGATGCTGGATGTGGCGGGCCGGCAGAGGGCCGTTCGCACCCTGGTCGAGCGGGGCATCGACCGCCTCGTGGTGATCGGCGGCGACGGCAGCCTGACCGGGGCCGACACCCTGCGCCAGGAGTGGCAGGACCACCTCAGGGCCCTGATCGATCAGGGCCTCCTCCCTCCCGAGACCCTGGACCTGCACCCGACGCTCAACGTGATCGGCCTGCCCGGAACCATCGACAACGACCTGTGCGGCAGCGACATCACGATCGGGGCCGACACGGCCCTCCACCGCATCGTTTCGGCCGTCGATGCCATCTACAGCACGGCGGCCAGCCACCAGAGGACCTTCGTCGTCGAGGTCATGGGCCGCCACTGCGGCTACCTGGCCGTGATGGCCGGGCTGGCCACCGGGGCCGAGTGGATGCTGATCCCCGAGGATCCCCCCCCGGAAGGGTGGGAGGAGCAGATGGGGCAAGCCCTCTCCAAAGGCCGCTCGGGAGGCAAACGCGCCAGCATCGTGCTGGTCGCGGAGGGGGCCCGCGACCGCCAGGGCCGACCGATCACCAGCCACTATGTCCAGCAGGTCCTGGAGGAGCGCCTGGGTGAGGACGCCCGCGTGACCATCCTGGGACACGTCCAGCGCGGCGGCTCGCCTTCGGCCTACGACCGCAACCTCAGCACCATGCTGGGCCAGAGGGCGGCCCTCGAGGCGCTCCGGGAAGGCCTGGAGGCCTCGATCCTGGTGGGGATGCGCGGGAACCGACCGACCACCCTGCCGCTGATGGAGGCGGTCGAACTGACCCGCCAGGCGCAGGAAGCCTGCGCCTCCGAGGTTGCCTTGGAGGCGCTGTCGCTGCGAGGGCAGGGCCTGGCCGCCAGCTACGAACTCTTCCACAAGGTCAACGGAGCCCCGCCCCAGGTGGGCCAGAGCCGACCGCGGCGGCTGGCGCTGGTGCACTCCGGGGCCCCAGCGCCGGGAATGAACATGGCGGTGCGGACCTCCGCCCGCTGGGCCCTGGCCCACGGCCACCAGGTCCTGGGCATCCGCGGAGGCTTCGCGGGCCTGATCCGGGGCGACGTCGAGGAACTGGACTGGATGGGGCTGTCGGGATGGGCAGGCAAGGGTGGCGCCGAACTGGGCACCAGCCAGGGAGTCCCCACCGGTCCCGAACTGTACGCCGCGGCCCGGGTCCTGGAGGACCATGGCGTCGAAGCCCTGCTGATGATCGGAGGCTGGTCGGGCTACGAGGCCGTTCACCGCCTGTACCGTGAGCGCACCGACTACCCGGCCTTCCGCATCCCCATGTTGTGTCTGCCTGCCAGCATCGACAACAACCTGCCGGGCTCGGAGTTCAGCATCGGGGCCGACACCGCCCTGAACAGCATCGTCGAGGCTGCCGACCGCATCAAGCGCTCCGCGGTGGCCAACCGCAGGTGCTTCCTGGTGGAGGTCATGGGCGACCGGTGCGGATATCTGGCCTTCATGAGCGGTTTGGCGACGGGCGCCGAAAAGGTGTATCTACATGAAGACCCCCTGACCGCCCAACGGCTCCTGGAGGACCTGGGGGAGCTGAAGACCTCCTTCGAAAAGGGCCGGACGGTCTCGCTGGTCATCGTCAACGAGAAGGCCCATCCCCTGTACAACACGGGAGTCCTCAGGGCTCTCTTCGAGGAGGAGGGGTCCAGCCACTTCGACGTCCGCCAGGCCATCCTGGGCCACCTGCAGCAGGGCGGGGACCCTACCCCCTTCGACCGCACCCTGGCGGCCCGCTTCGCCCGGGCGGCCGTCGACCACCTGGAACAGGCCCTGGAGCAGGGCTCGGACCTGTGCGGGTTCCTGGGCCTCCTGCCCCAGGGGCTGAAGGTCTGGGACTTCCACGACTACACCCGGATGGTCGACGCCCAGAACCGCCGGCCCAAACAGCAGTGGTGGCTGGAACTGCACGGGGTCGTGGGCGACATGGCGGCCGACTGAAGAGGCCTGGAGGACGGCGTTCCTGGCAGGCCAGGAGAATACCAGAGGAAAGACGCTCCTGGCAGGCCAGGAGCGTCGGGGTGCAACCGGGAACGCGCGGACCGAGGCTCAGGCCCAGGCCTCCAGGGGGTGCTGGTGCCCCGGCTCCTGGTAGGGGGCCCGACTGAGGGACTCGGCCCCGGTCTCGGTCAGCACCACCAGGTCCTCCACCCGGCATCCCCCCACCCCGGGCACGTAGATGCCCGGTTCGATGGTCACGGTCATCCCCGACTCCAGGAGCGTCTTGGACTCGGCCCGCAGGCCGGGCCCCTCGTGGACCGCCAGGCCCACCCCGTGCCCCAGACTGTGACTGAAGGCCTCGCCGTAGCCGGCTCGGGCGATGAGGTCCCGCGCCACCTGGTCGACCTCGCAGCCGCGCAGCCCCGGGCGCACGGTGTCCATCCCCGCCCGGTGGGCCCGCCGTACGATTTCCAGCAGTTCCCGGGAACGCTCGTCGGGTTCCCCCAACCAGATGGTCCGGGTGATGTCCGAGCAGTAGCCGTCCACCAGGGCGCCGAAGTCGACAGTGACCAGTTCCCCGGCCCGGATGGCCCGATCGGTCACTCCGGCGTGGGGGTAGGCCCCGTTCGGCCCGGACGCCACGATCGTGTCGAAGGAAGGTTTGCGGGCCCCGCACTTCTGCAACCGGTATTCCAGCTCGGCGCAGAAGTCGGCTTCGGTCACACCCACCTGGAAGGAGGGCAGGGCCGCCCGGAAGGCTTCGTCGGCGACGCGGGCGGCGCGGCGGATGGCCTCGACTTCGTCACCGGACTTCACCTGACGGATCTCCTCGACCACGCCCGAAACCGGTTCCATCGCCACGGCCGGTCGGCCCTGGCCCTCCAGGTCCTCCTGGGCCTGACGGAAGGTGGCCACGGTCAGGTCCTCGCCCTCGAAGCCCAGGCGCCCATGCCAGCCGACCTCGCCCAGCCAGGCGGCCAGACGCCGCGACAGGCGCGCGTCCTGGTTGGAACGGAAGCGGATCAGCTCCACGTCGGGGCACTGGGTCTGGACCTGGGCCCAGTAGCGTCCATCGGTCACCAGGGCAACCCGGTCAGCCGACAGGAAGACCCAGCCATTCGATCCGGTGAAGCCGGTCAGGTAGCGCCGGTTCTCGGGGGCGGTGACCAGGAGAGCGTCCACGCCCAGGGGGGCCAGGCGCTCCAGGGTGCGGGCGCGTCGGGTGGCGGTCAGGGTCAAGATGAGGCTCCTTTCGCTTGGGACGGTGCCGCCTCGAAGGAGGGGCCACCGCCGTCTGGATTCCATTCGCCTTCGAAGAGGTGCCGGGCCGGACCGATCAGACGGACCGGCCCCTCGGGTTCCCAGGTGACGTCCAGGGTTCCGCCAGGCAGATCAACCCGCGCGCTGCGCCCGGCCAGGCCGGCCTGGGAGGCCGCGACCAGGGCCGCACAAGCGCCAGTCCCACAGGCCAGGGTCGGCCCGACGCCACGTTCCCAGACCTTCACGGCCAGGTGGTCGGGGGCCAGGACCTGGACGAACTCGACGTTGAGCCCCTCGGGGTGGCGCCGCTCCAGGACCGCTCCATGCCGCTCCACGTCGAGGGCCTGGAGGTCTTCGACGAAGACCACCCGGTGCGGATTGCCCATCGACAGCGTGGCACACGGCCGGACCGTCTCGCCCAGCATGAGGAACTCGGGGCCCTCCAGCGGTTGCGGAAGGCCCATGTCGACCTGGACGACCCAGGGGTCGGGACCGGCCAGGACGCGAACCGGGCGCGGACCACTGCGGGTGGAGACGGTGAAGGCCTCCTCGGCGCACAACTCCTGGCGGCGGGCCAGGGCGGCCAGGCAGCGCAGGCCGTTGCCGCACATGCTGGCCAGCGAGCCGTCCGCATTGTAGATCTCCATGGCCGGCCCCCCGGCCTGCGGTGTCAGGAAGATCAGGCCGTCCGCTCCGACCCCGTAGTGACGAGAGCAGACCTGGCGAGCCAGGATCGAGGCCCCTTCGGGCGGGCCCTGCGGGGTCACCACCAGGACGAAGTCGTTGCCCAGGCCCTCCCACTTCCAGAAGCGAAGAACTGCCTTGTCGGGTCCGCCGCTCATGGCCTCTCCGGAACGGCCTTGCCGGGGACCGCGGCGCTGAAGGCCTCCCCCAGGAAGGAGAGGCTCAAGGGGCGACTCGGCGTGACGGTCGTGATGGAATGCTTGTAGACCATGTTCATGCGCCCCTCGGCGTCTTCCAGGAAGACCGTGAAGTTGTCAAAGCCCCGCACATAGCCCTTGAGTTGCACGCCCTTGGCGAGGTAGACCAGGGCGATCTGCCCCTCCTTCTTGAGGGCTCCAAGGAAGGCATCCTGAAGATTCAACTGCACGTCGTGGTTCCTTCTCTCCGATTACTGGCGCAACCCGGCCGACCTCCGGGAAGAGCCTGGTCCAGGAAGCGCCGGATGCGGCTCTCGGCCACGTCCAGCGTGGCCCCCGGGGCCTCGATCCACTCCAGGCCGGGTTCGGCTCGCAGCCAGGTTTCCTGCCGCCGGGCGTAGCGGCGGGTGGCCCGGAGGATCTCTTCCAGGGCCGAGTCCAGGGGCCGGGCCCCCTCGACGACGTCCAGGAGTTCGGGGTAGCCCAGGATCCTCAAGCGGCGCAGACGCGGGCCCCACCCTTTCTCGGCCAGGGCGCGGACCTCCTCTACCCAGCCGGCGCGCACCATCGCTTCCAGGCGCCTGCCGATCCGTTCGTGCAGCAACGGGCGCGGCATCCTCAACCCCAGCTTCAGGCGGGGGTACCCGGGAGGCACGCGCCGACTGAGTTCCGAAAAGGGCCGCCCCGTCTGCAGGCAGACCTCCAGGGCCCGCACCAGACGCCGCCGATTCCGGGGGTCCAGGCGCCCGGCCGTCTCGGGATCCCGACCCCCCAACTCATCCAGCAGGGACTGCGAGTCGCGGGCCTCCAAGGTCCGGCGGAGCTCGGGATCGGGGGGCACCTCTACCAGGGTGTAGCCCTCCAACAGGCCCCGGACGTACAACCCCGTCCCTCCGACCAGCAGGGGGAGACGCCCACGCCCCCAGACCTCTTGCAGCACCCCGCCCGCCAGGGTCTGGAAATCGGCCAGGCTGAACTCTTCGTCCAGGTTCCGCAGGTCCACCAGGTGGTGGACGACCCGAGCGCGCTCGGCGGGCGTCGGCTTGGCCGTACCCAGGTCCAGGCCCCGGTAGACCTGGGCCGAGTCCGCGCTGACGATCTCGCCTCCCAGGCGCTCGGCCAGGGCCAGGGCCAGCGAGGACTTCCCCGATGCCGTGGGGCCCATCAGGGCCACGACGGGCCCCATCATCGGTGGAAGAGGCGCTCCAGGGCGCCACGGTCGAGGAGGATCCGGGTCGGCCGGCCGTGAGGAAGGTAGGAGGAAGGCTCGACCGCCAGCGTGTCCTCCACCAGGTGGGTCATCTCGGCTCGGGTCAAGGGGTCCCCGGCCTTCACCGCCGCTCGGCAACTGACCATGGCCCGCAGTCGTTCGGGGAAGCCCTCCTGCACGGCACTCGCGGCGGCCGCCTCCACCAGGTCCCTGAAGGCGTCGGCCACCCGACGGGCAGACAGGCCTGCGGGCACGGCGCGCAACTGGAAGGCGTCTCCGCCGAAGGGCTCGACCACGAAGCCCAGGCTCCGGAAGAGCTCCAGGTTACCGGCCAGGAACCCGGCCAGGGCGGGCGCCAGTTCCAGGACCTCTGGAACCGGCAGGCCCTGCGAGCGTTCCTCCAGGGGGACGGATCCATCCAGGCGTTCGTAGTTGACGCGCTCGTGGGCAGCGTGCTGGTCGATGATGCACAGATCGCCGTCGATCAGGCCCACCACCCAGGTCTCGTGGAGTTGGGTCAGCGGCACGAAGCGGGAAGGCCGCGGTTCGCCGACCCGATCCTGACCGAGCGGGCTCAGGAACTCCAGGACCGCCTGCGCAGACGGAGACTGCGGGCGCGCCGCGGGCACCGGACCCGCCCGCGGCACCGACCGCCACCCCGGGCCCGAAGTCAGGGGCGCCGCCCCCGCACCCTGCGCGCATCCAAGAACGTGCCCCGCCTCCTGCCGACGGCCGCCCGCCTCTTCCCCGGCCCGCGGGAGGTCATGCGGAGGGACGGGCGAGGCGCCCCGGCCGCCCAGGGCCTCGGATACGGCCCGATACAGGGCGCTGAAGACCGGGCGGGGCTGGGCGAAGCGGACCTCCAGTTTGGTCGGATGCACGTTGACATCGACCAGGGAGGGATCCACCGTCAGGCGCACCAGGCCGACGGGAAAGCGCCCCCGCTCCAGCCAGGGCGAGAAGCCCTCGTGCAGAGCCTGGGACAGGGACGTCGAGCGGATCACCCTGCCGTTCATCAGGAAGATCTGGCAGGCCCGAGTCGTGCGGCTCTCGGGCGGCAGGGCCACCAGACCGTCGACCAGCAGACCCTGGCCCTGACCCTGGATCGACAACAGGCGGTCGACGGGCACCTTCCACATGCGCGAGAGGCGCTCAGGTGCCGACAGACCCGCCGGAAAGCTCAACAGTTCCTTGCTGTTGGACACCAGGCGGAAGTGCACCTCGGGCCAGGCCGCCGCCAGACGCCCCAGGAGGTCCACCACCTGTGAGGTCTCGGCCGCCGGGCTGCGCAGGAACTTGCGCCGCGCGGGAGTGTTGAAGAACAGGTCGCGCACGGTGATGCGGGTGCCCGGGACGGCCGGGGCGGGGGCGACGCGAAGGATTTCCGAACCTTCCAGGCGCAACTCGGTGCCCTGTTCGGCTCCCGGCTCGCAGGTCTGGATCTCGACCCGGGCCACGGCCGCGATGCTGGGCAGGGCCTCGCCTCGGAAGCCCAGCGTCATCAGTTCGTCCAGGTCCTCCCACTGGCGGATCTTCGAGGTGGCGAAGCGCTGTACGGCCAGGCGCGCATCCTCTTCGGACATGCCGTGGCCGTCATCGGTGACCCGGACCAGGGTCATCCCCCCGGCCTGCAACTCGACGGTCACGCGGGAGGCCGCCGCGTCCAGCGAGTTCTCCACCAACTCCTTGACGATCGAGACCGGCCGTTCGACCACCTCGCCTGCGGCGATCCGCTCGGCCACGCTCTTCTCCAGCAACTGGACCCTGGGCATCTGGCTCCTCCGAGGCGATGGCCAACCGCCGGCCGGCGCTTCCGGGCCCGCGCGGCCGGCTCCTGCCGAAAGGGCGTTCTGCCCGGAAGGAAGGACGGTCCGCCGGGTCTCCTCAGAGGGCGTCCAGACGCACGAAACGATAGCCCCGCTCGCGGACTCGCGGAATCAACAGGCGCAAGGCCTGGACGGTCTGGCTGCGGTCGCCACCCCCGTCATGCAGGAGCACGACATCCCCGGGGCACAGGCGCTCGACCACCCGGCAGGCCAGGACCTCGGCCCCGGGGCTCTGCCAGTCGCGGGGGCAGTTCGACCACAGGGCCGTGGCCAGGCCCAGGCTTCGAGCCTGAGCCAGCGTCCAGGGATAGCGCATCCCGTAGGGGGGGCGGAACCACTCCGGCGGTGTCCCCAGGACGCCGGTCAGGGTCCGGATGCCGCCCTCGATCTCGCGCCGTGAACGCTCGGGCCCGCAGGTCAACAGGTTCACATGGTTCTCGGTATGGGTGCCCACCAGGTGCCCCTCGACGGCCATGCGCTGCACCAGTTCGGGATGCCGGCGCACCTGCCTGCCCACGCAGAAGAAGGTTGCAGGAACACCTTCCTCGCGCAGGACGTCCAGGATTCCAGCGGTCTCGGGGACCGACGGGCCGTCGTCGAAGGTCAGGGCCAGCACCCGCTGAGCGGTCCGGCCCTGGGCCAGGACCGGCCCGCAGGCCTGGCTGCGCACGTTGACACAGGGTTCCAGGGCGGCCCCCAGGGCCAGGGCTGCAGCCCAACCGCCCAGGGCTCGACGGGCCCGATGTCGGGGGTCTGCCAACCAGGCTCCCAGGGCGAGCAGGCCCGTACCCAGGACGAAGGAGGCCTGATAGTTCTCGTACACCCAGTCGCGCAGGGCTGTCCTGTCAATCATGAGCGGGCCTTCACCCACCCGTGCGCGACTCCCTGCCGCCTCCGGGACGTCCGGCCTCCTTCCCGTCACCCCACAGCGAGCGCTGCAGTTGCCGAACCTCGGGGGGGCGTCCCGGGGTTTCGAGGTCCGCCGTCCTCAGGAGCGTCGCACGCTTGAGCTGATCAATCGAGACCTCACCACGCTTCAATCGCCCATACAGCCCCGCGAAGACCTCGCGGGGAACCTGTTCGGGACTGCGCTCTCCCACGGGTTCATAGCGTCCCGCGCGTCCCAAGGCCACGGTCAGATCGGCCACGTAGCGGTAGCCATCGCGCAGCTTTCCCCAGTCGACCGTGCCTGGCGAACCGGCATGCTGGCGGGCCTGCTCCAAGGCCTCCAACTGGTCCCAGAGTCTCAGGGCGACCCCGGCCTGCAGTTCGCCGGAACAGATTCCCCGGAGGTACTGCCGGTAGAGGCGGTCCCGATCCGGCTCCAGGGCCCGGCGCTGCGCCTGATCCAGGCTGGCCCCGGCCCGGCGGGCCAGACTCCACGACCCCTCGACCAGTCGCCGCAGCAGGCGACCGTGCTCGCCCAGGGGCCGGCGGCTGCCCAGTGCCCGCTCCACGACGCGGTGGAAGGTGGCCAGATCGAAGGGCTTGTCCAGACGGCCGTGGACCCGGAGTTGCAGGGACCGGAAGGGATCGGACGGACCTGCGCAACTGGTGATCACCACCAACTTCAGCGAGGGATGCGCCCTCTGCAGGAGCCCCAGGCCGGACAGCCCCTCCAGGGCGGGCCGGCGGACCTCTGCCAGGAGCAGTTCGAAGTTCCTCCTGCGCACCAGACGCAGGGCCTCCCCGACGGTGGCCGCCACGCTGACCACGTCGTGCTGCTCTTCCAGGGCCGCCCGCAGCAGGGCACGGATGGGGGTGTCGTCCTGCAGGATCAGGATGGAATGTGGCACCGGGAGCTCCCTTCAGAGCGTGGACAGGACCCGATACAGGGGTATGAAGAGGGCCACCAGGACCCCGCCGACGAAGGCCCCCATCAGGCCCACCAGGGCCGGTTCCAGGGCCGCCGTCAGGGTGTCGAGGCAGACCTCCAGGTCCTGCTCGTAGAAGTCGGCCAACCGCTGCAGCGCGCCGGCCAGGTCTCCAGACTCCTCGCCCACGGCCACCATCCGGGTGACCATGGCCGGGAAGAAATCGCAGTAGCCGAAGGCCTCGGAGAGCGTACACCCCTCCTCCAGGTCCTGGGCGATGCCCTCCAGGGCCTCCCCCAGGGGGCGATGGGACGTCGCCGAGCCCGCCACCTCCAGAGCCCCTGGGACCGGCATGGAACTGCGCAGCAGCGTGGCCATGACCTGGCAGAACCGAGCCAGCAGGACCCGACGATAGACCGGCCCGACCAGGGGGACGGACAACAGGGCCTTCTGGAACTGGTAGCGGCCCTGCGGCGTGGCCAGATGGCCTTGCAGCAGGGGCACCCCCACGGCCACCGCGCCCAGGGCCAGACCCACCAGGACGGGGTTCCGGGCTGCCCGGGTGGTCCAGACCAGGATCCGGGTGAACCAGGGGAGATCCTCCATGCCCAGCAGGAGCCCGTTCAGGAAGGTCGGCAGGACATGCCAGACCACCACCCAGGCGACCAGGAGGCAGGTGCCGCCGACCAGGGCGGGATAGACCAGCGAGGCCCCGACCCGCGAGCGCAGACGGACCTCCCGCTCCTGCTGCCCGGCCAGGTGTTCCAGGGCCGTGACCAGGACTCCCGAGGCCTCGCCGGCCTGGGCCAGGCCCACGTCCAGCATGCCGAAGACCCGGCCATTGCGAGCCAGCCCGCGGGACAGGGATTGGCCCCGGAGAAGCCCCGCGCGCACGTCCTGCCAGGCCCGCGCCAGACGCGCGTTGTCCTGTTGCTGCCCCAGGACCTCGACGGCGCGCTCCAGGGGCACGCCGGATGCCAGCATGACGGCCAGTTGCCGGCTGGAAACCGCGCGCTGGCGCAGACTGGGATGGCGGTCCCGATTCACGACGACCTGCCGTCGTGGAGCCGGTTGAAGGACCCCGGAGGAGAAAGGGTGTGCTTCCAGAGTTGCCCGCTGCGCGTGTTGAGGTAGACCACGCTGCGGAAGGGGTCCAGGCAGATCCCTGAGGGCCGCGCCCGGACCAGATCCTCCGGCAGGGGGGTGCGCTTCCAGGACTCCTGGAAGATCCCGGACGGTCCGGGGACGAAGTCCAAGACCCACAGATCGCTCTCGGTGACGCACAGGACCGCGGAGCTCCAGGGATTGACGGCCAGCCCCTGAGGCGTCGCCAGCCCCGCGTCCGGACGGTATCTGCGCCGGCTCCACCACCCGACCCCGGGCTCCTCCTCAAAGTCCTGGCTGGGAGCCGACAGCCCGTGCATCAAGAGTTTGCGCAGACACATGTTCTCGGTGTCGGCCACCCAGAGAACCGAGCCCGAAGCGTCGACCGCCACCCCGGAGGGAACCCCCAGCGAGGGCTCCTGGGGAGACAGCGGCAGGCCATTCCCCCAGGGTTCCTGACCGAAGGCCCCGGTGTCCCGGAGGATCCACACTCCTCGATTGGCTCGATCGGCCAGGAACAGACGGTTCGCGGAGGCGTCCGTGGCCGCGCCGGCGAAGCGGGGCGAGGCCACGGACGGGCCCGGAGCGGGCGCGCGGGACTCGCCAGCGTCAAACAGACCCGCCTGCGTCTCGCGGAAGTACTCCACGTTCAGATTCGCCTGGTCGACCACCCACAGAAAACCCAGACCCGGGCACCCCGCGACGCCTCCGGCCCGGGAGGGAAGGGCTCGCGCGGGCAGGGCGGGCCCACGGGAGACCTCCCCCTCCTCCTCGAGGATCTGCACCGCGGCCTGACCGGGAGCCGCGAAGACCACGCGTTGGGCCGCGGGGTCGCAGGCCACACCGAAGAAGTCGACCTGACGGCGCAGGGTCCGCAGCGCGCTGCGAACCCCTCGGGGCGAGGTGACGACCAGTTCCAGCATCTTCAGGTCCCCCTCGTAGTCCTCGACACGGACGTCCCAACGGTAGCCATCGTGGGGGTCCGGGAAGCCACCGCAGCCCTCGATCACGGCCTCCATGGGGGAAGCCGACAGCAACTCCAGGCGATTCCGGGCCAGGAGGGTGGCGACCGTATAGTCCCGCGTCCGCAACGCCAGGGCGGCACCCGAACTGAAAAGGCTCAGCAGGTAGAGACTGGCCAGGAAGACCAGCAGGACGGCCAGCAGCAGTTCCAGGAGCGACAGGCCGGCGGGCCGCGGGCGCGTCACAGTTGACCCACCCGGGTCTCGACCCGCAGGGGTGGCTGCGGGCTTCCCGCCGGAACCAGGTCCAGACCGACGAAGGCCGCCCCGTGGCACAGTTCGGGCCGGAGAATCCGGAAGCTGAAATCCTCCAGGTCGGCGGCCAGGGTCCGGGGCGGCTCCTGGAGGACCTGGGTCGCAACCCGGGAGGGGTCGAACTCCGGGACATAGACCAGGCGTTCCAGCGTGCGCCGACCGGAGTCGAAGCGGAAGCCGACGACGCGGTCTGGTGGGGGGCCTGGGACCGCCCTGCGGAAGACCACGCACAGGGCCCCCTGCGGGCCCGCCCGCAGGGCCTGGCCGTAGGGCCATCCAGCGGAAGGCTCCTGGGGTGCGTAGAGTCTGCGACAGAGGCGCAGTTCCGACCCCATGCGGGCCGCCGCCTGGGCTGCGGCCCGAAAGGCCCGGGCCCGCCCCGTGGCATGAAGATGGGCCCTCTGGCCCGACACCGACAATTCGCCGACGGCCACCAGGACCACGCCGAGGACGGCCATGGTCACCAGGACCTCGAAGAGGGTCGTCCCGCGGCGCTCCTCACAGCGCGGCATCGCAGGCCTCCTCCCCGGCGCCCGACGGGGCCCGCAGGGTCTTCTCGATCACCGTGCCGGCGGCCACCGAGGACGCCAGGGTCCCCTGCACCACGCCTCGCGACACCACGGTTCCGTCAGGTTCGACCCGCACCTCGAAGAAGTGGGTCTGACAGGTCTTGGGGACGTAGCATCGGATCAGGGAACCCGCCGGGCTCCCGCTGGCCCGCTGGTATTCCAGGCCCGCCAGGGCCAGGTACCAGGCCTGGTCGGAGCGTTCCTGGAGACCGGCGAAGCGCTGGTCGCTCTCCAAGAAGCTCAGGAAGCTGACCCCCAGCAGCAGCAGGACGGTCGTGGTCAGCAGGGCCAGCACCAGGGCGCCGCCCCCGCAGCGGCCCCGTTCGCGGGCCAGGAACTCCCCCATAATCATCGCCAATACCCCCTACATGCCCGATACTTCGGCCACATATATAGCTCATCCTTCTTGACGACACGGTTCATTCCCGACACGACATCTCCGGGGCCAGAGCCAGGACCCAACGCACATGACGCCGCCAGTAGCCCTGGGAACTCTCGTAGGCGGCCAGGGCGCTGCGCAGACAATCGGCCCCCCCGCCCAGCGACCAGGTCCTGAGGTGACGCAGGCACCTCTCCAGGCCCTCCAACTCGCGCCCGCCCTCCAGGACGGCCTGGCGCAGGGCCTGGACCTCAGCGCGCGTCCGACTCTGCCGCGACCACCTGCGATGCAGGGTTTCCAGGCCCAGGCGACGCTGAGCCAGGGCCTGCTGGGCGCCGGGCAGGCGGAGTCGCATGCGCTTGGGAGTCAGGCGCTCCTGGAGGGCGCTCTGGCACAGGACGGGGATCAGATCCAGATCGGTCATGGTTCCACCTCCAGGAACAGCATGCCGAGTCGACCTGGAACGCCTCTGGGAGGATCCGGGACGAGATGTTGCCGCCAGGCTACAAGATTGTGAACAAGCTTCCCCAAGGGACCGTGCCGCCACGAAGAATGGAGCGGAACCCGGCCGGGCTGGAGACCTCGAGGCCGAGGAGGAGAGCCCGGGAGGGGCGAAGCGGCCCGCCCATCCCGGGGGGTGGCATCTGAAGGAGGAGACCTCATGGACGCCAACAAGAGCATCGAGGTATTGAACCGGGCCGTGGGCGACGAACTGCAGGCCGTGCACCAGTACATGTACTGGCACTTCCACCTGGACGATCAGGGATTCGCGCCGCTGGCCGCCCTGCTGAAGCGAACCGCCATCATGGAGATGGTCCATGTCGAGCGGCTGGCCGATCGCATCCTCTTCCTCAAGGGCGACGTGAGGATGCTGGTGCCCGGGCCTGTCCTGACCATCACCGACCCGGCCGAGATCCTGAACAAGGCCGCCGAGATGGAAGCCGCCTCGGCCCGCGACTACAACCAGGCGGCCCTGGAGTGCAGCGCCAACCTGGACGCCGTCTCCAAGCAGCTCTTCGAGGCCCTGGTGGCCGACGAGGAGGCCCACTACGACGCCTTCGACAAGCAACTCGACAACATCAAGAGGTTCGGTCCCAGCTACCTGGCCCTCCAGTCCTTCCAGGGAGCCGAGGAGAAGACCGGAGCCGCCTGATCCTCCGACCAGGGAGTGAACTTCCGGACCTCCTGAGGCGGCCGTGGGCTTCTCGAAGCCGCGCGCCCGGGGAGCCGCCCGAAGCCCGGTCCGCGTGCCGAGCCTCAGGGCGGCTCCCCTTCTTCTGGGGGCCGCGGGTGCGTGGACGCGCGGCGAGGCACGGCGGCGACGCGACGTGCTCCGACGGTGCCAACCGGCCGGGCCGCACCAAGACAGCGTAACAAAACATACCTGAAAGCAGGAGACAACAACACAGATCGCAGAATAGTCCACCCATGGTCCCGTGCTCTTGCATCCTCGTCCTGGAAGACGACGCCTCCATGCGGGAGTTGCTGACCGGCGTCCTGGAGGATGAGGGACACCGGGTGGTCGCGGTCGGGCGGGGAGAGGAGGCTGTGGAGGTGGCCGGTCGGGAGGTCCTGGACCTGGTGGTCCTGGATGTCCGCATGGAGGGTCTGGATGGCCTGGATGCCCTGGCCCGCATGCGCGACCACCTCAACGGCGCAGCCACCCTGGTGGTGACGGGCTACGCCAGCGAGGCCGACTCGGTCAGGGCCCTGCGCCTGGGGGTCTCGGACTACCTGCGCAAGCCGTTCGACCTGACGGCCTTCCTGGATCGGGTGGGGCGACTGCTGGCCGAAACCCGCCACCGGCGCCTGCGCGAGGCCCGCGAACGGAGACTGCAGGAACTGACGCGCTGGGCCCTGGTGGCCCTGGCGCGCGCCCTGGAGGGCCGCAGCCTGCCTCCGGGTGCCTCCGAAGCCCTGGAGCAGGCCTGTGGGCTGGCCGGCTGCCTGGCCGCTGGCGCCGGCCTGGAGTCCCCCGAGACCGAGGAGGTGGAGGCGGGCGCCGTCCTGCTGGCCGCCGTGCGCTGCTTCGGGGGCGTCCTGCCGGATCTGGGGAAGCGCGCCCCCAGCGCCGCGGCAGAGGCCGTCTCCGAGGGGCCGGGCCTGGCGGCCCGCGTCGCCGACCTGGCCGTGGCCGCCGCCTGCGAGGACCCCGACCCCGCGGCCCGCTGGCCGGGAAGATTCGACCCCCTGCTGCTGGAGGGCCTGCCCGGGGCCCGCCGGGCCCTGACCACGGCTCCTGCTCGAGGTCGGGCCCTGCTCAGCCTGGGGAGGGGCCTGAGCCAGGCAGGGGACCACACCAACGCCCGCCGAGCCTATGCTCGCGCCACCGAATCCGGAGCCCCCCGGGAGAGGATCATGGGCTGGCTGGGCCTGGCCGAGACCGCCTGCAGGGAGGGCCTGGTCCGACAAGCCGTCGACAGGGTCCAATCAGCCCTGGCGGTGGCCCACGAGGTGGGGCCCGCCGAGACCGGACGTGCGGCCCTGCGGGGGGGACTCCTGCTGCTGCAGGCCGGCCAACCTGAGGCCCGCGCCGTCCTGCAGCAGGCCAGCCGGATCGCCGCTCGTCTGACCCTGGAACCGGCGGCCTCCCGGGCCCGCCTGGCCCTGGCAGCCTTGGACCGGAGCGGCACGCAGGAGTGGGAGACGTCGCTGCAGGTCCTGCTGTTACCCGAGCACGAAGCGGAGCGCCACGAGGACCTGCCCTGGCTCCTTCCGGCACTGCTCGAGGCCGGGGTGGACCCCGAGACGGGTCTGGGGCGCCTGGTGAGGGGGGCCCCCCGAGAACTGGCGCGGGCCCTGGAATCGGGCACGCTCTCCGACACCGGGAGGCGAACCGCCTCGAGCCTGCTCCACCTGGCCTCGGGTGTCCTGAGTCCCGAGGTGCTGGGCAGGCTGTCGGCGGATCCCGATCCCCGGGTGCGCCAGGGTGCCGAAGCGGCCCTGCGCAGCCAGGGGGGCCCTCCCAGTTGCCCGGTGCTGCGAATCCACTCGCTAGGCCCCCTGGAGGTCAGCCTGGCCGACCAGACCCTCGAGGAACAGGCCTGGCGGACCGCCCGGGTCAAGTATCTCTTCGCCTACCTGGCCGCCCACTCGCTCCCGGTTCCCGAGGACCGGATCCTGGGCGAATTCTGGCCCGAGGATCCCCAGCGGGGGCGCAACCACCTGTACTGGACGGCCTCAGCCATCCGCCGCCCCCTGCGCGCCTGGTGTCCCCCGGGCCAGGAGCCTG
>CAZQPM010000046.1:14930-17215 GCA_964595195.1 uncultured Burkholderiales bacterium | reverse complement strand
TCCTGCCCCTGTACCAGGTCATCATGAACATGGGGTCCTGAGAAGACCGGCGGGTCGGCGCCCGAGAGCGCCGACCCGGTGACCTCAAGGCTCGGGAACCAGCCCCATCTGCCGGACGGTATCCCGCTCCTCCTCCAGCTCCCGCAGGGTAGAATCCATCCGAGCCCTCGAGAACGGGTCGATCTCCAGGCCTTGGACGATGCTCCACATGCCGTCGCGACAGGTGCAGGGGAAGCTGTAGATCAAGCCCTCGGGGATCCCGTAGCTGCCATCACTGCAGACAGCCATCGAGACCCAGTCACCCTCCGGAGTCCCGTGAATCCAACTTCGCAGGTGATCCAGGGTGGCGTTGGCCGCCGAGGCCGCCGAGGACAGACCGCGGACATCGATGATCGCGGCCCCCCTCCGGGCCACAGTGGGGATGAAGTCGCGCTCGTACCAATCCAGGTCGTCGACCAACTGCATCGCGTTGCGCCCGCCGACCTCGCAGTGATACAGATCGGGATACTGGGTCGAGGAATGGTTGCCCCAGATGGTCATCTTGCGCACAGCCGTGACGGGCCTGCCCAGGTGGGCCGCCAGTTGCGAGATCGCCCGGTTGTGATCCAGGCGGGTCAGGGCCGTGAACTGGCGGGGGTCCAACCCCACGGCGTTGCACCGGGCGATGTAGGCGTTGGTGTTGGCGGGGTTGCCGACCACCAGGACCTTCACGTGCGGCCGGGCGCTGGCCGCCAGGGCCTGGCCCTGGGGCTTGAAGATGGCCCCGTTGGCCCCCAGCAACTCCGACCTCTCCATACCCGCCCGACGCGGCATGGCCCCGACCAGGATGGCGATGTCGGCGTCCCCGAACCCGACATCGGGGTCATCGCTCCAGACGATCCTGGACAAGAGCGGGAAGGTGCAGTCCTCCAGTTCCATGACGACGCCCTTGAGGGACTTCAGACCCTTGCCCACCTCCAACAACTGGAGTATCACGGGCTGATCCGGACCGAGCATCTCCCCACTGGCGATGCGGAAGAGCAGACTGTATCCGATCTGGCCGGCAGCACCGGTGACGGCCACGCGAACAGGCGATTTCATGAAGCCTCCTACGGCGGGGTTCTCGACCCCAGGTTGAACAGGACTGACGTCCCTTGGAATCCCCTCGGGCGCAGGGCCCTGGTCTCAGGCAAGACGGTGCAGTTCGTCGATCACCGCATCGGCCACCTCACGGGTCCCGACGGGTGTACCGGAAACGGGGTTCAGGTCGGCCGTGACCCTCCGCCCCTCGCGCAGGACGCCCAGCAAGGCCTTCTCCAGGCGAACGGCCGCCCGGGTCTGGCCCATGTGCTGCAGCAGCAGGACGCCCGAGAACATCATGGCCATGGGGTTGGCCCGATTCTGACCAGCATACTTCGGAGCGCTGCCGTGCACCGGCTCGAAGACGGCGCACCCGTCGCCGAGGTTGGCGCTGGCCGCAAGGCCCAGGCCTCCGACCAGACCTGCGCAGAGATCCGAGAGGATGTCACCGAAGAGGTTGGGCAGCACCAGGACATCGTACAGGTCCGGCTTCTGGACCAGTTGCATGCACATGTTGTCGACGATCCGGTCGTTGAACTCGAGGTCGGGGTAGTCCCGAGCCACCTGGCGCCCCACGTCCAGGAACAGACCGTCAGTATACTTGCAGATGTTGGCCTTGTGAACCGCCGTGACCAGCCTCCGCCCGGTTGAACGGGCGTACTCGAAGGCCTTCTGGAAGATGCGACGACTGGCCCCCTCGGAGATCACCCGCAGCGACACGGCGGCATCCTGTCGGATCCGGAAGCCTGCAAGGTCCTCCACCGACCGCCGGAAGAGGACCGTGCGCTCGGAACCCCATTCAAACTCCATCCCGACGTAGAGGTCCTCGGTATTCTCGCGGAAGATGACCAGGTCGACGTTCTCGAAAGGGGTCCGCACACCGGGGAGGGTGCGAGCCGGCCTGAGGTTGACGAAGAGGTCGAGGCCCTGGCGCAGGGCCACGTTCACCGAGCGGAAACCACTGCCGACCGGGGTGCCCAGGGGACCCTTCAGGGCCAGACCGTGACGCCGGATCGATTCCAGGACCTGGTCGGGCAGAGGCGTCCCGTAGAGGGCCAGGGCCTGCTCGCCTGCCACGTGCTCGTCCCAGTCGAACTCCACTCCGGTGGCCTCGAGAACCCTCCGGGTGGCCTGACAGATCTCAGGTCCGATCCCATCGCCGGGAATCAGGGTCACGCGGTGCGCCAAGGTTGAACCTCCAGCCAGAAGTGGACATCGGACTGTGG
>CAZQPM010000046.1:0-14830 GCA_964595195.1 uncultured Burkholderiales bacterium | reverse complement strand
GACCTGAATCTGGCGGACACGGTCCCCTTGGAACCAGAAGCCGATGCCTCGGACGTCGTACCAGATCCGCTCGGGCTCCGTGCGGAAGCTGCGCCCGAAAACGCGAAGGACCTCGGCACGGGAGGAACCGACCTTGACCCCTTCCCGGGTGATGAAGTCTCCGGTTTCCAGGATCATTCCCTCGATGCGCCCGGCGCAAACCACCAGGCCCAAGGCCTCCTCCTTGTAGCGGTACAGCTTCTGGTTGGATCCCCGCCCCACGGGCAGGACCTGGTCGGCCCGCCCCCAGGCCTCTTCGACGACGGCCACGGAATCCCCGATCCGGATCCCCCCGACGCGACGTCCGGGGTCGATCAGGCGGTCGCCCATCAGGGCCCGGTCGTCCTCCCTCTGGAAGACGTAGATGGTGTGGACCCTACCTCCCTGGAAGCTGAACGCCAGGCCTCGGGCCGGATAGTTCAGATTGCCCTGCCCCCGCCACAGCCCCTGTCCGTATCGGCGAACGACCTGGGCCTGAGGAGCCCCGACCGCCAGGCCCTCAGGGGTGCGCCACGACGAGGCACTGACGACCACTCCGATCACGCCTCCTTGGGATCCCAGGAAGACCGCCAGGCCTCGGGACGGATAGTCCAGGAGGCGGGCGTTGGGGTCGTTGGGCGAGGCCGTCACGCGAGCCGGGGGGCCCAGGACTGCCCGGACCTGGTCCAGGGTCTGCCCCAGACGGATGGCGCCGACCCCCCGACCGGGCTGGATCAGGCTGGAATCGGCCAGGACGGGCGCAACCAGGAGAGCGACCAGGACCGTAACCAGGAGATGGAGTTTTCTCAACACGAGCGGTCTAATTCCCAAGTCCCCGACTTTGTTCCTTCACCCGGTGGATATGGGGCGCCCCGGGAGGAGCCTGGCGGCGGTGGCCCGGGGCCAGACCCAGCGCCTGCAGCAGGGCGTCCTGCACCTGGAGCGGCGCATGAGGCCAGGGCAGCGGAACCACACCCTCCCGGACCAGGGCCGCCGGGTCCTCGACGTCGCGCCCCAAGAGGACCAGCACGGGCAGTCCCCAACCGCGGGCCAGGGCCAGGGCCTCCGCCTCGCGGGCCAGCGGCGGCCCCAGGGCGTGGACCACCACCTCGGCCTCGGGACGAGCGGGAATCGCCGCCGCTGCGCGCCAGGCCAGGCCCGACGGGGCCAGGACCGTGGCGGCCAGCCAACTGACCAGCGAGCGCTCCCCAGCCAGTACCAGGACCCGAGGCGGCCCGTCAGTCCAGGTCTTCGGTGCCTCCATCCGCATGGTCGGTCCCCTCCTCCGGGGTCGCCAATTGCCAGGGGTGAACCCCGAAGTCCCTGGCCAGTTGCCCCTTGAACAGGTAGGAATAGCTCGCCACCCGGTGCAGGATCTCCTCGACTTCGGCGGCGTCCAGGTTCCGCGCCGGCCGGACGGCCACGACGTGGACCTCCAGGCCGACCGTGGCCAGGGCCGCGTCGACCATCTCGGAGTTGAGGTCCAGCAGACGGCGGTAGAGGCCCTCCGGCTCGCCGGCCTCGGGCAGCAGGAGGATCGGGGAACTGACGCGCAGGTAGCCGGCGCCCTGCGAGACGAAGACGCTCAGGACCACCAGCGTGCGGTCCATGGGCCGTGGGCTTCCTGGGACGGTGCCGGTCCAGAAGAGCCACGAGCAACTGTCCGGCTTCTCGAAGAGCAGATGGCGCGCAGGTTCCAGGTCGTGCCTGCGCAGCAGGTTCTCGGCCAGCAAGCGGGCCTGCAAGAACCCGCCACCCGAGGGCCTGAGCCTGACCACCCCGCCTGTGGGATCCGAATCCGGCACGCGACGTGTCTCCCTGCTCGCCTGGAGAGGCTTGGGGTCCCCGCCGACCCGGCCCCTCGGTCCAGGCGCAACCGCAAGGCGGGCTTCGACGCCGGGGCGTCGGGTCCCTGGAGAGGTAGGAGCCTCCCCGAAAGGGCGCGAACGGGGCCCGGCGCCCGGTCAGTTGGACCGCCGGCGGGAAGGAGAGCCCATGATCAAGGGAGTCAGCCACATCGCCATCGCCGTCCGCAGCCTGGAGGAGACCATCCCGTTCTATCGAGATGTCCTGGGCCTGCCCCTGGAGGGGACCGAGGTGGTCCCCGAACAGAAGGTCAAGGTCGCCTTCTTCCTGGCCGGCCAGACCCGAATCGAGTTGTTGGAGGCCACCTCGCAGGACTCGCCGATCAGCAGGTTCGTGGCCGAAAGAGGAGGAGGCATCCACCACCTGGCCCTGCAGACCGACGACGTGACGGCCGAGATCACCTCGATGCAGCACAAGCAGGTCCGGATGATCGATGCGGCCCCCCGAGGAGGCGCACACCACACCCGGATCGCCTTCGTGCACCCCAAGGCGGCCCACGGAGTCCTGCTGGAGCTGACCGAGGAGTCCCACCCCTGACCGTGACCCCGGGACCTCGGGAGCCCTGTTCTCAGGCGCCCTGGACCTGGCGGGCCTGCCGGTAGAGGGCGCCCTTCTGGACATAGTGACCGGCACCCTGGGCGATGCGCTGCCGTTCGTCATCCCTCAGCGGCCGCGCCCGGCGGGCGGGCACGCCCAGGTACACGTATCCGGATTCCAGACGGGCGCCCTCGGGGACCAGGGCCCCGGCGCCGATGACGACATCGTCGGGGACGACCGCTCGGTCCAGGACCTTCGCCCCGATCCCGACCAGGACCCGATTCCCCAGGGTGCACCCGTGCAGGACGGCGGCGTGTCCCACGACGCAGTCTTCACCCAGGGTCACGGGCACCCCCTCGTCGACGTGGACCACGCAGTTGTCCTGGATGTTGCTGCGGCGGCCCAATCGGATCGGCGCGTTGTCGCCCCGCAGGACGGCACCGAACCAGATCGAGGACCCCTCCTCGGCCACCACCTGACCGATCAGCACGGCCGTTGGGGCCACGTACACCCCTTCCGCCAGGTGCGGCGCCTGCCCGTTCAGTTCCAGGATCATGTCGAACACCTCCTGCGGCGCCTTCCCCCTCTTTGCGGCCGCCCCTGCCAGCTCTCCCAGGGCCGGGGGCTGTACATTTTCGGCCAGGACTTCCAGGGACTCCCGCGAAGCCGGCGGGGCCATCGATATCCGGGAGGTCACCATGATCCAGCTTTCCGACCGCGTCAACAAGCTCAAGCCCTCGACCACCCTGGCCGTCACGGACCGGGCCCGGACCCTGCGCGCCCAGGGAGTGGACGTGGTCAGCTTCGGGGCCGGCGAACCGGACTTCGGTACCCCCGAGCACATCTCCCAAGCCGCCTGGTCCGCCCTGCAGGCCGGGCGGACGCGCTATGAGAACACGGCCGGAACCCCCGAGGCCCGTCAGGCGGTGGCCGACGACATGCGGAGACGACACGGACTGAAGGTCGGCCCCTCGAACGTGATCCTCTCGACCGGGGCCAAGCACGCCCTGTTCCTGGCCTTCATGGCGGTGATGAATCCGGGCGACGAACTGGTCCTGCCTTCGCCCTACTGGGTCTCCTACCCCGAACAGGCAGCCCTGGCCGGGGCCACCACGCGGGTCATACCCGGCTCGGTGGACCGGGACTTCAAGATCACCCCCCAGCAGCTCCGGGAAGCCCTGAACGAGCGCAGCCGGGTCATGGTCCTGTGCTCACCTTCCAACCCCACGGGCACGATGTACACCCGGGCCGAACTGCAGGCCCTGGCCGAGGTGGTCCTGGAGCATCCCCGCCTGCTGGTCTTCTCGGACGAGATCTACGAGCGCCTGGTCTACGGCGCCGACCCCTTCACCTGCTTCGCCTCCCTGGGCCCCGAGGTGGCCGCTCGGACCGTGGTCCTCAACGGGGTCAGCAAGGCCTATGCCATGACGGGCTGGAGAGTCGGCTACGCCGTCGCGCCCCCGGAGATCATCGCCGCCATGACCAAGCTTCAAGGTCAGATGACCTCGAACATCACCAGCTTCACCATGCCCGCCGTGGTGGCCGCCCTGGAGGGCCCCCAGGAGCCGGTCGAGCGCATGGTGGCCGAGTTCGCCCGCCGGGCCCGCCACATCCACCAGCGGATGAGCGCGATACCGGGTGTGAAATGCCCCCGACCGACGGGTGCCTTCTACATCTTCCCGGACATCTCCGGGGCCGTCTTCGGCAGGGTGGACCCCGCCGGTCGCCGTCTGGAGAGCGCCCAGGCCTTCGCCGAAGCGCTCCTGGAGCACGCCCGGGTGGCCGTCGTCCCAGGTGAGGACTTCGGAGCCCCCAACCACGTCCGCCTCAGCTTCGCCACCAGCATGGAGCAGATCGACAAGGGCATGGACCGCTTCACCGACTTCGTCGCGGGTCTGCGCTCCGCCTGATCTGCCGGTCATCCCCCCGGAAGGGGAACCATGAAGCCCAGATCCTCGAGGATCGAGCCCATATCCTCGGGGATCGGGGCGTGGATCCGGACCTGCCGATCCGGGAACTCCAGCGTCCAGGCGTGAAGCATGAGCCTTCGCCCGTAGCGTTCGCGGAAGAAGCGGTTGTGATGGACGTCCCCATACTCCGGATCCACCACCAGTGGGTGACGCAGGTGCTTGAAGTGACGGCGGATCTGGTGGCGCCTGCCGGTGACCGGGCACGCGCGAACCAGCGAGTAGCGGGCGGTCGGGTAGCGCCCGACAGGGACCGCCACCTCGACCGTGCCCAGGCGAGCGTAACGGGTGAGGGCCGGCACGCGGACTCCGTCCCGGGCTCCCTCGATGGGGTAGTCGATCTCGCCCTCCGGCTCCACCCAACCGCGAACCAGGGCCAGGTAGGTCTTGCAGACCCGCCGATCCCGGAAGAACGCGGCCCACTCGCCGGCCGCCGCCGGGTTGCGCCCGAAGACCAGGACGCCCGAGGTGGCCCGATCCAGGCGATGCACCGGATACACCCGGTGGCCCAACTGGTCGCGCAGAAGGGACATGCAGGTCACCCGATCGGGAGCCATCGCGGAAGGCGTGGTCAGCAGGCCCGGGGGCTTGGCCACGGCCACGAGGCCTTCGTCCTGATGAAGGATTTCCAACAAGGGGGTCCTCCCTGGCGGACCTGGCGCCCCACGGGAAACGGGCGCCCCTACCATGACGCGGGCATGAGGCAGGTATGACGCGGGCCCCCCTGCAAGGACCGGAGGGCCCGGAGACCCGCAGCCTGACTGCGAGTCAGCGCCCCTAGTGGCGCTGCTTGCTGACCCACAAGAGGAGCCCGGTGGAACTCCCCTCGCGCACCACCTGATACTCCGGCCAGTTGACGACGTCGGTAACGATCCGGACCACGCCGCCCTTCAGTTGGGAGACGCGGACCTGGGCCACCAGGCCGTCGTTGACGGGCAGGACGTTCTTGGGCTCCTTGCCGGCCGCGATGTAGGCAGGCCAGACGTCCAGGACCACCTGCCGATAATCGTACTTACCGGGGGGCAGCTCCTTCACACGGTAGTTGAGCGGCCCGTTGGCATGGACGGCAACCTTCACCCAGGAGCCGGTGGCCTTGCTGACCAGCACGTTGTTGACCTCGGCGGCCTGGGCCACCCCATACAGGGTGACGGCCAGGGCCATCAGGACCACGACGGAGAGCACCGCGCGGGCGCCCCGGGACATCCTTCGGATCATGGAACCTCCTTGAAGCTACCTCGGGACACCGCAGGGTCCCGAAAGGACTGTCTGGAACCGCCCTTTCGACGGTCACGGTGCCGCTTCCCTGCCGACGGCAGGGAAGCCCGAAGAATTGTTCTGCCGACAGCAGGGAAGCCCGAAGAATTGTCCTGCCGGGAGGGGCCCCTGCTCGGACTGCGAAGCAGGGCCGGCACAGGAGAGCCACGACATGGAACCCATCCGCATCTTCATCACCGGCGGCACCTTCGACAAGGAATACAACGAACTGCAGGGGCGCCTCTTCTTCCGCGACACCCACCTGCCCGAGATGCTCCGCCTGGGACGGTGCCACCTGGAACTGCAGACTCGCACCCTGATGATGGTCGACAGCCTGGAGATGACCGAGAGCGACCGCGACCTGATCCGCGACGCCTGCCTGCGGGCCCGGGAACAGCGCATCCTGATCACCCATGGCACGGACACCATGGAGGATACCGCCCGCCACCTGGGGCCTTCCATGACCGAGAAGACGGTGGTCCTGACCGGCGCCATGGTTCCCTACGCCTTCGGCAGTTCCGACGGGCTCTTCAACCTGGGAAGCGCCCTGGCCTTCGTGCAGACGCTGCCACCAGGCGTCTACATCGCCATGAACGGACGCTGCTTCCCCTGGGACCGGGTCCGCAAGAACCGCGCCACCGGCACCTTCGAAGAGATCCCCCCGTCGCCCGGCAGTCCGGCCTGACCTTCCCGACCATTGAGCCATTCAAGCCCTGAAGACTTCAATCCCTGAAGAGAACCAGGAGACCGACAGATGTCCGATTTCACAAGGGAATCCCCTGCCCACCGGGCCGCCGGCCTGCTGGCCCAGGACCCCACGCCCACGGGTGCCCGCCAGGCCCTGGAAGCCTTGGGACTGACCTTCCCGGGTGCGATCGAGGTGGATCCCCGAGCCCCCGGGACGCTGCCCGACTGGCCCGCCATCCTGAAGGTCACGGACCCCTTCATCCCCCACAAGACCGAGGTGGGAGCCGTCCGCCCGGCCCGGACGGGGGATGCCGCCGACCTGGCCGACTTCGCCCGCGAGGTCGAGCACCGGGCCGGCCTGGAGGTGCGCCGGGTCCTGGTGGAGGAGAGGGTCACCATCCCGGAGGGCGGTGAGGCCCTGCTCTCCCTGGTCTACGACGACGCCTTCGGACCCGTGGTGGTCTTCGGGGAGGGCGGTCGGCTGACCGAACTGCGCCGCTCTGTGGCCCGCTGGCAACCGGGGACTCCAGCGCCTCGGATCGCCGCGATCCTGAGCGCCCTGCCGCTGGCCCGCGCATGGTTCACCGGCTACCGCTCGGCCCCCCCACTGGTCGACCTGGAGGCCCTCAGCGCGCTGCTGGAAGGTTTCGGCGCCATGGCCGCCGAGTTCCACCGCCTGCGCCCCGACCTCGTGCTGCGCGACCTGGAGATCAATCCGCTGGCCCTGACCGGTGCCCGACCGGTGGCCCTGGACCTCCTCATGACCGTGGACCCCCGCCAGGAAGAGCAGGTCACCCGGCCGGATCTGGATCGACTGGCCCGCTCCATGAACCAGGCCCGGTGCGTGGCCGTGGCCGGCCCCTCGACGACCGACGCCAACAACCTGGGCCGGGTCCTCTACGACCGGCTGCTGCAGGATTTCCAGGGGGAAGCCTGGGCCATCAATCCCAAGGGCGGAGAGATCGCCGGGCGCCCGGTCTTCAAGAGCGTGGCCGACCTGCCCCAGGCCCCCGATGTGCTGGTGCTGGCCCTGCCGGCCCGACTGACGGCCCCCACCCTGCGCCAGGCCCGCGAGGCCTTCGGCCCGCGCCTGGGCACGGTCCTGATGCTGGCCTCGGGTTTCGACGAGACCTCCGGTGGGGCCGCCGGAGCCGCCGACCTGAAGGCCGCGGTCCGGGAGATGGGCTCGACTCCTGTCCTGGGCCCCAACACGATGGCCCTCTATTCCCAGACCGGCTCGACGGGCGACGTCCAGGTGGACTTCCTGCCCAAGGGCCGGATGCACCCCCCCTCCTTCCAGCCGGCCTCCCAGAACAACACGGCCCTGGTGCTCCAGAGCGGTGCGCGCTTCGTTTCCTTCCTGGACAAACAGACATCCCTGGGCTTCCGCTGGTCGATCATGGTCGGCAACGCCTACCAGGCGGACGCCGCCGACGGCGTGGCCCTGGCCGCCCGGGACCCCGGGGTCCGGGTCGTGGCCGTCTACCTGGAGGGCCTGCATCCCGGGGCCGGCCAACGCCTGGCCGAGGCCGTCCGCCAGTGCCGCCAGGCCGGCAAGGCCGTGGTGATCCAGAAGGGAGGCCGCACCGCCAAGGGTGCCGCCACAGCCCGGTCCCACACCGCGTCGATGAGCGGATCGGCCGAGGTCTTCGAAGCCCTGATGAGCGAAGCGGGAGCCCTGGTGGTGGAGTCCGAGGCCGACTTCCTGGACGTGGTGCGCCTGGCCTCGCTCCTCGGTGAGCGACGCCCGGCAGGGCCCAACCTGTTCCTGCTGAACGCCGCCGGGTACGAGGGAGTCCTGGCCTCGGATGAGGCGGCCCGGCAGGGCCTGGAACTGCCGCCCCCGCCCCCGGAGGTGAGCCGCGAACTGGCCCCCTACCTGGGCGACATCCTGGACAGCACGAACAATCCAGCCGACGTGGGTCCGGCCACTCCGGACGAAGCCCACGGTCCGGTGCTGGATGCCGCCCTGTCAGCCCCTGACTATGACGCTGCGGTGGTGGCCGTGATGCCCCACGGCAACGGCATGCACGGAATGTTCCCACCCTACGAGGGGGAGGGCCGGATGGGTTCCATCCTGGTGGACGTGGCCGGCCGCCACGCCAAGCCCCTGGTCGTCTCGGTGAACGGTGGCCTGCAGTACGAAGGACTGCGCAGCTTCCTGGAAGCCCGGCGCATCCCCGTCCTGCCGGACGCCGAGCGGGCCGTGCGGGCCTTGGGCCTGTGGTATCGCCTGGTCCGGCCCTGAGCGAGCGAATCCTGGAAGCGCGGCCTGGAGTCCTGCTTTCGCGCGTCCGTCGGAGGTCCGGGCAGCCGAGGCGGGGGTTGGAAGGAATAGGGCCTGCATCCTCGCGAACCTCCCAGCATGTGGAAAGGCCTGCACTTGATGTCGGGAGAGGAACTGGGCCAGGCGGCCCGGTTGGCGGGGTTGAAGCCCGTGGGGGGGCCCGCCGGACACCAGGAGTTGCTGCGTCAACTCCTCGACTGGGTCGGGGCGGCCACCGACTGCCCCACGCGCGAAGCCCGGGACCTGGAGCGCTCGTGCGCCCTGTGGCTGGCCGAGACCGCCGGCCTCGAACCGCTGCCCGATGAGGCCCCGCAGGCCTTGGAGGAGAGGGCCTGGGAGGTGGTTTCCGAGGATGCGACCCGGAGCCTGATGCCCATCTGGCGCGTCGGCTCCTGCATGGCCGCGCTGGGACCGCCCGACGCCCTGGTGGACGAGAAGAAGCTGTTGGAGCTCGTGGCGGCACGGCTGCTGCCGTCGGAGAAGGCCCGAGCCGCCATGCGTCAGGAATGGGAGGCCCGGTGCCAGCGCCCGGCGCGCCACCATTCCGAGTTGCTCGAGCAACTGGCCCCGGACCTGAAGGCCCTGGCGGCCCGGCCGGAACTGGCCCACCCCACCCTGGTCCTGGCCCTGGTCGTGGCCCTGGCGGATTCCAGCTTCGAAATGGAGGAATCCCGCCTGTACGATCGGATCGCAGCGGGGCTGGGGGTGGAACCCGGACGGGCGGCCCAGATCAAGGAGGGCGTCAGCCGGGCCTACTGGGATGCCCGCGAGCGCCTCATCCCCAAGAACGCGGGTGGGGCCTCGGCCAAGACCCACGACGCCTCCCTGAGGGCCGCCCACGAAAGCCTGGAGTCGGCCGGGGGCCTGGAAGAGCTCCTGGGCCAGATGAACAACGGATTCCTGTCGGGCCTGCACCGAGGCATCCTGGAGAGCCGGGACTTCCAGAAGGGTATGAAGGCCTGGAGGAAGACGCCGCTGCACTGGCC
Source organism: uncultured Burkholderiales bacterium (assembly GCA_964595195.1). Taxonomy (GTDB): domain Bacteria; phylum Vulcanimicrobiota; class Xenobia; order Xenobiales; family Xenobiaceae; genus CAZQPM01. Next base: position 5,228 of record CAZQPM010000046.1, on the reverse strand, counting down.
GGTCGGACTGGCGGTAGGCCTGTCGTTGTATCTGAAGAGCCGGATGCGGGCCGAACGGGACCGCAACCTGCTGCAACTGCTGTATCTGGCGCACGTCCGCGAGGTGCTGGGACCGGAGCCGCCGGCCTGACCCGAGGGGCTGGCCCCTTCCAGGCTTTTTTCAGGGCCCGGTGCGATATCCAGGGCAACGAAACACGCAAGCACCGGGAGGCCCCCCCATGATCAGCACCGCGAACGACCTTCGGATCCTGGCCGACTGGAGCGCGTTCCCCAGAGCCGCCACCGGAAGCGCCACCCTGGCCACTCCAGGGAGCCCCCTGGGGCAGGCCCTGGACACCTTCGTCTCGGACCAGGGCGCGAGCCTCCAGGGGATCGTCTCGGGTCCCGTCTTCCAGCAGAGCGGCCAGGCCCTGGGCGCCCTCATCTACAGCACCCCGGTCCTGCAGTACGGAGTCCCCCTGGCCGGCCTCCTGGCCGTCGGCAGCCTGGGCATCCACGGAGTCGTGGACACGGTTGAAGGCCTGGCCTCGGGCCGCGACGGTCAGGCCTTGTCCGGAGCCCTGCGCGGCGGCGCCGCCGCGGGCTTCCTGATGGCCACCCGGAACCCCGTGGCCGGCGTCGCCGGCCTGGCCATGCTGGGGGCGGACCACGGCCTGCGTCGGGCGGCCGGCATGCACGCCAGTGGGACCCGGACCGCCGTGGCCATGGCGACCGCAGGGGCGGGTTGCGTGGCCGGCGGCATCGGAGTCCCCCTGGCCACGACCTGGGCAGGCTATCAGGTGGCGGGCCCTCTCGGCGGAGCCCTGGGGATGGTCGCTGGAGCCCTGATCGGGCCGTCGCTGGGCGCCGAGGTCGGGGCCCGGATGGCCCTGTAGGATCGCCCCCGGGCCCGACCAGGAATCGCCCGTCCGATCAGGAATCCTGGGGAACCTGAGGCTTCCCAGGATTCTTTCGTGTCGAGGTGTCCGATGAACGACCAGTTGTGTCCTCTGCTCCAGAAGCCCTGTCTGCGCGAGGAGTGCGCCTGGTTCGCAGGTGGCATCCAGAAGTGCGTCGTCGTGGCCCTGGGGATGATGGTCGAGCAGATCAACAACATGGGCGTGCAGACCTTCCAGACCTACGTCGAGCACCCGCAAGCCGAGACCGAGTAGGACCGGGGGCGGCGGCGCCCCGCCCCCTAGACCGGCCACCCGGCTGCCGTGATAGAACGCCAGACCGATTCTGGTGCTACACCCCCGTGTCAGGAGGGGCAACGATGTCCGACATTTCAGGAATTTCCGGTCAGGGGCCACTCTTCCCCGAGATTTCCCGGGCTCACAGGATCTCCCAGGGCCAGGCCTCGCGGCGGTCGTCAGGATCCACAGGATCCGCCGAGGCCCGGCAGGCCGATGGCATCTCGCTGTCCGCCAAGGCCCGCCTTTCCGCCGACTCCGGGGTCAGGATGATGTATGGCATCTTCCCCGTCGCCCCCTCCCCCTACGGCGGGTCGACCTACGGCGCCCGGCCGATGTACGGCATCTTCCCCGTCGCCTCACCCTACGGCGGGTCGACCTACGGAACCGCGCCCTACGGCGGATCGACCTACGGAACCCGGCCGATGTACGGCATCTTCCCCATCGCCTCACCCTACGGCGGGTCGACCTACGGAACCGCGCCCTACGGCGGATCGACCTACGGAACCCGGCCGATGTACGGCATCTTCCCCATCGCCTCACCCTACGGCGGGTCGACCTACGGATCCCGGCCGATGTACGGTATATTCCCCGTCGCTCCCTCACCCTACGGCGGGTCGACCTACGGCGCCCGGCCGATGTACGGCATCTTCCCCATCGCCTCACCGCCCCTGCCTGGCGACGGTGGGGACGGTCCCCGGATGATGTACGGCATCTTCCCCATCGTGGCTTCGCCTGCGCCGGGTCGCAAGGAGGGCGACGGCCGCGTCCGGATGATGTATGGCATCTTCCAGTAGTCCCCCGACACCGCCTGAAATCGTCATCTGGGAAATAACGCGGCGCTGCAACTTCTCGTGCACCCACTGCATCGTCAGTGCGGACGCGCAGGGCGGCGGTCAGGCCGAGTTGGACACCGAGGAGGCGGTGCAGGTCCTGCACCAGCTCGCCGGCCTTGGCGTCCGCTCGGTCTTCTTTTCGGGAGGGGAGCCGTTCCTCCGGCGTGACCTCCCCGAGTTGCTGCGCCGGGGGAACCAGATTGCCCCGTTCACCTTCTCGGCCGTGTCCAACGGGTCCGTCCTGACATCCGAGGTGCTGCGCCGGGTCAAGGATCTGGGGCTGAAGACCCTGCAGATCAGCCTGGACGGGGCCAACTCCCAGCAGTTCTCGCAACTGCGCAAGGGTCCACCGCGAGCCTTCGACAGGGCCCTGGCCGCCATCCGTCTGTGCCACGAGGTGGGCCTGCCCGTCTCGGTGGGGATGTTCCTGCATCCGGGCAACATCGCCTCGATCTCCGAGGTCGTAGACCTGGTAGCCCGCCACGGCGTGTCGGTCCTGCGCTTCTCGGGCTTCGTCCCCCTGGGCCGGGGGGCATCCCCCGAGATCCAGGAATCGATGCGCTACGACTTCGATCAGATGGTCGGTTTCTTCCGCTTCGTGGCGGCGCACGACCCGGTGGCCACGGGCGTGACCCTGGCCTTCGACCACGCCTTCGGTCCCACCGACGACTGCTTCCACTGCACTGCCGGCGAGCGCAGCTTCTACCTGACCGCCGGAGGCGACGTCTACCCCTGCCCCTCGTTCCTGCACCCCGACTACCGGATCGGCAACGTGCGGGAGGCTTCGCTGGCCAGCCTCTGGCAGAGCCCTCGCATGCGTGACTTCCGGGTCCCCCCCGAAGAGATCCAGGGCCACTGCGCCCAGTGCCCGGATCTGGCGTCCTGTCGCGGGGGATGCCGCGGCGTCACCTACGCCTACACCCGGGACGTGCGCGAGTCCTTCCCCAACTGCCTGCGTCGCTACCGCCGCTATCTGGCCGAGCAGGCGCCGGATCTGGTGCCCGACCTCCGAGACGCCTCCCGACCCGCTCGGAGAGGGCTCCTGGAGGTGCTGGGTTCCTGCTACGAGCAGCACGCCCAGGACCTGGACCGGGTCCTGCAGGCCCACCCCCTTTCCTACCTGCTGTGGCAATCCACCTTGCGCTGCAACCTGCGCTGCGGGCACTGCGCGGTGCCGGCCGAGGGCTGGGACGCCGCCCGCGAGATGGATACCCGGCAGGTCAGGAGCATGCTGGACCGATTCGCCCGGGACTTCGACGTGTCCCGGATCGGCGCCCTGGCCATCAGCGGGGGCGAACCGACCCTGCGCGCGGACCTGGTGGAACTCGTCGCCTGTGCCTCGGCACTGGGCTTCCGCGTGGGCATCGATTCCAACGGCCTCACCCTGGGCCGCCACCCCGACCTCATCGACCGCCTGGTGGACGCCGGCCTGACCCTGCCCTGCCTGTCGTTCGATGGCCTGCAGGCCACCCACGACGCCAACCGGGGAGTCCCCTGCCACGAGTGGGTGGTCAAGGCCCTGGAGCACTTCGCTCGCAAGCACCCCCGGATTCCCCTGCAGACCGTCACGGTGGTGACCCGTCGGAACCTGCCCGAGTTGCCCCGCATCCTCACGGCCCTGGAATCCCTGGGAGTCGGCCTGGCCCGCTTCGCCACGGTCGTGCCGGTCGGCCGGGCCACCCGGGATCCCGAGAATTTCCTGCAACCGGCGGAATTGCGGCGGATGCTGCGCTGGATCGCCCGCCAGAGGGCCGCCGCCGCCGAGGGCCGACGGCGCATCGTGGCCGAGTTCAGTTGCGACGGCTGGTGCGGCCGCGCCCTGCACGCCGAGGGGTTGGAAGGCCTGGTGCGCGAGAACATCTACAACTGCCCCGCGGGCGTGACCATGGCCACCGTGTACTACGATGGCCGCATGGGGGCCTGCCTGTCCATGCCCGACGAACTCTCGGTGCAGGGCAACGTGCTGGAGGAGGACCCCGGAGTCATCTGGGAACGGGGCTACCGACGCTACCGCGACCGTTCGATGTATCGCCGGGACGCCTGCGCCGCCTGTGCGGAATGGCGCTACTGCCAGGGTGGCGCGATGCACAACCGCGGCCCGCAGGGTGAACTGCTCGACTGTACCTGGCGCACGCTGCAGGAGGCGGCGCCCGACGAATTGGAGTAAGCGATGAACCTCGTTCCGGACAAGCCCAGGTACTGCGTCTGGGAGATCACCCTGGTCTGCAACATGCGGTGCCTGCACTGCGGGTCCTACGCCGGCTACAAGCGTACCGACGAGATGACGCTGGAGCAGATGCTGGACGTCGCCGACCAGTTGGCCGACATCGGGGTTCAGAGGCTGACCCTTTCGGGAGGCGAGCCCCTGCTTCGCAAGGACTGGGACCGGATCGCCGCGCGCCTGATGGACCGGGGCGTCCGCGTGGGGATGATCAGCAACGGCTTCAAGATGTTGGATAACCTCCCGAAGATCCTGGAGTTGCAGCGTTTACACCGCGGCTTCGAGGTCATCGCCATGTCGGTGGACGGTCTGCGCGACACCCATGACGCCTTCCGGAGGGTTCCCGGTTCGTTCGACCGCATCGCCGCAGCCTACAAGGAACTGAGTCGCCGGAAGATCTACACGGCGGCGATCACCTCGGTCTCCACCCTGAACCTGGGCGAACTCGACGAACTGCACGACACCCTGGCCTCGCTCGGGGTCCGGGCCTGGCAACTGCAGACCCTCTTCGGAGGCGGCAGGATGCGCGAGCGTCCCGACCTGATGCCCGGCCCCGAAGTGGTCGAGACCCTGGCCCGCTTCATCGCCCGCAAGCGCGCCGGTCGCAGCCCCATGCAGGTCATCCCGGCCGACTGCATCGGCTACTTCACGGATCTGGAAGAGGCCATGCGCGGCTTCCACTGGTTCGGCTGCCAGGCCGGCCTGACGGCCATCGGCGTCGAGGCCAACGGCAACGTCAAGGGATGCCTGTCGATGTGCCCGGAACTTCTGGAGGACAACCCCTTCGTCGAGGGCAACCTGCACCACGAGAAGCTGATCGACATCTGGAACAAGCCTGGAGCCTTCGCCTACAACCGCCAGTTCGACCCCTCCAAGGCCCAGGGCTTCTGCCGGACCTGCGAGCACCTGAGCGAGTGCCGCTGCGGCTGCTCGGCGCAGGCCCATTTCGCCACCGGCACGGTCCACGAGAACCCCTACTGCGTGTATCGCCTGCAGGCC
>CAZQPM010000045.1:0-17628 GCA_964595195.1 uncultured Burkholderiales bacterium | reverse complement strand
CGGGGTCTGGGCCGGCCCGGGCTGCCCGGGCCCCGGGTCCATCCCAGAGCCGGGGCCCGGCCCGCGCCCGCTCGCGCCCCAGGAACCCGGCCGGAGAACCCCATCGCCCTGCGCGAGGAAGCCCGCCGTCGCGGGAGCCTGCCCTTCCCCGGCCTGCAGCGCCTGGGTCCGGTCGGAGCGATGACGGCCCGTCACTGGCCGGTCTGGTCGGGCCTGGCCTTCCTGCTGGCCTGCCGGGCGGCAGGACACGCAGAGGTGGCGCACTCCCTGGCCCTGGGGCTGGGCATGGTCGTCATCTTCCTGCAACCCCTCTTCGCCTCCCTGCAGACGGCCGCGGCCGTCGTGCAGGAGCGCGAAGGGGGAACCCTGGAGCCCCTGGCCGCCACGGGCCTGGAACCCCGCACCTTCGTGGACGGCTGGGCCCGGGCCGCCTGGGGACCGCGACTGCTGGAAAGCCTGCTGATCCTGGGTGGAGTCGTCCTGGTCCTGGGCTCGCTGCGGAACGGCCCGCCTCGCGGAGGCTACCTGCTCATCTACCTCCCGGACGCCCTGGTGCGCCTCTTCTTCGGGGCCTACCTGGGGCTGGTCGTCTCGTGCCTGGCCAAGGCCCGCCGGGATGCCTGGGTCCTCCTGGTGTTGCTGTGGGTCGCCTCGCAGATGGGTCTGAGCATGACCTCCGGGATCCTTTTCGCCGCCTGGGGACTGCTGGCCAACCTGGCCGGAATGCCCCCTGACGGGCTGGCCACGTCCCTGGGTCCCGGGCTGCTGATGGGGGGCTACCTGGTGACGACGACGCTGGTCAGCCTGGTCGCCACCCTGGGCCTGCGCTGGCTGGCCATCCACCAGGTCAGGAGCCTCTTTTCTCCGCGCCGCTGATTCCGCTTCGCCGGCGCCGGCGAACCCGTCGATCCCGACAAGGCCATCCCCATTCTGGGAAGCTGCGCTATAATGGACTGTCAGGCTCCGAGACCGGGGGAGACAAGCCGCGGGGAACTCTCGTGAGCCCGACGTCCAGATTCCCGATTGTGGGGTGGTCGTGTTGCCCAGAACCTGGCTCCTTCTCATGGCCCTGCTCCTCCTCGTCGTGGCGCCCCTGCCCCTACTGGCCGACCAGGCTTCCTCCGCCGCACCGCAACTGACGGCAGTGACCCCCAACCCGGCCACCGCGGGGGGCGTCGTACGCCTGGAAGGCCGGGATCTGGGCTCCTCCCAGACGGGGACCATCCTCCTGGGAGACCGGCCGCTGGCCGCCGACCGGATCCGGTCCTGGAGCGACACCACGGTGGAACTTCAGTTGCCGGCCGAGGCCCGACCCGGTCGGATCTCGGTGCGAGTCGGGGAACTGACCAGCCAGGCGCTCTGGCTCCACGTATTGCGCGCCGACGCGGGACCCCGGCCGCGCCCCGCCGCGGCGGAGGTCGGCGCCGAGATGGCCCCCGCGGCGGAACCCTCAACGCCGGCCGGCATCCCTGCCGCCGGGATGCCGACGCCGAGCGCCCCGTCCACTGCCGTCCGAGGGGCGATGCCGCCCAGCGCCCTGGTCGGTGACACCGTTCCCGGACAGACCCGCCTGCCCTTCCCCGGGTCGGGGTCTCCGCGGGCCGGAGAGCGGACCGGCGACCTGTCCATCCGGGTACAGGATTCGCGTGGGAAGGCCCTGTACGGCGCCCGCATCAAGCTGGATGGTCGGTCGATGGGACGGACCGATGCCCACGGTCAGGCCAGCCTGGAAGGCCTGCCCGCCGGTGACCACGGGATCACGGTCTACCACTCCGACCACCGCACAGCCAAGGGTGAGGTGACCATCCGCCCCGGCCAGTCGCGCGACCTCCTGGTCAGCCTGTCGCCCATCTCCCCCGAGGCGGCCCCCGGGTCGGCGCCCCCCGAGGAACGCCGCACCCGGTTCACCGTCCGCGCCCACCCCTACCATTCGGATGGACAGAAGTACTCGGTGCGGCGCATCGAGGTGACCGAGCGGGGCGGGGCCGGCCGGACCTGGCAGAACACCTGGTACCGGACCTACGATTCCTACGTGGAACTCCCCTGCGACAGCGCCGTCATCGGGCGCTACTACCGGATCACGATCACCTGGTACAACTGGAGGTCCCGCCAGGAACTGACCAGCAGTTGGGAGCCCAAGGTCTGGAGGGAATCCCAGATGGAGACCTACGACTCTCCCTGAGCCGGAGGGCCGGGAGCCCGCGCCCCCAACCGGAACGGCGGACCAGGAGCCTCCCCGGCCCTTCCCGAATCAACCGGAGAGGATACCTCGAGGTTGGAGGCGATTCGATGCGCAGATGGGCGAGCTTCGCGTGTCTCCTGACCCTGCTGGCCCTGACCTGGGCTCCGGCCCTGGCGGCCCCCGAAGGGTGCTACGTGATCGACCTGGGGGGGCAGCAGGAAGGCATCACGGCCACCGCCGACACGTGGGTCTCGGAGGTCTCCCTTCCGGAGGCCCCCGAGCCCTACCGGGAGGAAGCCCCCATCGCGGCTCGGATCGAGCCGGAGGAGGGCCGACCCGGGCGACTGGTCCTGGGTCCCCTCCCCGACCGCGTGGAGCCCTACGAGGTCGTCTGGTTCCTTCCCGGCACCCCGGAGACGGTGCGCCTGCACCGCGATGGCCGGCAGCACGCCACCCTCGAGGCGGCCCTCCAGGCCCCGGCTCCCCAGGCCTTCTTCCGGCGCTACTGGGCGGCGGAACGCTTCGCGCAACTGGCGGACCTGCCGACCATGGAAAAGCCGGATCGAGCGGCCCTGCTGGCCCTGGGTCGCGAAGCCCTGCGACGGGTCCCGCCCCATGCCGGCTCCGAAGCCGTCGACGAGACCATGGAGGACCTGATGATAGAAAAGGGGCAGAATCCCTTCTCCAGTCGGATGCCCTTCGTGGAAGCCCGCCGGGAACTGCAGGAAGATCCCGAGGTCAAGGCCCTGCTGCAGCAGTTGGAGGACAGGGTCCGCCCGGAGCCCTAGCCCTGCATCTCCATCCAGGCGCCCGGCAGCAATGGATCCCGCAGGCCTCGCCCGGAGCCGACGACGGCCTCAGCGACGGGCGGCAACCCGCCGACCGGGCCCGTCCGGGTTTGCCTCGAAGGTGAGACGCGAATCATCGCGCCTCACCCGGCCCAGGTATTCCAATCTGCCGACCTGGTCCTGCTCCTCCAGCAGGCCCTGGGGCAGGGGGCGTCCGAAGGAACCGACGTACAGGTAGTCCTCGTCCCGGGCCAGGGCCTGGAGTCGATGACCCGCCACCGAGACGGTTCCCGTGCACGGCCGGGCCGCGGACTTCACGGCCACCCGACCGGGCGGGACCACCCAGGCCAGGCCGTTCCACCGGGCCCGCAGGTGCTCGACGCCGGCCTCGTCCAGTTCCACCAGCGTGGCCCCGGGATTCAGGGGCATCCTTTCCTCTTCGGGGATGGCATACTCACCGATGGCCAGGGCCCGCGTCGCGGCCGTGAACCCGTTCCCGGTGTAGGGGTAGGCGCCGCCTCGGACCGGACCCTCCGGGGCCGGATAGGCGATCGGCACGGGATGGTCGCCGTTCCGCCGCCAGCGCAGCAGGGCCACCCGGGTCTCGGACTGGAACCCACCGGGATAGTCGAGCCGAAGACCGGCAATGTGATCGGCGGGTGTGCGCAGGGCGGCGACCTGGCTGGCCTTGCACACGAAGCCGAAGATGTAGGGCCCGTACTCCCCGCTGAGGTACTTGTCCAAGCGACTCAACTTGAGCGTCTTCTGCATCGATTCACCGGGCTGCGGTGCAGGGATGGCGGCGCGCAGGGCGCGCAGTTCCTGGCGCAGCAGCGGCGTCAGGGACTGCGGGTCCAGGTTGCGCAGCGCGTGGAAGGCCGCCATGTCGCCCAGGCGGGGGCTCAGGGCCGACCGGACCCGGTCGTTGTCGCCTCCGGTCTCCTCGGCCGCCTGGAAGGACCTGAGGGCATCCCGGGCACGCAGCGTTCCCTGGTCCGAAACCAGGGCGGGGTCCAGGTTGCGCGCCGCGCACAGGACCAGGGCCTGGCCCGGGGCCCGGTCGGGCCGGCTCAGGAGAACGGCCAGGGCCTCCGGACCGAAGTCGGGGTTCAGCACGATCTCCCGGACAGCCTGCGCCGCCTGGACTCGGGTTCCGTTGCGCTGGGGCCAGGCGTCGCTCCACCGGGAGATGGCAGCCAGGACCCGCGAGGCCCGAGGCTCGCCCAATTCCTCGATACGCGCCACGACCCGGGCCGCCACGGCCGGGGAGGGTCCGCACTCCTCCAGCAGGAGGGCCCTTCCGCGCTGGACCTTCGGCAGCCCGGTCGGGGGGGTCCTGGAGGCCACCGGCGTGGCTCCGATCCACCAGACCAGGCCGACCAGCAGGGTGACCAACAGCCCCGCCCCCGGTCTGAGACCCACATGCCAACGTCCCCGCATGCGTGCACCGCCTTCCCGGTTCGTGTCGCCCCCAATCCCCCTTTGGCCCCTACGATGCCGGACGGAGGTGCACCTGCCTGGCGTCCCCGACGCATCGGTAGAGGTCCACGGCTCCACGGGTCACCGACCGGTCATGGACGGAGGAGAACCCCCGGGCAACATGAAGAACCGGCCGTGCCGCAAACCCCCGAGATCACGCTCGTGACGCCGGTCCTGGACGAAGTCCGGAACCTGGACCCCCTGTGCGCGCGCCTGGTCGAGGTCATGGACCGCCTGGCCATCCCCTGGGAGGCCCTGCTGGTCGACGACGGGAGCCGTGATGGCAGTGCCGCCAGGATCCGCGAGATCCATGCCCGCGATGGTCGCTTCGGCCTGCTTCGGCTGAGCCGCAACTTCGGCCAGACGGCTGCCCTGGCCGCGGGATTCGACCACGCTCGAGGCGACCTGGTGGTGACCCTGGACGCCGACCTGCAGAACGATCCCGACGACATCCCCCGCCTGCTGGAGGTCTGCCGCCAGGGCTTCGACGTCGTCAGCGGCTGGCGAAGACGCCGCACGGACCCCTGGCTGACGCGCATCCTGCCTTCGCGCACGGCCAACTGGCTGATCGCCCGGGTGACCGGTGTGCCCCTGCACGATTTCGGTTGTGGGCTGTCGGTCTACCGCAGGCAGATCCTGCGCCACCTGGTCCCGGGTCCCGGCATGCACCGCCTGATCCCCGCCGTACTCGCCCCCTTCGGGGCCCGCATCACGGAGGTGGAGATCGCGCATCGCCCCCGCAGTGCCGGCTCGTCGAAGTATGGACTGGGACGGACGGGTGAGGTCCTGCTGGATCTGGCGATGGTGCACGTCCTGGGGGCACGCCACGCCGGCAGGCCTCCCCTCTTCCAGCGGATCGGCGCGGCCCTGGTGGTTGCGGGCGCGGCGGCGGCGCTGCCCCTGGCCCTCTGGCCCCCCTCCTCAGGCCGCTGGCCCTGGCTGACCGTGGCCCTGCTCCTGGTGGTCCTGGGCCTCCAATCCCTGGCCGTCGGCTCGCTGGTGGAGCGGATGGTCCGGTCCTGCGACCATGGCCTGCCGGGCCGCCTCTACGAAGTGACCGAGTTCCTGCCGCCCGCGGTTGACCCGCACCGGCCCGAATCGCCCGGGCCGACCTGATGTGCGGCCTGGTCGGCTACCTCGGCAGCGGGGACCGCGACATCCTGGAAGCGATGGCCCGAAGCCTGCGACACCGCGGGCCGGATGAGGACGGGCACTTCGTCGAGGGGGACGTCGGGATGGCCCATCGCCGTCTCTGGATCCTGGACCAGGCCCAGGGTCGGCAGCCCCTCTTCAGCGAGGACGGCCGGGTGGTCGCCGTGTGCAACGGGGAGATCTACAACCACCTGGAACTGCGAGTGGAACTCCAGAGCCGGGGACACCGCTTCGCCACCCTGAGCGACGCCGAGGTCCTGCTCCATCTCTACGAGGAACAGGGTCCGGGACTGGTCGAGCGCCTGGAGGGAATGTTCGCCCTGGCCCTGTGGGACCGACCGCACCGGCGCCTGGTCCTGGCCCGCGACCGGCTGGGCATCAAACCGCTCCATTACTGGACCGACGGGACCCGACTGGTCTTCGGCTCCGAGATCCGGGCCCTGCTGGCTCATCCCGTGGTCCCCCGCCACCTGGACCGCGATGCCCTGGACCAGTATCTGACCTTCGACTACGTCCCGGCCCCCCGGACCCTCTTCCGGGGGATCCGCAAGCTGCCGGCCGCCCATACCCTGGTCTGCGACTCGCGAACGATCCGGCTGGAGCGCTACTGGGAACCGCGATTCCAGCCCGAACGCGGAGTTCCCGAGGACGAATGGGAGGAACGCTTCCTCAGCGAACTGCGCGCCTCGGTGCGCCGGCACCTGATGGCCGACGTGCCCCTGGGGGCCTTCCTGTCGGGGGGTCTGGACTCCAGTACCCTGGTCGCCCTGATGGCCGAGTGCGGGCCCGTCCGCACCTTCTCGGTGGCCTTCCAGGAGGAGTCCTTCGACGAGTCCGGGCCCGCCCGGCGGGTGGCGGCCCGGTTCGGCACCGAGCACCACGAGGAGGTCTTCACCGCCGCGCGGTGCTGCGAGCTCCTCCCGCATCTGCCCCAGGTCCTGGACGAGCCCCTGGCGGATGCCTCGATCCTGCCAACCTGGTTCCTGTCGAGGATGGCCCGCCCTCACGTGAAGGTGGCCCTCTCCGGCGAAGGGGGGGACGAACTGCTGGCCGGCTACCCGACCTACCCGGCGGCCCACCTGGCCGAAGCCCTGCGGCGGCTACCGCGGCCCCTTCTGCGAGCGCTCCGGGCCCTGGCGGAACGGCTGCCCGTGTCGACCCGGAACTGGAGCCTGGACTTCCGGATCAAGCGCTTCCTGCGGCATCTCGAGGAACCGCCGGGCCCGCGCCAGGTCCTGTGGGTCGGCAGCTTCTCGCCAACCGAGAAAGCGGGGATCTATGGTCCACTGATGCAGGAGCACCACGACACCTTCGCTCCCCTGGATACCCTCCCCGGGGAAGACCTGGACCTGACCAGTCGCCTCCTGCTCCAGGACCTGCGCCTGTACCTGGCCGACGACCTGCTGACCAAGCTGGACCGCGCCAGCATGGCCTGCTCGCTGGAGGCCAGGGTGCCCTTCCTGCACCCACCCCTGGTGGAACTGACGACCCGCATCCCGCCGGAGTTGAAGCTTCGCGGGCTCACCGGCAAGAGGCTGCTGAAGCGCGCTACCCGGCGCCTCCTGCCGCGGGACATCCGCCTGCGCCCCAAGAAGGGCTTCGGGATCCCCCTGGGGGACTGGCTCAAGGGCCCGCTGCGGCCCTGGTTGATGGACCTGCTGAGCGACGTGGGGCGCCACGACCTCTTCCGCCCCCAGGCGGTCGAGCGCTTGGTCGACGAGCACATGGGCGGGCAGGCCGACCACCGCAAGCAACTGTGGAACCTGGCGGTCTTCCTGCAATGGCGCCGCGCCTGGTGCCCGGCAGGCCCCTGAAACCCGATGGGAAGGGTCCGTCCCCCAGGCCCAGGCAGGGACCGCCCGCCGCTGCAGGGAAGGGCAGGAACACCGCCAGCGCATCGATGACCGGATGGGAGGTGAGTGACCATGCCCGGCGAGACGACCCTGGTCCTCTTCTCGGGCGGGGTGGACTCGACCTACACCGCTGCACGCCTGGCGGCAGCCGGTTCCGACCTCCTGCTGCTGGTGACCTGGCGGGTGCCCGGGATGACCGGCGTCCACCTGTCGGGAAAGACCGCTCGGCAGCTTCAGGCCCGCTTCCCCGGGAGGTTCGAGCACCAGATCCGGGACCTCCGGGACTATGTCCGCTGGTTGCGGGGCGGCGTGCTGGACTGCGTGGTCGACAACACCCGCTACGGCTTCCACTACTCGTGGTGTCTGGGCTGCAAGACGGCCATGCACCTGCAGACGATCCGGCTGTGCCTGGAGATGGGCATCACCCGGGTGGTCGACGGCAGCAACCTCTACGATACCCACGCCCTGGAGCAGCGGTCGGACGTGGTCGGGTTCTTCGAGGGCCTGTACCGGCAGGCCGGCATCACCCACCAGAGCCCGTTCTACCAGGAGGACGGCCTGACGCTGGCCGAGGGAGGGATGAGGCTGGCGGTGCTGCGCGCCCTGACCCTGTTCAAGGACGCCACGGCGTCTCGCGTGGCCTGGTTGGCCTCCCAGGGGATCGACCTGGGCCGGGGGTTGGGCAGCCAGTACCGCCAGTCGCAGCCATCCTGCACCGTCAGTCCGTTCTTCAACCTGGCCCGGACCGGTTTGAAGGTGCTGCGGCCGGAGTCGGACCGGGGCGTGCACGCCTACCTGCAGGCCAAGGCCCGACGCGCCCACGGCGACCTCGGGCCACCCCTGTCCGACCAGGACCCTTGGATTTCCAATGGTCCTCACCCCGGCGGATGCCAGGGGTCCTGAGCAGGATCGGACAATCCCGGTGGAATCGACCCGAGGTCCGGCTCCGCCGCTCAGTCCCCACCACACCACGACCCGGTCCCACTCCCCAGGCCCATCGCCACACCCAGGGCCGATACCAGGCACGGAGGCACCCACGCATGGAATGCAAGAAGGAAGGAAACCTCGCGCACTGCACCTGCACCTACTCGTGCGGCAAGAGGGGCCTGTGCTGCGACTGCCTGCAGAGCCACCTGCGCAACCAGGAGTTGCCCGGATGCTGCTTCCCACCCGCCGCCGAACGCACCTATGACCGCAGCTTCGAAGCCTTCGCCCGGGCCTGGAACCTCAAGGCCCGGGGATAGCGCCAGGGATCTCGCGACGGGCCGGGGATGTCGCGACCCGTCGCAGCCGACTCGGCGGGCGGCTCGCGACGTCAGGCCGGCCGGGTCAGACGGCGCTGCACAGGGTGCGGGCAGCCAGTTCGGCGGCGTGCCTCAGCAGGGCCTCTTCCGCCGACTCCAGGCGGGGCAGGGCGCAGGAGGCTCCCGCCTCCAGGCAGCGCTCGGCCAGGGCCTCGTCCTGGGGCCGGGTGATGGCCAGAACGGGCCGCACCTGGGCCAGCGCCTTGAGAACCTCGAGCATCCTGGCGCTGCGGCGAGGCACCTCGACCAGCAGGGCCACAGGGTCGAGGGTGCGCAGATGCTCGCGCACGTCGCGCAAGGAGGCACACCACAGCACCCGAGCCCCCAGGCGCGCATCAAAACGCCCCTGAAGACGCGCGGCCAGGTCCAGGTCGCCCGTCAGCAGCAGATAGACCGGTCGCTGGAGCTCTGCCATCCTTCTCGCCTCCCCACCCGTCCTCCCCAGGGTTCCGAACCCGGTCCTTCCGGGCCGGCTGCTCCCAGGTATGGAATCCTTCACCCCACCCTCAGGTTACCCTCGAAGGAGGCGCCTGCAGCAGGGGCAGGCGTCCTGTTCTGGCCCGTCCATTCATCCCATGCTTGAGAACGGTATTGAACCACTCGTGCCGGCCGGGGCGTGGTCCGAATGAGCCATGGAGATCCCGTGGTCTGGCGGCGAAGCCCCAGGCCCCCGCAGGTCTGGCAGGAAGGTCACCTGCCCACCGGCTCAGGTCCCGGCCGGCTTCTTCCCGCCTCGCAGCAGTCCCGAGGCCACCAGCAGGACCCACACCGCCGCGACCAGGGCCACCCCTCCCCAGACCACGCCCCAGAACCAGGGTGGCAGTCCGACCAGTTCCGAGAACTGGAAGGCGTCGCTCTGGGGAACGGTGCGGCGCACCAGGTCGTCGCGGATGTCCAACAGGGCATAGAGCATGCTGGTCAGACCCAGGAACGACAGGAGCACGTCGTTCCAGGCCTCGGACAGACGAATCCCCACCAGCAGGAGCCCTCCCCCGAAGACCAGGCCGCTGACCAGCCCGAAGAGCGAGCGCACGTACAGCAGCGTGACCAGCACCAGGCCGGCCCCCAGCAGCACGCTGACGCCCCGGCGCCAGGAACTCCAGGCCGCCAGCAGGACCAGGCAGGCCCCACAGGCCATGCTCCCCAGATAGCCGGCCGGAAGGATCACCAGGGGGCTTCCCCCTCGCGAGGTCATCAGGCCGCCCAACTGCGGGCTCAAGGTGATCCGCTCGACCGTGCCCCCGGTCAGCACGGCCGCGACGCCGTGGCTGACCTCGTGGAACAGGACGACCAGGACCTTCACGGGATAGACGACCGGGGTGTCCCACAGGGCCATGGTCACCGCGAACAGGACTGCCAGGATCCAGACCCGATCCACCGTCTTCATCCGCACACCGCCCCGGAGAGCAGGTCCTCCGGCCTGGAGCCGGGGCCCGTTCCCCTCCCATCGAGGTTCGGCAATGAGACAGGTGGGCCTTCCCCGTGGGTGCGACGGGTTGCTACCCTGGAAGCAGGGTTCTGGGAGAGTGTTCACATCCTATTCACGAGCCTGACGCCCCTGGAAGTGAACATGTCCATAGGAGGCTGAGGCCAACATGAAAATCGGTCCGCTCTTCAACGTCGGGGCTCACCAGGTTGATCGCCGGGAGGTCAACCCTGAACTGATACGGACCATGGCCGACAGCGCCAAGAATATCCGGGTGGACGGAAACGCCCCTGCGGCCGCCTGGGACAAGCTGGCCGACCGGGTGGCCAAGGAAGACCAGATTTCCCCCGAGGACCTCCAGCAGGTCCAGGATCTGGGCCGCGCCTGCTACAAGTATCACAAGCAGTTGCATTCCGACCTGAAGAACTCCGGGTACAAGGACAACAAGATCCGGGCAGAACTGCAGGACGTCCACGTCTTCGAGTCCGGTGCCGACAAGATCAAGGAGACCCTGGCCCTGGCCGAGGCACACACCGCCGTCCAGGCCCTGGCCGGAGCCTCCTTCGGCCCGCTGGGCCTGGTGACGGCCTACGTGGCCCACGCCAACCTGCAGAAATCCGCCATCGAGCCCCTGATGACCGAGATCCAGGGTCTGCGCGACGGCACCAGCCCCAGCCTCTTCCAGGGGAACAAGACCCAGAGCTTCCACGGTGAAGAGATCTGGAAGCAGATGAACGACATGCTGGACGGCGCCGTGGCCACAGCCAACGCCGGCAAGCCGGTCGAGGTGGATGCCCAGTACTACGAGCTGACCAACCAGCAGATCGTCGGCAAGCTGGCCCGCGCTGCCGAGGCCGGCAACAAGGTCCGGGTCAACGTGGATCCCGGACGCCTGGTGGCCTATCAGGGAAGCCATGTGGTCATTGACGAGGTTCCCGACAAGCTCAGGGCTCTGCTGCAGTTGTCCCAGACCAAGGGCGACGTGGGGATCTCCACCTACCCCATATCCAAACAACTGGGGAACCCCAACGATCTGATGCACCGCAAGGGCCTGCGCGTCGGCGACTCCTTCCTGCTCTCAGGGATGAACGCCAACGAGGGTTCGGGCGAGAACATCGACGCCGGCTTCACGATCGAGGGTCCCGCCGCCCGGCGCCTGGTCGAGAACTTCGCCCGGGACGTGGCAGACTCCGCCGGGACCACCAACGAGGAGGTCTTCGGCGAGAAGCCCCTGGCCGAGTTCATGGAGGGCGACATCAATATGGGAGTCCGCGGCCTGGTCGGCATGCTCGACTGCGCCGATGGCCCGTCGCCCGCCGGTACCAGGCTGCCCAAGCCCGGCACCCTGGCGGAACTGGAAGCCCTGGCCCAGGCCCACGGAGAGAAGCTCTCGGACTACACGGATCTGCCCACCGGGGAACTCGAGAAGAAGGTTTCCGACGGCGGCGACATCCCGCTTTCCACGAAGGGCAAGAAGAAGTTCCTGGCCCTCCTGGACCGCACCATGGAGGCCACGCGCAGCCCCAAGAACCTCAAGCGACTGGCCGACATCGACCTGCCCGAGGGCAAGGCCGCGGGCACCAGCGCCGTGGCCCTGGCCGACCTGCCGGCCGAGCGCGAGGCTTTGATGCTGACGGCCATCCAGGACGCCAACGAGTTCATCTACATGCCCGCCTTCGTGATCACCCGCAGCGTGGCCTCGATGGTGGTGGCCCGACGCGACGAATTGAAGGCCCAGGGGAAGGAGTTGGACATCCGGGTCCTGGCCGACCCGGGCGTCTACCCCGACGGAGGGACCCCCAACGAGTACGGCGTGAAGTTCCTGGAGGATGCGGGGGTCCCCGTGCGCTGGGCCAACCTGCCCCGCAGCGGCAGCCACGACCGCAAGGTCCATGCCAAGAACATCATCACCGATCAGGGCGAACTGACCGGCAGCACGAACTTCTCGAACAAGGGCCTGCGCGAGAACTGGGAACACTCGGGCTACGTCCGCCTGGACCCCAAGGACGCCGACGCCCGCCAGGACCACGACGCCGCCGTGGCCAGCTTCCTGGACCTGTGGGACAACCAGTCATTCGATGTGAACTCGCTGGAGAAGGGGCGGGACATCCGGCGCAAGCAGAAGGCCGACAAGGACTTCGAGTCCGTGGCCGACGAAGCCCGCTACAGCGTCCTGCGGGGCGTGATCCGCGGGATCGAGCACGTCGAGAAGGCCTCGGCCCGCTTCATCGAGGAACAGGTCCAGGATCCCGAGACCGCCGCCAGGGTTGCCGAGCTCAGCAGCCAGGGCTACGACGAGGGCAGCGCCATCCTGATGGCGGTGCGCGAGAAGATGGGCGACAGCGCCTTCTTCAGCTCGCTCGATGGCCTTCCCGAGCGCCAGAAGCTGGAAGGGATGAGGGACTAGCCCCGTCGCGCTCGCTTGAAGATCCACACCGCCACCTTCGTCACCAGCGCTCCCGCCCTCAAGCAGGCTCCGCCCGATCTCAGGCTTCCCGAGGTGGCCCTGGTCGGGCGCTCCAACGTGGGCAAGTCCTCCTTCCTGTGCAGCCTGGTGGGACGCCGGGGTCTGGCCAAGGTCAGCGCGACGCCGGGCAAGACCCGATTGCTCAACTACTTCCTGGTCGACGACGGATGGTATCTGGTGGACCTGCCCGGCTACGGGTATGCCAAGGTATCCAAGGCCGAACAGGAGCGTTGGGGCCACACCATGCGGGAATACCTGGAAGGGCGTCAGGGCCTGGTGGCAGTGGTCCAACTGGTCGACGTCCGCCACGGCCCCCGGGACTCGGACCTGCAGATGCATGGTTGGCTGGCAGGCCGACGCTTCAAGCCCCTGGTCGTCCTGACCAAGGCCGACAAGCTCTCCCGCTCGCAGGCCCTGCGCTCGCAGGCCCAGACGGCTTCGGCCCTGGGACTGCCGCTTGGCGACGTCCTGCTGTATTCCTCCACCACCGGGGACGGCCGCGACCAGGTCCTGTCGCGCCTGGGCGCCCTCCTCCAGCCGCCCTCCTGAGCCCGGGGGGCGCGGGTCGCCGCACCTCGGACCGTCGGGAAACCAGATGGCCCCGGCCGCACCCGCAGGGGCACGACCGGGGCCAGGAAACCCGAACTAGCGGGCGGGATCCACGTAGCGGATGCCGTCCAGCAGGGCGACGTCCTCCAGCTTCTGCAAGGCCAGGCTGGCCACGACCATGCGGCCCGAGCCGGCCTCAACCTGGAAGCGCACTCCCAGCGCTTCCAGCTTCTTGCGAAGCCCGGCGTCCAGGCCCTTGTGCAGCCACAACCACACCTGGACCCGTCCCGATTCGACCTTCACGCCGTCCTTCTCGAAGGAGGCGGTCCAACCGCGAGTCGCGGCTTCGGTCCGGGCGGCGGCCAGGCGAGGGTGCACCCGACCGGCCACCTTGGCCTTCCGGGCATCGCCCTTGGCTGGAACGGCCGCGTCGTACTCCGCGCCGAACCCCGCGCCGTCGCGCACCGAAGCGTTGCCCGCGCCACCCTGGGCCATCGGGGCCGACATGGGGGCGGGGGCCGCGGGCATCATCCGATTGAAGGTGGAACCCGTGGCCACGCTGGTCTTGACCTGGGCCTCCGCACCGAAGACCCCCTCGTGGCTGACCCCCTCGGGCATCTCCACGGGCACCGCCACGGTCCGCGGCGCGCCACCCTCGGTGACCACCATCTCCTCGACCGCCACGAAGGACGTGAACTGGGTCATGATCCGGTAATCGACGCCCAGCCGGGTGATCTCCTCCTTCAGCTTGCCCTGGGGCTGGCCGCGCTGAACGCCCAGCCAGTCCTGGTTCATCAGGTCCTGGACCTGGCTGCGGGCCCAGAGCTGGTCGACCACCGCGTGGGCGGGCTGGTCACCGGGCAGACGCACCTGGACGGCGCGCTCCCAAGGCCTTCCACCCAGACGGCCGCGCAGCAGGACCTGGCCCTCCCCGGGCTTCATGTAGCGCCCCGTGACCACGACCGGCTTGGAGCTGAACAGGTCCGGGATGCGGCGGGGCAGGACCTCCTGCACCGGCAGGTTGCCCCAGTCCACCGAGACGTCCGTCAGTACGGGGTTGCGGACCCGCTCGAAGAAGCGCCGGGCGGCCCCCTCGCCGCGAGCGTTCAGCGTGACGTACTCCACCTCGCCGCGGCCCGCGGCCGCCATCCCATCCAACAGGAAGCGGTTGACCGACTGGCCGATGCCGAAGGGGAAGACGCGGGCGCCGGAGTGCTTCTGGATGGCGTCCAGGATCTCCATGTCGTTGCCCACGTATCCGTCGGTCATGAAGGTGACGATGCGGATGGCGTTGGAGGCCGACTTGGAGGGTGCCAGGGCGGCCTCGACGGCCTTCATCATCTCGGTCCCTCCCCCACCGCGGGCGCCGTCCAGGAAGGCCCGGGCCCTGGCGATGTTCTCGTCGGTGGCGGGAACCGGCTCATCGAAGAGCAGGTGGGTGTCCCCCGAGAAGGTGATCACGTTGAAGGTGTCCTGGGGGTTGACTCCCCGCAGGCACATCTCCATGGTCTCCTTGCACTTCTCCAGCGGAGCCCCGGACATCGAGCCGGAGGTATCCACCACGAAGACCAGTTCCTTGGGGGAGATGTCGCTGGTCTTGGGGCGCAGCGGGGGCTGCAGGATCAGCACGAAGTGGCCGCGGCCGTCCCGAGCGTGGCTCAGGAAGGCGTCCTGCACGCTCTCACCTGCCACCGAGTAATTCAGGACGAAGTCGCGATTGGGGATGGTGGCCTTGTCGGCCAGTCGCACCCGGGCGCTGGAGCCCTGGCGCTCGGTCTGGACCTCGTGCAACTCCGAACGCAGGTCCAGGATCGGGCAACCGGCATCCAGTTGCACCTGCACCGAGATGTCGTGCCCCGCGCGCGTGCCCTTGGCGGCCACGGGGGGGGTGATGCGCGAGGCGTCCGGGACGCGGTCGGTGTCCGGGGACCAGCCGGTGCCCTGCTGCCCCGCGGGCTGACCGGGGATGTAGCGGGGACCCACCACCATGGGGAAGACGAAGGAGAAGAAGCCGTCCTTGTAGGGAAGCACCTCCGAGTAGCGCAGGGTGATCTCCACCGCCGCCCCGGGCTCGATGTTGGCCACCGACTGGGTGAAGATGTTGGGGCGCTCCTGATCCAGAAGCGAGGCCACGTGCCCCTGCTCGCGGGCCTCCTCATAGATGCGGCGGGCCTCCTCGCGCGGCTTGATCAGGCCCCGGATCGTCCGGTTTCCCACCTTCATCTCCATGTCGTAGACGGCGGCGTCCTGGGGAAGGGGGAACACGTAGACGGCCTCGATCTTGTCCTTGGAGGGGTTGTGGAACTGCTGGGTCACGGTCACCGAGGAGAGGAAGCCCGCCACCTCGGCCTGGACGTCGGTGTGCTTCAGGGGGCACTCGCCGGCGGGGCGGCCCTTGTCGTCCAGGATCCTCAGGGCGCCAGGCGCCTCGCCTCGAGCGGTGGGCTCCGCGTCTGGACTGGGAACCGGGTCGGGAAGACCCGGGTCGGGAGCCGGATCCGAGACAACCGGGGGCTTCCCGGGATCGGGTTGCGGGCCCGGGCCCTGAGCCCTCAGGCATCTGGGCAGGAAGGCGGTGGCCAGGACCAGGGCCACCAGCAGCAACCATACGCGCTTGTTCATGTTCGCCTCGCACCTCCAGGATGGATTCAGCCTCTCTGACGCTTCCGCGGGGCGATCTATTCCCGTTCGGACTGATCCAACTCATTCCGGGTTGCGTCGCCGGAGCCTAGCATGGCGACCATGCCGATCCGCCAGCCCGCCTTCCTTCCCACCACCTCCCAGGAGATGCTCCGCCTGGGTTGGGAGGTCCTGGACATCCTGCTGGTCACGGGCGACGCCTACGTGGACCACCCCTCCTTCGCCGCGGCCCTGCTGGGGCGCTGGCTGGTGGCCCACGGCTTCCGCACCGGCGTGGTGGCCCAGCCTCGTTGGAATACGACCGAGGATCTCCTGCGGATGGGCCGCCCGCGGCTCTTCGTGGGGGTGACGGCCGGGGCCCTGGACTCGATGCTGGCCCACTATACGGCCTTCCGCAAGAAGCGCCACGACGACGCCTACACCCCGGGCGGCCGGGCGGGGGCACGACCCAACCGGGCGGTGATCGTCTACGCGAACCTGGTCCGCCAGGCCTTCCCGGGCCTGCCCGTGGTGCTGGGAGGGATCGAGGCCTCGCTGCGCCGGATCAGCCATTATGACTTCTGGAGCGACTCGCTGCGCCGGCCCATCCTGCTGGACTCCAAGGCAGACGTGCTGGTCTACGGCATGGGCGAACGACCCGTGCTGGATGTGGCTCGGGCCTGTGCCCGGGCCAGCCAGTCCGGTTCTCCCCCGGACCTCGGCGGGATCCCCGGAACGGCGCGGATGGGGCGGCGCGAGGAGGTGCCCGAGGGGGCCCCGGTGATGACCCTGCCGGCGCACGAGAGCATCCTGGCGGATCCCCGCCTGCTGATGCGGGCCACCCTGGACCTGGAGAGGCACGTCCAGCGAGCCGATGCCTGGGCCGTGCAGGCAGTAGGGTCCAGGACCCTGGTGATGGCCCCCCCCGGCCCCGTCCTGACCACCTCCGAGATGGACCGGGTCTACGGCCTGCCCTACTCCCGCCGGGCTCACCCGGTCTACACCGACCCCGTCCCCGCCGAGGAGATGATGCGAACCAGCATCAACACCCACCGGGGCTGCGGCGGAGGGTGCTCGTTCTGCTCGCTGGCCCTGCACCAGGGCCGCCGGGTCTCGTCGCGCAGTCGGGCCTCGGTGCTCCAGGAGGTGCAGGGCCTGACCCGGCGGCCCGACTGGACCGGCTCGATCTCCGACGTGGGGGGACCCACCGCGAACATGTGGGGCGCCCGCTGCACCCTGGATCCGGCCCGCTGCACCCGCGCAAGCTGCCTCTTCCCCGCGCCCTGCCCGGGCTTCCAGGTGGACCAGGGCGCGTGCGTGGACCTGCTGCGCGAGGTGGCCCGCCAACCGGGAGTGCGTCACGTCCGGGTCGCCAGCGGCGTGCGCCACGACCTGGCGCTGCGGGATCCCAGGGCTTTGAAGGCCTACACGATGGAATTCACCGGAGGGCAGCTCAAGGTGGCCCCGGAGCACGTGGCCGAGGGAGTCCTGCGCCTGATGCGCAAGCCCTCGCGCGGGCAGTTCGAGCGTTTCCTCGAGCAGTTCCAGGCCCACTCGGCGGCCGCAGGCAAGGAGCAGTACGTCGTCCCCTACCTGATCAGCGCCTTCCCGGGTTGCACCGACCAGGACATGAAGGAACTGGCCGAGTGGCTGCGCCGACGGGGCTGGACGCCCCGCCAGGTGCAGTGCTTCATCCCCACTCCGGGGACGGTGGCGACGGCGATGTACTACGCCGGAATCGACCCCGATGGACACCCGATCCACGTGGCCCGCAGCGACGCCGAACGCCTGCGCCAGCACGGGATCCTC
>CAZQPM010000044.1:0-17795 GCA_964595195.1 uncultured Burkholderiales bacterium | reverse complement strand
GCCTGCAGGTGGTCGGCCCCGGCCCGCCCCCGGGCACCTCGGGCCCAGGCGGCCCTCCCGGCGCGCAGCCAGGCGTCCGCCAGCGACCGGCGGACTCTCCCCCGCCACCGGGCCTGCACCTGAGGCAGATAGCGGAGCTGCACGGCGATCGCATCGCGATCCAGTGCCTCGTGATCCCGGCAGAGCTTGTCGCTCCCGTGTTCGTGGTAGACGGTCCAGGGTTCGGCCAGATGATACAGGGGGGACTGAAGAGCCGCCCTCAGCCAGAGGTCCCAGTCCTCTGCGCGCAGCAGGGACTCGTCGAAACCGCCGACCGACTCGAACAAGGCTCGTCTCATCACGACGCTGGCCGTACAGACGAGGTTCGCCTCCAGGAGTCGCCCCCACGGCACCTGGCCGGACGGGGGGCCCGGTCTGGCCTTGCGGGTGCCGTCGGACTCGGCCACCAGGATGCCCGTCGCGCCGAACTGCCCGCCCATCTCTTCCAACCAGGTCAACTGGCGGCCCAGTTTGCCGGGCAGCCACTCGTCGTCATCATCCAGGAAGGCCAGCCACTCGCCGGTGGCCGCGGCGGCCCCGGCGTTCCGTGCGGCCGAGGCCCCCCGGCCCGGGCCACGCAAATAGCGCACGCCGGGCAGTTGCGGCCCGTACTCGGCAGTCAGGTCGGTGGACCCGTCGTCCACCACGATGATCTCCACCCCGTCGACCCCGGCTGCGCGCACGCTGGCCAGGGCCGCCTGGAGCAGGGACCAGCGGTTGCGGGTGGGGATGACACAGGAGACTCGTGCGACCATGCTTGTTGCGGGCCCTCCTTCGGGTGCGGCACCTCTTCTACCGGAGGTTCAGGCCCCCTCCCTGGCCGAACCGACCCAGCCAGGACCCGCGCCCGAGGCACCTCAGGCCTCTGGATCGCCAACCGGCCTCGAGGCGCCTCGAGGCCGATGGGGTCACGATCTGCGACCTGCAGATCCCAGCAACCCCAGCACGGCCCCGAAGAGGGACGCGCGCCAGGGGTCGCACAGCATGCTTCAGGTGGCCGCCCCGAGCCAGCCCAGGCCGTAGGACAGGCCAACGCCCGCCAGGGCCCCGGCGGCGACTCCCAGAACCACTCCCGGAACGCGCATGGTGGGGGCCTCCTTTCAGGACACTGGCAGCAGCAGCTTCTCGACCCGCTGCACCAGGGCGGCCTCGGGCTGGAAGCCGACCACGTTGTCCACGGGTTGACCGGCGCGGAAGAAGAACAGGGCCGGGATGCTGCTGACACCCAGCTTGCCGGCCCAGGCCTGGTTGGCGTCCACGTTGACCTTGACCACCTTCACCCGGCCGGCGAACGCGGCGGCCACCTTCTCCAGGACCGGCGCCACCATCCGGCATGGCCCGCACCAGGGCGCCCAGAAGTCGACCAGGACCAGCTCGGGTGCCTCCAGCACCTCGGCCTGGAACTGGGAATCGTTGATCTCGTGCACACCGTTCATCGTTGGGGTCTCCTTGTCCGTGATCTTCATGGGAACAGATGCCACAGGCCCTCGGTTGGATTCAGGTCGGCCACACAGGAAAGCCAGGGGCCCGGCATCGCGAGGTGTCAGCCCGGGGGGTCCGGAAGCCCGGACAGATGCGTGCGTTCGTCGAAGGACAGCAGGCGCCAGATGGCCGCCCCGGCCAGACGGTTGGTGACCAGGCGCGCGATGCCGGCCCAACCCAGGTGGAAGCGCTCCCACTCCCAGGGCACTGGTTCGATGCCAAGGAGATGCGAGACCAGCACGGCGCTGACCCCGGCGTGGCTGACCAGGACCAGGCGCGCGGGGGTGGGGGGCACCTGCCACAGGCGCCACGCTCCCCCCTCGTGGACCCCCATCCGATGCGAGTCGGTCAGCAGCGGCTCGATCCCGCCGACCACCCGCTCGTGGAAGTGCCGGAAGGACTCGCCACCGGGAGGTCCCTCCCACCACCTCTCCAGGCTCTGGGCCCGGAACTCGGCCATGTAGCGATGCACCTGCTCGGCCGGAGCCCCCTGCATCCTGGGGGTGCGGATCTCCTCCAGCCAGGGCAGGATCACCGGCTCCACACCCAGGGCCCGAGCCAACGGAGCCGCCGTCTGGCGGCTGCGGAGCATCGGTGAAACGTAGAAGGCGTCGAAGCGCTCGCCCCCCAGGGCCCGGGCCACCGCTTCGGCCTGGTCCCTGCCCAGGGGGGTCAGTTCGGGGTCATCGTCCGCCCGGCCTTCAGGCTCCCACTGGGGCTGACCATGACGAACCAGCACGATCTCCATCATGGACGGAATCGCCTAGTTCCGCAGGGCCTGCAGGGGAGCCGGAATCCGACCTGCCCGATGCACGAAGCCCGCCGAGGAGAAGCGGTTGACCGGGATGATCGGAGCCGCGCCCAGCAGACCCCCGTAGCTGACCTCCTCGCCCGCCTTCCGGCCGGGAATCGGCAGCAGACGGACCGCCGTGGTCTTGTTGTTGACCATCCCGATGGCCATCTCGTCCGCGACGATGGCGGAGATGGTCTCGGCGGGCGTGTCTCCAGGAATCGCGATCATGTCCAGTCCCACTGAACAGACGCAGGTCATGGCCTCCAGCTTGTCCAGGGACAGGGCGCCCAGGCCCGCGCATCGGGCCATCTCCTCATCCTCGGAGAGGGGGATGAAGGCGCCCGACAGGCCGCCCACGTAGGAAGAGGCCATGGCCCCGCCCTTCTTGACGGCGTCGTTGAGGAGGGCCAGGGCCGCCGTGGTACCGTGGGTGCCGCAGCGCTCCAGGCCCATGGCCTCCAGGACTTCGGCCACCGAGTCTCCCCGCGCCGGGGTGGGCGCCAGGGAAAGGTCCAGGATGCCGAAGGGCACCCCCAGGCGTCGCGACACCTCGCGCCCGACCAACTCGCCCATGCGGGTGATCTTGAAGGCCGTGCGCTTGACCGCCTCGGCCACCTGTCCCAGGTCGGCCGTGGGCCCCAACCGCAGGATGGCCGAGCGGACCACGCCCGGACCGCTGATACCCACGTTGATGGCGGTCTCGGCCTCGCCCAGGCCATGCAGGGCCCCGGCGATGAAGGGGTTGTCCTCAGCCATGTTGCAGAACGAGACCAGGCGACAGCAGGGCAGGCCCAGCAGTTCAGGCTTCATGAAGGCCGTTTCCAGGACGATCTCACCGAAACGCCGGACGGCGTCCATGTTGATGCCAGCCCGGGTCGAGGCCAGCGACAGCGAGGAGCAGACCCTCTGCGTGGCGTTCAAGGCCTCGGGGATCGAGTCGAAGAGGACCCGGTCGCTGTCCTTGAATCCCTTGTGGACCAGGGCCGAGAAGCCCCCGATGTAGTCCACGCCCACCTCGGCCGCCGCGCGGTCGATGGCGCAGGCCAGGGGCACGTAGGACTTGTCGCCGGTGGCGGCGCCCACGTAGGAGACCGGAGAGACGGCGATCCGTTTGTTCACGATGGGGATCCCGAACTCGTCGGAGACCTGTTCGACGACGCGGACCAGCTCCCGACCGACGGTCAGGATCTTGCGGACCACCCGTTCACAGGCCGAGCGCATCGTGGGAGCGGCGCAATCCTGCAGGCTGATCCCGAGCGTAACGGTGCGGATGTCGAGGTGCTCGGACTCGATCATCCGGAGGGTATCAAGTACTTCGTCAGCAGCAAGCCACATGGCGACCCACCCTTCAGCGTCGAGGCCCGCAGTCCTCCGCGCGGAACCAACCAGTTCGCACCGTCAGCGCCCCCCGGTTGTTCAGGCGCTCCGACTCCCCTCCGGCGCCGTCCCGAGGCCGCCAGGCTTGGGAGCATCCCGACGCTCCCATGCACAACGAAAGGGCGTCCAGGCCGGTCGACACGATCTGGCCCGTCGCCGTGATCGTGACCTCGGCCGGGGGGATGGCCGACAAGTCCTGCGGTCCGTAGAGAGCGGTCAGGAAGTGCACCGTCTGGTTGGATGAACCGCGCAGGTCGCAGGCGGTTCGCCGGTCCCGGTCATAGCGCCCGGCCACCAAGAGGTCCACCCCGGCCAGCAGGTCGGCCGCGTCAGGGCGTCGCTGCACCTCCTCCCAGGTGTAGCCGGTGAACAGCACCACAGACAGGTCGCCCTGCCTGCGGACCAGGTCCAGGAGCGCCCGCATGGCCGGTGCCTGGTCCAGCGGTTCACCGCCGCTGATGGTCAGACCGTCCTGGCCCCTGGCCAGGCCGCGAAGATGCCTCCACAGGTCGGGAACGAGGACTTCGCCGCCCCCCTCGAAGGCATGGGTGGCCGGGTTCGCGCAACCAGGGCAGCGCAGGGAACAACCCTGCACCCACAGGACGACCCGACGCCCGGGGCCGTTGGCCCGACTGCAGGGCAGGAGGTCGTGCACACGCAGGCGGGGTGCGGACCCGTTCACGGGCCGAAGCTCCCGACCTCCCCAGGGACGAGCCCGGACGGACCGGGGGCGATCTGCAACTGGACCACGTTCTCCTGCCAGCGGGCGGTCTCGGCGTAGGAGGCCGACTGGGCCCGCCCCTCAACCAACCAGCGGCGCAGGGACTGGATGGCCTCCACCTGCGACCGCGACAGCGGGACCTGGCGGGCCAGGGCCTGGAGGATGTCCTGGGTGGTGAAGTCCCGACCGGGCTGCTGGCGGTCGTTGAAGGCCAGGTACATGGCGTCGACCACGGCCTGCTCGATCTCGGCTCCGACGTAGCCCTCGGCCGCCTCGGCCAGGGCTTCCAGATCGAAGAGTTGCGGCGGGCGCTTGCGCTTCTCCAGGTGCACCTGGAAGATCTCGCGGCGCTCGACCCGCGAGGGCAGGTCCAGGAAGAAGACCTCGTCGAAACGCCCCTTGCGCAGGAACTCCGGGGGCAGGGCCGCGATGTTGTTGGCCGTGCCGATGACGAAGACGGGCTTCTTCTTTTCCTGCATCCAGGTCAGCAGGCTCTGCAGGACGCGCTGGCTGGTGCCCCCGTCCCCTCCTCCCGAGGCGAAGCCCTTCTCCATCTCATCGATCCACAGCAGGCAGGGCGAGATCGCCTCAACCAGGGCCAGCGCGCGGCGGGTGTTCTCCTCGGACTGGCCGACCAGGCCGCCGAAGAGGGCCCCCACGTCCAGTCGCACCAGGGGAAGATGCCACAGGCCCGCCACCATCCGGGCCGTCAGGCTCTTGCCCGTGCCCGGAATGCCGATCAGGGCGATCCCCTTGGGCGCCGGCAGGCCATAGTCGCGAGCCTCCTGCGAGAAGGCCTTCTCACGCTGGCGCAGCCACTCCTTGAGGACCTCCAGGCCGCCCACGTCGGCCGGGGTCTCCTGGGGCGAGTAGAATTCCAGGGCTCCGGATTCGCGGATGATCTCCTTCTTCTCGGCCATGATCATGTCGATGCCGCGCTCGTCCAGACAGCCCGCGGGCTTGAGCACCCGCCCCCGGGCATCGCGGATCTCGGCCACGATGGCCTTGCCGAAGACGCGCTGGGCCTGGTTGGCCGAGAGCCCCAGGGCGGCCCGCAGGACCTTCTCGCGCCCCAGGGGCGTCAGGTTGACCTGGATCTGGGGGTTGGCAACCAGCGCCTCCAGCAATCCCTGGAGTTCCCCCAGGTCGGGAGGCGCGAACTCCACCACGAAGACGTCGTCCCGCAACTCGTCGGGGATCCTGGACCCCGGCGAGGTGATCACCACGCTCTTGCGGGTGAACTTCAGGCGCTGGGCCAGGTTGCGCAACTGCCGGGTGACCAAGGGTTGACGATCCAAGCACGTATGGAAGTCCTTGAGCAGGAAGACGGAATCGCGGTGGTGGTCGGCCTTGTCGACCGCTTCCAGGGCCGTCCTGGGGTCCCGGGCTTCGGGGATCGAGGGGGGAGCGTGGACCTCGCCCGCAAAGCCGGCCGCCAGATCCCACGTCAGCAGCATCCGCCGCCCCGCCTCGCAGACCTGCCTGAGGGCCTCGACGACCCGCCCCTCCTCGTGGGAGACCACCCACACGACGGTAAAGCGGGACCGCAGATAGATTTCCATTTCCTGCTTGAAGTCCATGTCGACCTCCCGGAAGGCTGTGTGCCGATTCGGCGCCGCGTGCGGGTCGGACCTCCGACCGGGCCCCGTGCTACCCCTCGATCTCGAAGGAGTCCTCCCCCACCACGACGTGGGTCCCCACCTCGACCTCGATGTCGTGGGCCGTGTAGTGGGCGCACACGGCCTCCAACAGCAGCAATCCTCCGGCCGCCCGGCGGTTCTGCAGCCCCGCCAGCCCCTGCTGCAGGGCCTCCAGACCCTCGCGCGTCAGGTGGCAGGGCTTGCCTCCCCACACCGCCTCCGCGGCCAGCACGCGGGCCAGACGCCGGAACCACAGTTCTCCTCCCGGGTTCACCGCTGGTATCCTCGCCCCCAGGGCAGCCGCCACGAAGCGCACGGGCCAGTGCGCGCTCCGACCCGCGGCGGCCAGGGCCGACGGGTCCAGGCAGCCGAGCCCGCGCAGCGCGCCCAGGGCCTCGATCTGCGCGACGGGATCGCGGTCCTGACTCAGGACCTGCCGGCAGGCCTCCTCACAGAGCGACTCCTGCCCCCGGTCGTCGCCCCGGGCCAACCACCTCCCCAGCACGGGCCCCAGGCTCGGCCCCGGACCCGTCGGATCCGGGGCTCGACCGATCTCGCCGACGATGGTGGTCAGCCGGGCCAGGAGGGCAGCCTGGTCGGGGTCCTCGGGTCGCCAGCGGTCCTGGGCCATGGCCGTCACCGCTCGCGCGATGTGGCGGGCCGGCAGCACCCACAGGGACTTGAAGAGGAACTGCCAGTTGCGGCTCCGGGCGTTGACGCGCACCAGCATGTCGGCGTCGGCATCGGTGAGGTCCCCCAGGACGGTCTCCCTGCGGGGCACCACGAACAGGCCGGCCATCCGCACGTTGCCGCTGTGCACGATGGCCTCCCGGACGCGGGCCTGGAGGTCCGCCGGAGCCGCCTGGAACTCGGGGCGCAGGACCTGGAACTCATGGTCGGCCCCCAGGTAGTCGTGGATGCGGCCGACCAGGACCAGGTACAGGAAGGTGCGCCCCTCGACCGAGTGCTCGTAGCCGGACTCTTCGATGATCCGGACCACCGACTCCGGACCCGCCCCCGCCAGGACCAGTTCGACCAGGGCATCCACCGCGGCGGGAGCCGACAGCCTGCGCAGGACGGCCTCGGAGTTGGCCCGAACCGTGGGATCCGGATCCTCCAGGGCAGCGACCAGGAGTGGCACCTCAGCCGCGCCGGCGAGGCCGGCCAGTTCCTCGACGCCGCCAGCCTTCAGGCAGGACACGACCCGCACTCCCAAGGGCTGCCGCGCCGCATACCCGCAGGATGCGATGAGCTCTCCCAGGCGGTTCTGGCGACCCGACACCCACAGGCCACACAGCGCATCGATCACGACGGACTCCGACAGGCTGCGCAGCACGACCTCGGCTCGATCCGCCACCTCCGGATCCGGCCCCAGGAGCGCCGCCACCAGCAGCGGAACGGCCCGAGGGTCCCGGGAGTGCCGTTCCAGGGAACGCATCGCCCGACGGCGCAGCAGCCCTCCCAGGACCGGCCAGGTCCCCTTCAGCCAACCCTCCCAGCGGGCGAGATCCCCGGCGCTGGCCGCCGCCTTCGCAGCGCCCTCGTCGGGACCGGCCGAGACGGTCGGGTCGGAACCCACGGTCAACAACTCCTGGCCAGTCGGAAACCGTAGTCGTAGGGAGCATTCACCAACGGCGGACCCGAACGTTCGGACCTGCGCGCCGCACACCGGAAGTCCTGGGGGGACCGGTCCCGCCACGACCCGCCTCGCACCACCCGACGGGTTCCCGAGGCCGCAGGGGCCAGGAAACCCCGCCGGTAGCGGGCATAGGCACCATGATCATAGGCCTCGGCGCACCACTCCAGGACGTTCCCGGCCATCTGGTAGTGGCCCCAGGGGCTGCAACCCGCAGGGTAGGACCAGACGCCACACGTCCCGCGAGAACCAGGGACGGACTGCCGGCCCCAGGCCCGGACCCGGCCGAGGTTCTGGCAGCGTTCGGGGTCCCAGTCGGAACCCCAGGGATACTCCAGGCCGGCGGTTCCCCGAGCGCCCTTCTCCCACTCCAGTTCCGAGGGCAGGCGCAGTTCCGCCCAGGCGGCATAGGCGGAGGCTCCCGGCCACGAGACCTGCATCACCGGATGGTCGGAGGCCCCCGGAGCCGCGGCGAACCCCTCCGGGCCGCGCAGGACGCCGCTGTCCCCATCCAGGAGGATCCACTGCTTCAGATCCGCTTCGGAGGGCCTGACCTCCTCCAGGAACCGGGCGTACTGCAGGTTGGTCACCGGGTGCATGGCGAGGTAGTAGTCGGGCAGGCGCACGGGAAAGGGCTGCCCGTGACCCTCATCGCGACCCGGGCCGCCCGCCAGGAACTCGCCCTCGGGGACCCGCAGCAGGAGCGTGCCATCCCGTCGGTTCTCCAAGACCAGGAGTCGGGCGTCCTCCACGGCTCGCTCCAGGGGTTCCCGGCACCAGTCCTCGGGCCACAGGTGGGCCAGCGACAACAGACCTTCGATGTGCTCCCGCGTCCCGCTGGCCAGGGCCCCTCCGTCCTGCACCCTCACTTCAGGCGGACCATGGGCACGTCGCGCATCAGCACCCGGCCCACCTCAAGGTCGCGGACGGTCACGCACAGGTGCTTGCCGGCGTTGATGCTGAAGGTGGCCTCGAAGCGAGGCCTTCCCTGGATCGCCGGTGGCTCCGCCGCGATGAAGGTGGACGAGCCGATCGGTCGGCAGCAGAAGTCTTCGACATCCTCCCTGGCGCTGTAGCGGGCCGAGCCGTTCTCGGTGAAGACCAGTTCGAAGCCCCCTCCGCCGCAGGCCGCGGCCTCGGGCCGGGCCACCTCGTAGACCTGCAACCCCAGGCGCGTCTGCTCCGGGTGACTGGCCTTCAGGGTCAGGACCAGGGGCTGGTCGGGCCTGTCCGGGCGCATCAGGGGGCCGGGGTAGGAGGTGCCCGCCGGCACGATCGTCCGGTAGACGTACCTCCCGGCCTGCCGATCATAGGGCCGCAGGGCATACTCGTGGCGGATCCGGTCCTCGAAGCCCGCCCCCGCCGCGTAGGCCGCCGCGCCCAGGGCCACCGCGTCGAAGGGGTGGTCGAAGCGGGTCGCCTCGCCGTAGCGGGTGCGCACCAGGCGACGCACCGCAGGGATGAAACTGGAACCACCGATCATCAGGCTGGCCTTCAGGTCGCTCCGGGCGTAGCCGTGCTCGGCGGCCTGACTCTCGGCCTGGTCCAGGACCGAGCTCAGCCGCGTGAACAGGCCATTCTCCTCCAGCAAATCCTCCAGGGCGGTCCGGGTCAGCGGGTGGGACAGGTCCCCGACCCGGAACACCTCGGAGTCAGCGCTGCTGAGCGCCTTCTTGACCCGCTCGGCCTCCCACAGGAGCCGGTTGGTCAGCCCCTTCACGGAGCCCTGCTGGCGACCGGTGGCCGACAGCACCCGGCTCAGGATCCAACCGTCGATGGCCGCACCTCCGACCTGGGCCCCGGCCTTGCCCAGAACCCGGCAGCACAGGCGGGTGGGGTCGGGTTCGACGCGGACCACGGTGACGTCCGCCGTCCCTCCGCCGAAGTCGAAGACCACGAAGGCTTCACCGGGTCGGATTCCGGCCCGGTAGCCCAGGGCCGCGGCCGAAGGCTCGTCCAGGAAGAGGGGGCGCTGCACTCCGGCCGACTCGGCCACCTCCTCCAGCCAGGCCTGGTAGCCCTCAAAGGTCTCCACCGGCACCGTGAAGGCCACCTCCTCGGCGGTGAAGTCCACCAGGCTGCCCGCCGCCACCAGGACCTGGCGCAGGAAGTCTCCACCGGCCTGGAAGAAGTCCACACTGCGACCGGGCAGGGTTCGCGGCAGCCTCATCCCCTGGCCGACGTAGTGTTTCATCCAACAGAAGGTGGCCGGGGCCGACCGCAGATCCTGGGGTTCCACGACCTGCCGGCCGACCCGCACCCGGGACCCCTCGTAGTGGACCAGCGAGGGGATCAGGTGGAACGGGCGCCCCTGCCACGAGCCGGGAATCGACAGGTCCTCCAGAGGCGGGGTGTGGCCCTGCTCGCGGGACGGATCCCACAGGGCCACCACCGTGTTGCAGGTGCCGAAGTCGATCGCCAGACGCCCCGCCACCTCACCACCCCGGGCGCAGGGTCTCAGACTGCTGGACCGGGGCCTGGGCCTCCTGCCAGGACTCCGGTTTCAGCTCGCGAGCCAGGACCTGCCCGCCCAGGGCCCTCTCCAGTTCTTCGGTCAGCGCCAGGCAGCCCGGGCCTTGGACTCCCCCGACCGCGAGCCGGACCTGGCCGTCCGGGCCGATATAGGCCTCGATCTCCTGGATCTCCAAGGTTTCCTCCGTCCGCGGGCCTCAGCCCACCCGCCGCAGGGTCAGGCGCAGGCCGGCTTCAGCGGTCTGCTCCTCGTCGACCAGGGCGAAGCCCTGCTTCTCCAGTTGTGCTCGCACGGCGTGGTAGGCGTAGCGCTGCGTCAACTTCTGCAGGAACACCTCCTGCTCGAGGTTCTTGATCCCCCACCAGTCGGCCACCACCTCGTGGCCGTCGGCGCCCTGGCGGAATCCGATGTCGAAGCCGCGCGTCCCGCTGGGGATCAGGAAGTCCACGGCCGTGCGGGTGCCCAGGTACCCCTGGACCTCGACAGGCCCCTGGCGAACCTCGTGGCCGAGGTCCCGCAGGGCCTGCTGCAGGTAGTCGGGCTCGACCAGGCGGGTCTGGAGGCGGGTGAAATGCGACACGGGGCCTGCCTTCCCCGACTGGAGGGCCGCAGCCGCGTGGTGCCGCGGGCCGGACCAGCCGGGCCTCGAAGTATGCCGGACCTTCGCCCCGGCCGGGTGCGCCTCCTGGCCGCCCGGTCGATCCGGCGTTACACCTCCAGACCATCGACAAGACCGTCGAGGGTCAGCGTCTCCTCGCCCACCACCACCCCAAGCCCCGGGTCGACCTCAGGTGGCCGGCCGGCGTAGTGAGCGAAGACGGCCTCGACCAGCAGCAGCCCGCCCGCTGCCCGCCGATCCGGCAGGCCCGCCAGGCCCTCACGCAGGGCGTCCAGGCCTCCCCGCAAGAGGTCGCAGGGCCGCCCCCCCCACAGGGCGTCGGCCGCAACCAGGGGGGCCAGTCGCTCCAGCCACAGGCGACCGCCCGGATCCTGGGGATCGATCTGCCCTCCCAGGGCCGCAGCCACCAGGCGGACCGGCCAATGGGGACTGCGTTCGGCCTGGTGCAGGGCAGCGCGGTCCAGGGTTCCGCGCAGCCTCAGGGCGGCCAGGGCGGCCACGTGGTCGGCCGGGTCCGGGGCCTCCTCCAGACAGCGTCGCCAGTCGGCCTCGGGCTTGCCGGACCGCGCCCAGGCCTCTCCCCGGGCCCACCACCCCTCCAGCAGGGGCCCCGGGGCCGGGCCGCATTCATCCGGCTCGGGAGCGGGACCGATCTCGTCGAGCAGGGCGATCAGGCGGGACAGCAGATCCGCCCGCTCCGCCTCCCGTGGCCTCCAGCCATCGTCGCGCATGGCCTGGACGCCCCGGGCCGTGCACGAGGATGGCAGGACCCAGAAGCAGCGGAAGAGCGCCTCCCAGTTGCGCCGCTGGGCGGCCTGGCCTACCAGGAGGTTCCCCTCGCGTCGGGTCAAGCGACCCAGCACGGTCCTGCGGCCTGCCTCGATCAGGAAGCGGTCGGCCCCCGGGCCGCCAGCGCGCACCAGGGCCTCACGGATCCGGTCCTGCAGGGAGGCTGGCGCCGACCAGAACCGGGATCGCAGCGCCTCGAGGTCGGGGTCCAGCGTCCGGCACTCCTCCAGGCGCCCCGTCAGGGCCAGGAACAGCAACTGGCGCCCCTCATCCGAGTGCCGGAATCCGGCCTGTTCGACGATTCGGACGAGGGCACCGCCCGCCTGACCGTCCAGGACCCGATCGACCAGGGCGCTCCGGGCTCCGGGGTCGGCCAGGGCCCCCAGGGCGGCCTCGGCCCGGGCTGCCGCCTCCACGTCCTTCCCCTCCAGGACGGCCAGCAGGTGCGGACGAGCCAGGGCCCACCCGGCGTGCTGGACCAGGGCTGCCAGAGCCCGGCCACGGAAGGGTGGTGGCCAGCCCAGCCAATGCCCCCAGCGCTCGAACTTCTCGGCCTTGCCTTCCAGTGCTGAACCGAACATTGCCAAACTCCAAGAAGAATCGTGATGGATCGAGGATGGTTCGGACGGGGCGAAACCTCAGAGGCTCCGGGCGACCCGGAAGCCGCAGAAGTTGTCCCGGCCCCGAGGGTCCCGGCTGGCGCGGGTGGCACAGCGGAAGGCGCCGTTGTTGGCGTCACTCCACGACCCCCCGCGGACCACGCGCAGCTCACCCTGGCCGGGAGACTTGAGCTTGCCGGCCCGGTAGCGCCCGTAGGCGCCGGGATCATACCAGTCGGCGCACCACTCCCGGACGTTGCCCGCCATCTGGTAGTGTCCCCAAGGGCTGGCCCCGGTGGGATGGGCCCAGACCGAGGTGGTCGACTCCCGGGCCTCCAGCGTCGAGTTGTGGCAGCGCGAGGCATCCCAGTCGCGGCCCCAGGGCCAGGCCCGACCGTCCGTGCCTCGAGCCGCCTTCTCCCACTCCAGTTCGAAGGGCAGACGCAGGCCCGCCCACTCGCAGTAGACCGTGGCCCCTACCCAGGAGACCTGCACCACGGGGTGGTCGGCCAGCCCCGTCTCGGCCTGGAAGTTCCCCTCATCCAGGCGCACGCAACCCGACCCATCCAACAGGATCCACAGCTCGAGATCCCTGGCCTTGGGACGAGCGGACGTCAGGAAACGTGCGTACTGGGCCGCGGTCACCGGGTGCATGGCCAGGTAGAAACCCGAGAGGCCGACCGCCGCGGGCGGCCCGGCGCCCTCGTCGCTGCCCGTGCCGCCAGCCAGGAACGACCCCTCCGGGACCAGCAGCAGCCTCGTCCCATCGTGACTGTGTTCCAAGGCCATCCGGGCGGCCAGCTCCGCCGCGGTCCGCACGGCTGGAGGCGAAGCTGGAACGGGCCACAGGGGCGCCAGGGCGAAGAGGGCCTGGTAGTAGCCGCCAGACCCGGGAGGCGCGATTTCTTCCGCAGCGACCGCGGGGGCGGCCGACGGGGACGCTCCCCGGGCCCCCAGACCGCCAGGGGCCTGGCGCAGGCCCACCGCAAGCACGGAGCCCGGAGGGGTGCGACCGGATCGGGCCGGGCTCGGCCTGCGGGTTCGCTGGACCCTGCGCGGTCCTCGCGGCCCGAGCGAACCTGTCGCCCTCCTGCATCGCCCCCCGGCCCGCGTCCTGCGGTGCGCGCTGAATGCCATGCCTGACCTCCCTTCCCACCTCGACCAGCAGCCCCCGTGACCTCCCGGCGCCGAATCGGCGCTCAGGGCGGCCGCGGCTCGCGCCGTCCGGGTCCTTCACCGCCGGGCCGGACAGTTCCTGGAAACCCGCCCCGTGCGCGCCCCGGCCCGGGCGAGCGCCGACGGCCGCCCGGCCGTCCTCAACCTCGCAGGCAGCGGCCCAGTTCTTCGCGCAGGTTGGATTCCAGGAGGCCTCGGGCCAGCCACGGGCAGTCTCCGGCGACCACCACGCTGGACTCCCCGACCGCCGCCTCGCCGGACACCTCGAATCCCTGGACTTCCAGTTGGAAGGCAAGGCGGTCTCCGTCCCAGCGCTGATCGGCTCGGCCCAGGGCCTGACCGAAGCGGGTCATCATCTGCTGGATCAAGCCCTCCAGGGCGGCCTTGCCCCGCGCAGCCCCGAGAGCGTGCGAGACCTCAACACGGAAAGATGCCACGGTTCCTCCTTCACCTGGCCGCCGTGGGGCGGCCCCCAGTCTCCCGTCCGAGCCCGCGGGAAGGGCGGGTCAGCGGCCCCCCTCCGCCCGGGCCTTGCGCACGGCAAGGGCCGCGGCCGACAGGTCCTCCAATCCCACCCCCACGGACTTGAAGAGCGTCCTTCCAGGCCGCGCCACCGGGCCACCGACCACCACCTCAGCCAGGGTCCGCACGCGCGACCAATCCAGATCGGGGACGGTCAGGAGGTCTCCGGCCTCGGCGCGGGCCGCCTCCAGATCGTCCACCACCACCAGGTCCGACTGCCGGACCACCGCGTCGTCCACCTCGCGTCGATCCGGCCAGTTCGCGCCCACGGGGCAGACATGGCAGATCGGGGCCAGCATGTCGCCGGTCACCACCGGATTCCTGGACCAGGTGGCCGTCACCACCAGATTGGCATCCCGCACCGCCAGGGCCGCCGAGGCCACGGCCTGCGCCGGCACACGCAGGACTTCGCGCGCCCGGCGGCAGAAGTCCTCGCGCTTCTCGGGGGCCCGGCTGAAGACCCGGACCTCGGCCAGGGTCCGCTCGGCCGCCACGGCCTCCAACTGGCCCCAGGCCACCGTGCCGGCGCCCACCAGACCCAGGACCAGCGGCCCCTGCGGTGCCAGATAGCGCACGCTCAGGGCGGTTGCGCAACCCGTGCGCAACTGGCCCAGGCGGCCGGACTCGACCACCGCCTCGACCTCCCCGGACTCCAGGCCGAAGAGCAGCGTCACGAAGCGCGCCCCCGAGGGCCCGGAGAGGTAGGTCTTGACGCCGGCCACCCCGTCAGTGCGCGAGACCCCCGGAAGGGTGTGCAGGATCTGCTTCCCATGACGGACCCGGATGCGGGGGACCTGGGCCCCCTCCCCGCAGGCCAGGCCCCGGAAGGTCCTGTCCAGGGCCTCGGTGACCTCCCCGGGGGTCAGGAGGCGTGCGATATCGGCTTCATCCAGGTACAGAGGCATGAGGCACCCGTTCGCAACGATCCGGGACGGCCCCTGTCCGCAGCGCGAAATTGCGACCCCTCAGGGAGTCTCCCACAGGACCTGCCCCGCCCGACTGAAGTCGTATCCTTCCAGGCAACGAGAGGCCTCCTCCCGGAACTCTGCCGAGCGGATCACGCCCAGCAGGGCCTGCATCGGATAGGAGTTGAAGAGCTTCTTGGGGATGGCCAGATCCAGGCGTTCGGGCAGGCACGGGACGAAGTCCAGGCGCAGGGCCTTGGCAGCGGCGGCGATGCCCAGACCGACGTCGGCGGCCCCGCTGGAGACCGTCGCGGCCGCCGACATATGCGTGTGCGTCTCCTGGTCGTAGCCCTGAATCGCGCCGGCGGGAAGACCCAGGCGGCCCAGGTGGTGATCCAGCAGGCGCCGCGTGCCCGAACCGGCTTGGCGATTGACGAAGCGCACGTCGGGACGGTTCAGGTCCGCCAGGGATACGATGGCCTTGGGGTTGCCCGCGGCGACCAGCAGGCCCAGGGAACGCTGGAAGAGGTTCACCAGGACGACCGGCAGGTCGGCCGCCTTCTCCTGGAGGTAGGGGATGTTGTATTCCCCGGTTCGCGCATCCAGGATGTGGGCCGCAGCCAGATGGCACAGGCCCCGGCGCAACCGGTCGATGCCGGCCTCGCTGCCGGTGTTGGCCGAGAACAGGGAAAGGTCGGGGCTGGCCTGCAGAAGATGCGTGCGCAACAAATCATAGCACAGGTCGTGGGTGCCCAGCATCAGGATGTTCCCATCGATCCGGCGCAAGGGCTGCATGCGCTGGACGTGGACCCTCTCGCCTGCCTTCAGGCAGCACGTGTCGGCGGGAACATGCACCAGACCGTCGGCCCGGACCAGGGACATCAGCAGGGCTGCCCCCCGCGACACGGGCACGGCCACGCGGCGGCCCGCCACGACCCCCAGCTTGACCCGCAGGAACTCCTCGACCCCCAGCGGCGAGACCAACTGGTCGGCCAGACAGGCCTCGTCGACCACGGGCTCGCGCGGCCGCTGCCCCAGCATGGCCTCCAGGACCGGCCGGGCGAAGAGCTCGAAGGTCAGGAAGGTCGAGACCGGGTAGTAGGGCAGCCCCAGCACGGGCTTGCGCTCGACGGCCCCCAGGGCCACCGAATGGCCCGGCTTGATGGCCACTCCGTGCAGCACCAGTTCACCCATCTGCTCGAAGAGCGTGGCCAGCATCGGGGTGCGATGGGAGGGGCCGGCCACCACCAGGACCAGGTCGTGCTGCCGGGCGGCCTCCCGCAGGGCCCGCTCCACCGCCTCCAGGCGCTCGGGCACCACGCCCAGGGGACAGGGTTCGCCACCTGCCCACTGGACCAGGCCGGTCAGGATGGGCGTGTTGCTGTCGATCATCTCGCCGACGCCGGGAGGAACACCAGGAGGCACCAGGTTCGAGCCCACCGAGAGGATGGCCACGCGGGGACGCTTGTAGACCTGAACCGTCAGGGCGCCTCCGGCCAGCATGGCGCCGACCTCCAAGGGTCCCACCCGGTAGTCCCGGGGCAGGATCACCTCGCGGGCCGCCAGATCCTCACCGGCCGGGCGGACGTTCCTCCAGGGGGAGGAGGGCTGCTGGACCTCGACCGTCTCGGTGCTGACCAGGTGGATCTCGTGGATGGGCACGACCGCGTCGAAGTCTTCGGGCAGGGCCGAGCCCGTATCCACGAAGACGCCGTCCCTGCCCAGTTTCAGGGGGCGCGGCGCGCCGGGGGCCGCACCGATCGTGTCCCGGGAGCGCAGGGCCAGGCCGTCGATGGCCGCGGCGTAGTAATGGGGTGAGGAGATGCGGGCCGTGACCACCTGGCTGGTGACCCGGCCGGCGGCCTCTCCAGCCGGGATCTCCTCGGAGTCGGTCCGTCGCAGCGCCCGCAGGAAGTGCAACTCCGAGATCCAGCGCTCCCGGGCCTCATCCAGGGGAACCTCCTGGCGTTCCGGTCCGGCCACCCGAGCCTGAGCCATCAGACTACCCTCCCTCTTCCGTCGAACCAGCGGCCTTGTGAAGCAGACTCCGGGCCACGAGGGGGTTGGCCCGACCCGCAGTGCGCTTCATCAACTGCCCGACCAGGACGTTCAAGGCCTTGCCCTTCCCCGAGCGATACTCCTCGACGGCCTGGGGGTTCGCCTGCAGCACGGCGCGAACGTGGTCGGCCAGGGCCTCCTCACCGGAGATCTGGGCCAGGCCCAGGCGATCCAGGAGTTCCTCGGGGTCTCCCCCCTGCCGGAAGAGCCTCTCGACCAGTTCACGCGCCCCCTTGTTGCTGATCACTCCGCGGTCGACCAGGTTCAGGGCCCGGGCCAGGGCCTCGGGGCCCAGATGGCTCTGGGACACGGGGATGCCGGTCTCGCGTACCAGGCGCGAGACCTCGTTGGACATCCAGGTGGCCACCTCGCGGGTGCCGCCGGCGGCCTCGAAGAAGTCGGCCCAGGCCCGGCTGGAGGTCAGGAAGGCCGCCTCGGCCCGACTCAAGCCCGGTTCCTGCATGTAGCGCCGGGCCCGGGCTGCAGGCAGTTCCGGGATCAAGGCTTCCACCCGGGCCCGCCACTCGGCGTCCACCGCCATCGGCAGGAGGTCCGGCTCGGGGAAGTAGCGGTAGTCATGGGCCATCTCCTTGCTGCGCATGGAGAGCGTCACCCCGCGCTCTTCATCCCAGGCCCGGGTCTCCTGCACCACCCGGCCGCCGGCCTCCAGGACCTGGCTCTGGCGCTGGATCTCGTAGGTCAGGGCCGCCTGCACGGATCGGAAGGAGTTCATGTTCTTGATCTCCACCTTGGTGCCCAGGACCTCGTCTCCCCGGGGGCGCAGCGACACGTTGGCGTCACAGCGCAGCGACCCCTCCTCCATCTTGCAGTCGCTGACCTCCAGCCAGCGCAGCACGTCGCGCAGGGCCTCCAGGTAGGCTGCGGCCTCCTCGGGAGCCCGCAGGTCGGGCTGGCTGACGATCTCCAGGAGGGGCACCCCGGCCCGGTTGTAGTCCACCAGGGTAT
>CAZQPM010000043.1:0-17879 GCA_964595195.1 uncultured Burkholderiales bacterium | reverse complement strand
GGTACCCGCCGCCGAGTTGGGGCCCGCGTGGGAGGGCGCCGACGAGGTGGCCCCCGCCGGCGCGGACCTGATCAGCTCGGTGCGCGCCGGTCTGGCCCGCACCTCGGACGCCAGCGCCCCGGTGCTGACCGTGGCCGGTGACCTTCCGTTCCTCAGCAGCGCTGCAGTGACGGACTTCGTGAGCCGTTGCGCCGAGCGCCCCCAGGCCTCGGTCTGGTACGGCTTCATGCGCCGGGAGGTCTCCGAGAAGAGGTTCCCCGGCGTGCGCCACACCTGGGCCCGCCTGGTGGAGGGGACCTTCTGCGGCACGGGCCTGGTCGCCCTGCGCCCGGAGGTCGCCGAGCGCATGGAACAGGCGATGCGGGATCTGGCCCGGGGCCGCAAGAATCCCCTGCGGCTGGCCGCCACCCTGGGTTGGCGGACCATCCTGGCCTTCGCCCTGCGCCGGCTTTCCGTGCCGCAGGCCGAGGAGGCTGCCCGCCGACTCCTGGGCGTGCCCTGCGCCGGCGTGGAATCCCCCTACCCCGAGACGGCCTTCAACGTGGACGGCCCCGACACCCTGGTCGAGGCCCGCCGCCTGGTGACCCAACTGGGTTAGCAGCCGGAGTCCGGCATGGTTCCCCCCCTTCCAGCCCTCCCCCCTGCTGCGGCATCCCCATGTCCAGACGGTCCTGGGCACCGACTCCCTACAGGGGACCCCTGAAGAACCCGATCAAGAGGGGCGGCGCCGCAGGTGGGCGATGGCCGCCACCAGGCCGACTCCCCCGAAGAGCAGCAGGCCGCCGCCGACCAGAGGACGGTAGGTGATCCAGGCGGCGGCCATGACCACCAGCGAAAGCGGGACCGCCAGGCCCAGGGCCACCAGGACCGAACCGCAGCCCACCAGGTTCCCGAAGAAGGGGACCACGTCGGCCATGACCGACAGGGGCCGCAGCACCAGGGTCAGACCCGCGAAGGCCAGGAAGGTCCCCAGACCCCGAAGCCACCAGGTCATCGCCGTGTTGGCCTGTTCCATCTGCTGGAACATCTCGTCGGCCGTCCGCAATCCCGTGGCCACCTCCAGGATCTCCTGTCCGGCCCGGGTCGGATAGGCCTTGAAGGTGCCTCCGGCCTGGACGGCCACCAGGCTGAAGTCCCCGGCCGGGATGTACTGGTAGCGGATGCGGACGTCACCCAACTGCGGTCGGGTGGCATCCTGCCCTTGGTAGAACCCGCCCTCGAAGGGCTTGAGCCCGCCGGACAGCGACGAAGGCAGACGGGAAGCGACCCGCAAATCGGTCCATCCGCTCAGGCGCGAGACCAGGTCCGGTCCCAGCACGAAGGCCCCCAGGCGAACGCTCCCCGCACTGACCTCCAGGGCCTGGTAGGGCATGCGGGTGGGGTTCTGATGCCCGGCCTGCTTGAAGTCGGAGGAGTCGATGAGACGGGTCGACCACCCCAGGTGATAGGTGTAGGTGGTGACGGTCTTCTCGCTGCCACCAGCCTCTTTGCGCTTCTTCTTCTGGGACTCCTGGCGCCACTGGTACATCTCGACGACCCGACGCAGGCGGAGTGTGTCGGGCACCTGGACCCCGAACTCCGGATCCCG
Source organism: uncultured Burkholderiales bacterium (assembly GCA_964595195.1). Classification (GTDB taxonomy): domain Bacteria; phylum Vulcanimicrobiota; class Xenobia; order Xenobiales; family Xenobiaceae; genus CAZQPM01. The sequence goes on along the minus strand of CAZQPM010000043.1, from coordinate 16,291 downwards.
CACGGGTCCCTCCGGTGTGGCCCGGCCCGCCAGATGGACGAGATGTCCCTCCATGCCGGGGTCGACCCGGTCCGCAGCGATCGAGGTGACGGCCTGGCGCCCCTCGGCCAGGGCCTGGGCTTGGTGCACGGCCCGGCCCTCATTCCAGAAGAGGAGCGGGAAGGCGGCCAGGAGCAACAGGACTCCCATCGCGATTCCCTTGAGCGCGCCCCCCAGGCGGCTGAACCAGTTCGTGGTCGTGACCTCGGTGTAGCCCATCGCACACCCCCCATCCCAGAGCTTCCGGCCTGCCGGCCGGCCCCGGGTCTTCCAGATGGAATCCGGCCTGCCTGTCCTGGTCCGGTCGACCTCTGGGGGGTCCGGGCCGCTTCCCCGACCCGGGAAGCGGCCTCCTGTGGCATCCGACAGATTCCTACGCACCCGACAGTTTACCTTACGGCAACATGGATGGGCCCCATGCGCGTTGCGACCCGCCGAAGGGCAGTGTTATCCTGTAGGCAGGAAACTGGCGGTGAAAGGGTCCACCGCACGCCGATACCACCACCAGGAAGCCGAGCTTCGGGGGGTCTGGCAAGAAAGAGGACCAGGTGAAGTCGAACAGCCTCGGGCAGACTGCCCACGCACCGACCATCCCAGCGCGGCGCCAGACGCCGGCCGGGCCACTGGGATCCCAGCAGGGTGAGAGCCCCTCGATCCAGGATACCTTCGTGCACACCTCGGCCCCGATCGCCCTGATCCGCCTGATCGTCAGTTTCCAGAACGCCGACGCGGCCCGTCAGGTGCGCGAGACGCACAATGATGGCCAGGGCTTCCGGATCGGCGAAGACCTCCCCCTGGTGAATGGCTTCACCGCCGACGTCAAGCCCGAGGACGTCAAGAGCCTGTTGAAGGCCATGCCCAAGGGCACCCGGGTCGCCGTGGACAGGGAACTGGAGTACTCCGATCCCCTGCACCTGCCCCCGACCAAGTCCACCAACGGGATGGCCGCGCCCCCTCCGGGCCTGACTTCCGACCTGATCGGCATCCAGAAGGTCTGGGACCAGGGCTTCACCGGCAAGGGCCAGACCATCGCCATCATCGACTCCGGGGTCCACCCCCACCCCGACCTGAAGGACAAGATCAAGGCCTGGGTGGACCTGAAGGGCGGCGAACCCAGTCCGGTCGACACCCTGGGCCACGGAACCCACGTCGCGGGCCTGGCGGCAGGCAACGGGGCGCGCTCGGCCGGGGCCATCAAGGGGACGGCTCCCGACGCCGACCTGGTGGCCGTGCGGATCTCGTCGGTGGCCGAGGCCATCAAGGGCATCCAGTGGGTGATCGAGAACAAGGAAAAGTACAACATCAGCGTCATCAACATGTCGCTGGGTGACTTCGCCACCCGGTCCTACAAGGACGACCCCTGGGCCCAGGCGGCCCAGAAGGCCATCGAAGCGGGCCTGGTGGTCGTCGTGGCCGCGGGCAACGAAGGACCGGGAAACGGCAGCGTCAGCACCCCCGGGACCAACCCCGAGGTGATCACCGTCGGAGCCCTGGACGACCGCTGGACGCTGGACCGCAGCGACGACCAGGTGGCCGACTTCTCCAGCCGCGGACCGACCACCATCGATGGCCTGACCAAGCCGGACCTGCTGGCTCCGGGTGTCGGCATCCTGGGCCCCCTGGCCCCGGGCGCCACCCTGGACGTGCCGGAGCTGCCCCACGTGGGAACCGACTACTTCGGCATTTCGGGAACCTCGATGGCCACCCCGATCGTGGCGGGCCTGGCGGCCGACCTCAAGCAGGCCAACCCCAGCCTGACGCACCACGACATCAAGGAAATCCTGGTCCAAAGCGCCGACCGCTACCTGCCCGACGAGCCGAATGCCCAGGGCGCCGGCCTGGTCGACGCCAAGGAGGCCCTGGAACTGGCGCTCCACTGGCCGGAAGGCCGACGCGCCACGGCCCCGGCGTCCCCACCGACCAGCGCTCCGGCGGCCTCGACGAAGCCGTCTCCCAAACCGGACGAACCCCAACAGGGCTACCTCTTCGTCTGACCCCAGGCTCGTGGGCTTCCCGGATGGCCGGGTGAGCCCGCGAGCCTTTGCTTTCCGTCGCCATTCCCGCCCCACCCGGTCGGGGCGGCCTCGGTTGGTTCAAGAGCCCGAGGGCTCCCGTGATCCCCAGGCGGGGCACCCGGGCCCAGGCGGCGCGGCGCTCCAGGATTCGAGGCCGCCCTGACGTCCGCCCCGGCTCTACCCCTGGAGGCCCTGGGAGCCGCCTTCCCCGAAACGACAGCCGCGATGCAGGCCGGCCACCAGGGCCAGACTGACGGCCACGGTCAGGGCCAGGCCCGCCACGCTCAGGGAGGGATGGGCCACCATCAGGGCCGGACGGACGCGCATCAGGGTGAGCCAGCCCATCGTGGCCCCCGCCCCGAAGGCGATCGTGCCGATCCGCAGCCGGGCCGATCCCGGGTATCCCAGCATGGACGCGGCGTGGCAGGCGGCGGTGAAGGGCACGGCGATGACCAGGTCGATCAGGAAGTGGTGCCCCACGCTGAAGGTGCTTATCGCCGTCAGGAGGACCAGCAGGGCTCCCGCCAGGCGGACTCTCCGGCCCCAGCCCTGGAGAGCCCACCAGGCCGCCAGGATCCACGACAGATGCAGCGAGGGCATCCCGTTGCGGGCGAACTCCAGGGGGGCCTGCACCAGGCGCAGGGGATCCCGCAGCACCGGCCAGTCTCCGAAGGGGAAGGCCTCTCCGCACAGCACCTTGACCCCTACCACCGGGAAGAACCCGTAGAGCCAGACTCCCCAGACCGCGATCAGCGCATAGGCCAGGAAGGGCCGACTGCGGGCCCGGTCGGGGTGCCGCCAGGCCAGGGCCTGGGCCAGGGCCATCCACAGGGGGAGCTGGAAGTAGACCCCGTAGAGCAGCACGCGCAGGGGCCTGGTGGCCATCGCCACCCGGGATACCAGGAAGCTGGGCTGGACTCCCAGCAGGCCGTCGACGGTGTAGGCGATGAAGTCGCAGACCCAGGGATTGTGGGAGCTGACGGCCGAGTGCACGAAGGGGGCGAAGACCAGCAGGCCGGGCATGGCCGACCCCAGGGCCAGGGCCTCCTCGGCGCGATGCCGATCCGGCCCCCGCATGGCCCGCCCCAGGCCGGCCACCAGACAGACGAACCCCGGGCCGATGCCCAGGTGCAGCAGTTGCCCGCCCGGAGCGATGTAGGCGGAGCGATGCCAGACCAGCCAACCATCCAGCAGGGCACCCGCCAGGAAGACCACCGCGATCTCCCGGGCCCGACGCGGCACCAGGATCAGGTAGAAGGCCAGGGAACCCACCAGGGCCGAGGCCAGCAGGGGTTCGTGCAGGACGACCAGGAAGACGTGCCGGTGCAGGACCGACCCGACCCCGAGAACCGAGAGCAACTCTCCGAGGCCCAGGGTGCCCGCAAGCAGGAACAGGATCCACCGCGGTGCTGGGACGGAACGCAGGAAGGCGGGCATGGCAGACCCCGGAGCAGGCTGAAGGCTGATGGGCCGCGGCTTCTCCAGGTCGAAGGTGAATCCCTGTGCCGACGGACGGCGCGCGTCCTGGCGCCAGGATTCCGGACGGTCCGGGCAGGAACCTGGCCCGCCCCTGCCCTATCTGTACCCCACGCCTTGACGACCCGACCCCGGAGGCCCCAGATGTCCGACCTGCTCCATCTGCTGGACCACATCGTGCGCACCCTGGCTCCCGAGGCCGAAGCCGCGGGGCGCTGGGCCGACTGCTACCTGGCCGAGCCGCGGCGCCGCGAGCGCGCCCGGCGCATGCTGGGGGAACTCTCCGAGCGCATCGTGGCCTCGGGCAGCCCCCGGGATTTCGTGGCGGAACTGCCCGGGGTCGGCGCGGGTCTCCCCCCGGAAGCCGCCTACCTGGTCTTCCGGATGGTCAAGACGAACCTCTACGTGGCCGCCGCCTACGGAAGCCCCTTGACGGACCCCGTCGCCCTGCGGGACCAGAACCTCCTGCTCCTGGGGGCCTCCTGGGGGCTGGAGTCCTTCCTGGCCGCCCTCTCCGAACGAGGGCCGGCCGGAACCGTCCTGCGACGCCATCTCTCCCTGGAGGACGCCGCCGCCCGGCTGGAGACGGAACTCGCCCGCCGGGTCGCACCCGTCGCAGGGACGGATCCGGCGGCCTCCCTGCGCGGCACCCTGGAATTCCTGGCCGTGGCCTCGGCGGCAGACGTCGCCAACGCCTACTACGACGACGGACTGGTCAGCCCCCAGGAGATGGCCGACCTGGTCCGGTCGGCCGCCCGGCGCACCGTCAGCGTCCTCGGTCTGGTCAAGCTGGTAGCCGGCGCCGACGACAGCACCACGCCGGAGGAACTGGCGCTGCTGGCCGACCTGCGCCGCCTGCTACCGGGCCCTGACCCGACGGCCCGCCACGAAGCCCTGGCGACCCTGTCTGCCCAGCAGCTCCCTGCGGTCCTGAGCCTGGCCGAAGAACGGCAGGGCCTGCTGGCCTGCATGGTGGCCATGGCCGCGGCGGATGGCATGCTGCAACCCGCAGAGGAAGGGCTGTGCCGCGACGTGGCCAGGTTGCTGGAGATCTCCGAGGTGGACACGGACCGGATCCTGGCGGGATGGAGGACGCGCTCGTCCTGAGGCGCCCCCGCGGCTCCCGGAACGGCTCAGCCTGGAGGGTCGACTCCGCACGCCCGGTCCAGGCGTGTTCGAGCCCGCAGCAACGCGTAGCGCGCCGTCGTCTGACGGGAACGGGCGGCCAGCAGGTCCACCTGGGCCTGGCTGACCTCCAGGAACAGCGCCACCCCGCTGGCGTAGCGCCCCCGGGCCATGGCCAGGGCCTCCCGGGCCCTCTCCACCTCCACCTGGGAGGCTTCCAGGGCGACCTCGGCGGCCTCGGCCTCCAACCAGGCCTGGCGGGCCTCCAGGCCCACCTGGTCCCGGGCCTGCCGGGCCAGGGCCTCGACCTCCCGGATCCGGGCCCTGGCCCGGGCCGAATCGTGGCCGACCTGCCCGCCATCCACCAGGGTCCAGCGGGCCTCCAGGGCCACCCTCCAGCCGCAGTCCACCGGCAGCAGTTCCTCGTCATAGGCCACGCCGTTGGCGCTGGCCACCGCATCGAGGCGGGGATCCCCTCCCGCCTCGGCGACGCGCAACTCCTGACGTGCCGATTCGATCAGGGCCCCGGCCTGCAGGACCTCGGCCCGCTGACGGCGGGCCCGGTCCTCGGCCTGGTCGACCGTACCCTCCAAGGCCGCCGGGGCCGGCGGTTCCTCCAGTTGCAGGGGCGTACCCAGAGGCAGGCCCAGCAGGCGATTCAGTGCGGCCCGGGCCGAGGCCGCCTGGGTCCGGGCCTGCACCCGATCCAGGCCGGAACGGGCCACGGGAACCCGGGCGAAGACCACGTCGGCGCGGGCCGCCGAACCGGCTTCATAGCGAGCCTGGGTCAGCCTCTGCTGCTCCAGGGTCAGCGCTTCGGACTCCTCGGCCAGGTCCACCCGCGCGTCCGCCTCCAGGACGCTCAGCCAGGCCTGCTCGAGCTGCCACCGGAGGTCCCTGGTGGCCGACACCAGGAGCGCCTCGGCCTGCCCCTCCAGGGCTCGCGTCGAGGCCACCTGCGCCGCCACTCGCCCTCCATCCAGCAGAAGCTGGCGGATCTCCAGTTGGAACTGGCTGGAACCGTACTCGTAGGGCTCGGTCTGGAAGCGCAGGCCCTGCCCCACCTCCCCGAAACCCGAGGGCAACCCGTAGGCCTCCAGGACCGTTGGGGGTCCCGGGGTGGTGCGCACCTGCTCGCGCAGGCCCATGAGCGTGGCCTGCACCCGCCCGGAGGAAGAGGCCATCCGCGTCTGCTCACTGGCCTGCGCCACCCGTTCCAGGGCGGCCTGCACCCCGGGGTTGCAGGCCAGGGCCAGGCGCCAGCCCTCCTCCAGGGCCAGACGCACCGGCTGCAGCACGGCCCCCCCAGCCGCCGCCCCCTCCCTGAATCCGCCGCCAACCGTGGCATTCGGCCGCCGATCCGGGCCCGTCTGCGTCGTCAGGCGCACCTCTGCGGTGCTCACGTAGCTTCCAACTACGCTCCGCTCCTCGATGCACGCCTTCCTTGCATCCAGACCCGCCTCGACGCCCTCGGTTCTCACACCAGGCGGCGGATCCAGGCCCTCCACGGCCGACGTCCCCTCGGCCCAGGCGCGGGATGCGGCAGGGCCCGCACCACAGGCCAGCGCCACGGTCAGCAGCGCGATCCCCAGCCCCTTCAAGGCGACGTCTCCCGGCGGGCCGGTCCACCGTCCCCCGCGACCGGTGCGCCTCCCCGCATGGCCCGCGCCACCTCCAAGGCGTCCTCGGCTCGGAGCGGATCCACGGGCATGAGACCCTCGCCTGCGGTCTGGTAGGCCCAGGCCCAGGTCTGCACCAGGTGCCGCGTCCAGAAGGGTCGCCCGGGATTCCCCGAGTAGTCTCCCCTGCGCGCGACCCCGTCCAGGATGTCCAGGGACCTCCGCGACGCCTGCGGCCGCAGGGGGATCGGCTCTCCGGGCGCCAGATAGCGATAGAGCAGGCCCTCGGGGACGAAGAAGCCCGAGATGCCGCCGGGCAGGAAATCCAGGTAGACCGGGACGCCCTGCGAGCGGACCAGCCCCAACAGGGCGACGAGGCCCCCGCGGCGCAGGGCCTCGGCCCGCTCCGCCGGCAGCCGCTCCAGGAACCATTCCGAGGAGATCAGGCCCACCGGCACCACGTCCCAGCCTCTCTTCCCGACCAGACTGCCATACAAGAACATACCGGAGGTCAGGTCGGAACCCGTCACCACCAGGGAGCCGGGAGGCACCTGGGAAGCCACGGCAGCCAGACTGTCCGGCACCTGGAACTGGCCCTTCTCCGAGCAGGCTGACCAGTTGACGGCCAGACCCAGGAGCGGCAGGGCCACCAAGACCACCTGTGCCAGGCGACGCAGCTCCGGGCGCCCCGCCCTCAGCCCTTCGGCCAGTCCCAGCGCCATCAAGCCCGCGAAGCCCAGGGCCGAACAGGCATAGAAGCGCTCCATCATGTCCAGGAAGCCTTCCCCTTGCGGTTGGGCTCCGATCAGGGCCCAGACGGGCCCCGCCAGCAGCCACAGGCCGCCGGTCAGGGCCGCTTCGGGGCGACGCTGCAGGACGCCCAGCGCACCTCCCAGCAACCCCAACCCGAAGCCCGGGAAGGGATACTGCCAAAGCGCCAGCGAACGCCCCCAGCCCTCCAGGTGATAGCCCGCTGCAGGCCGCGTCCCCGAGACCTGGCTGAGCTTCAGGCCCCCGTACCCCTGCCGGGTCACGGTCCACCACCAGCGCCCGAGGGTGTCCGGATCCCCCCAGTTCAATGGGGGTTCCTGGGCTGCCCGCCACGGCAACCAGGCGTAGGGTGTCAGACCCGCCACCAGGGCCAGCCCGGCTCCAGGGCTGAAGCCGACCGGCCGACCGTCCCGCCCCATCCACAGGTACGCTGCCAGACCCGGCAGGACCAGGATCACGGTCTGGTGATGCGCCAGGCCCAGGCCGAAGGTCAGCGCCCCGGCCGCTACCAGGAGCCGACGACGACCCGTCGGGGCCGGCCTCCACGACGCAGCCAGGGCCAGCAGGCCCGCCACCAGGGCCAGGTGCAGCGAGAAGACCTCGGCCCCGACCGCCATCCGCCAGGGACCGCGCGCCACTGCAAAGGTCAGGGCGCAGGCCAGGCCCGCCCCCGCCGAGCCCGACAGCCCGGCGAAGGCCAATCCGGCCAGGCCGACGGCCAAGGCTCCGCACAGGACCGAGAAGAGGTTCATGGCCCAGGCGGGGTCCCCTCCGCACAGCCCGATGAAGAAGTGACCCAGCAGGGTGTACAGGGGATAGCCCGGCGGATGGGCGATGCCGCCCACGGCCGCGGCCGTGACCAGTTCGGCGCTGTCGTGCCCGGGAGGAAGCCCGGGCGCCATGCTGGCCAGGTACAGGACCAGGCCCGCCACGAAGGCCACGATGCCTGTCAGGTAGTTACGGGGCACCCCAGCAATTTCTGCGCCACCCGGGGCACGCCTGCCGGAAGCCCGGATGCGGGCAGGGGGCCTGCTCGAACTGTGGAAGCCGCACTCCATGACGAACTCTCACACCCCCATCTCCACCGACCGCGCTCCGGCCGCGATCGGCCCCTACTCCCAGGCCGTCCGCTGCGCCGACCTGCTGTTCTGCTCGGGCCAGATCCCCCTGGACCCGACCTCCGGCGAGGTGGTGGGCAACACCACGGCCGAACAGACCGACCAGGTCCTCAAGAACCTGGGGGCCGTGCTGGAGGCGGGAGGATCGGGGCTGGACCGGGTCCTGAAGACCACCGTCTTCCTGGCCGACCTGCGCGACTTCGCGGACTTCAATGCCGTGTATGCCCGCTACTTCCCCACCATCCCACCGGCCCGCTCGGCCGTGCAGGTGGCAGGCCTGCCCCGCGGGGTCCGCGTCGAGGTCGAAGCCGTCGCGCGGATCTGAAGAGGCCCTCCCCCGCCGTCCGCAGTTGGGAAGCAGCAGGAGTCCTGCCCCCGACAGGGAATAGCGAACGGCATTTTTCGACCCGCACCACGAACGTTGGTTCGAGCGGCCCGGCCGGACCCTGAGGACCTACCTCTGGCGCGTCGATCCGCTCTTTAATGGGGTCCGGCAAGAATCCCGGAGGTATAGAAGACATGGCTCGCAGTTCGCCCAAGAAGCCCAGCCCCCCCAAGTGCCGCAACACCGGCGCCAACCTGGAAGGGAAAGACTGGGTCCGCATCGGCGGAAACAAGTGGCTCCGCGAAGCGGCGGTCAAGGAAGGCAAGTTCATCCCCATCGAATACCGCGAGGGCTACCAGGCCAAGGCTTCGGCCAAGCCGGCCCGCCAGGTGGAAGTCCCTGAGGCTCCCGCCGAGGAGAGCCCGGTCCTCGAGAGCGCCGAGACCGAATAGACCCGCCAACCGACGGAGGGACCACGCGTGAAGATCTATCCGACAGAGAAAATCCGCAATGTCGGCCTGTACGGCCACCAGGGTGCGGGAAAGACGTCGCTGGCCGAGGCCGTCCTGTACGTCTCCGGCGCGATCGACCGGTTGGGGAAGGCCGAGGAAGGCCACACCACGACCGACTTCGACCCCGATGAAATCAAGCGGCAGATGACCGTCTTCGCGGCCATGGCTCCGGTGGAGTGGAAGGCCGGCAAGATCAACGTCATCGACACGCCCGGCTTCTTCGACTTCGCGGCCGAGAGCCTGGGCGCCCTGCGCGCCGCCGAGGGCGCCGTCCTGGTGGCCGCGGCCAACTCCGCGATGGAGGTCGGCCTGGAGAAGATCTGGGACCTGACCGAAGAGCGCTCGATGCCGCGGCTCTTGTTCGTCAACAAGATGGACAAGGAGAACGCCGACTTCTTCCATCTGATGGACGAATGTGCCGAGAAGCTCCACGGAGCCCGGGTGATTCCAGTCCAGATCCCCATCGGAACCGCCGAGACCTTCCATGGCGTGGTCGACCTGGTCGCCCAGAAGGCCTACGCCTTCGACGCCAAGGGCCATCCCCAGGAGACGGCCATCCCGGCCGACCTCGTGGACACGGTGGCCACCTGGCGCGAGAAGCTGACCGAGGAAGCGGCCGAGGCGGATGACGCCCTGACCGAGAAGTACCTCGACACGATGGAACTCTCCGACGAGGAGATCCGGGACGGGCTGACCCGCCGGATCAAGTCGGGCGGCATCGTCCCCGCCTTCTGCGGCTCGTCCACCAACCTCAAGGGCATCGTCCTGCTGCTGGACGCCATCCAGGAGTACGTCCCGGCCCCGATGGCCGAGGTGGTGGGCACCGACGCGAACGGCGAGGAGATCCGGATCAACCCCGACGCCAAGGGCCCCTCGGCCGCCTTGATCTTCAAGACCAGTTCCGACCCCTACGTCGGCAAGATCTCCTACATGCGCGTCTACTCCGGCACCATCCGCCCCGACACGGTGCTGCACAACCCCAACCGCGGCGAGGATGAGAAGATCGGGCCTCTGCTGAGCATGAAGGGGAAGCACCAGGAGAAGATCGACCAGGCGCCCGCTGGCGACATCGTGGCTGTCGGACGCCTGCAGGGCTCGGCCACCGGCGATACCCTGAGCGACCCGACCCGCAAGGTGCAACTGCCCGGGCTGAATCTGCCCGAGTCCTTCTACACCCGCTGCATCAAGGCCAGGTCCAAGGCGGACGAGGACAAGCTGTCCGCCAACCTGCAGCGCCTGATGCAGGAAGACCCGACGCTGAAGGTCAAGCGCCTGGACGAGACCCGCGAGACCATCCTTTCCGGCGTGGGCGACGTCCAGTTGGACCTGTGCGTCGAGCGGCTCAAGCGCATGGGAGTCGACGTGGAACTGTCCACTCCCAAGGTTCCCTACCGGGAGACCCTGCGCGGCAAGACCCAGCAGATGTATCGCCACAAGAAGCAGGCCGGAGGCCGCGGGCAGTTCGCCGAGGTCCATGTGGAGATCAGCGGCATGCCCCGAGGCGAAGGCTTCGTCTTCGAGGACGGCATCGTGGGGGGCGTGGTTTCCAAGAACTTCATCCCCGCCGTCGAGAAGGGTGCCCGCAAGGCGATGGAGGAAGGCATCCTGGCCGGCTACCACGTCGTCGACGTGAAGATCCGCCTGTATGATGGCAAGATGCACGACGTCGACTCGTCGGACATGGCCTTCCAGATCGCCGGAAGCATGGCCTTCAAGGAGGGCGCCGTCAAGGCGGGCCCGGTCCTTCTGGAGCCGATCTTCGACGTGGACGTCCTGGTCCCCGAGTCCTTCATGGGCGACGTGATCGGTGACCTGAACTCCAAGCGCGGGCGCATCCTGGGCATGGAGCCCACGGGTCGGAACCTGCAGCGCATCCGGGCCCAGGTCCCCCAGGCCGAGATGCTCCGCTACTCCATCGACCTGCGCTCGATCACCCAGGGCCGCGGGCAGTTCTCGATGAAGTTCTCCCACTATGAGGAGGCTCCGCCCCAGGTCAGCGAGCAGGTCATCGCCGAGGCTCGGGCCGCCGCAGCCAACTAGAGGCCAGGCCGTGGCTCTGCCCTTGTCGGGTGGAGCCACGGCCCGACGGTCCGGGCCGCCCCCTGCGGAGGATCCGGCTCGGACCCCACCCGCACCACCCGGCCGGTCCCGTCCGGCCATCCCAGGGGACCCGGCCGGGGGCCGGGCGCCCAAAAGGAGGCACACGTTGAGGCGAACCTTCGGGCTGACCGCCCTGCTCTTGCTGGCCGTCACGGTCCTGGCCCTGGCCGGGTGTACAGGCGGCGCCAGCTCCGGCGCCGGAGTCATCGAACCCTATCCCACGGGAAGCCACTCCCCCACGGTGAGCCCCAGTCCCTGGCCCACTCCCTCCGTGAGCCCGAGCCCCAAGCCCACCCCGAACCTGGTCAGCGTCTTGACCGGCAGACCGCGCCCGACGCGAATGGCCGTGAACATGGACACCGGATCCATCTTCATGGTCGAAGGTCTGGGCCTGGGCGTGGGCCAGGGGCACCTGGTCCGCTTCGCCATGGACACCGAGGACAACAAGTCCAAACTCGATCCGACCTCGCCGCAGACCTTCCAGATCAACGAAGTGCCAGCCCGCACGGGAACGCCCGAGGCCGTCACGACCCTGACCAGTCCGGTCTGGATCGCAGGCTTCAACCACCCCCGCACCGGGAAGTACACCCTGGCCGTCACCGACAACTTCAATTCCTTCCCGGGCCGCGTGCTGCTGATCGAGCCCGAGCTCCAGGCAGGCCACTACACCAGCCGGGCCCAGGCCCAGGACCTGGGGGCCCTGATCACCCCCCGACCCAACCACCCGCTGGCGTGCTCCTTCGACGGGACCTACCTGTGGTGGACCGAGTACAACTCGGGCGGTCGCGTCCGCCGAGCCGACCTCACGCAGAATCCCCCGAAGGTCATCGACTACATGGTCAATTTGAACTTCCCGGCGGGCATCGCCTCCAACGGAAGCTACGTGGCGATCGCCGAGAACGACTCGGCGAGGGTGCTGGTCGGAAAGGTCAAGCCGCAACCGGAAGTGTACCCGGTGCCCCCGCTTGAGCCGGGCGCCTACTCCCTGACGGCGCGCCCGGGAGATCCCCTGATGCGCCGCCCCTTCGAAGTGGCCTGGACCGCCGGAAGCACCCTGGTCACCCTGGATGGATTCTCCATGCCGGGAGGTCCCGGGCCCTCGGTCGCCGGACTGGGCAACCTGCGTTTCTTCACGGGCCCTGGTGACCAGAACTTCTCCAACAAGACGCTGAATCTGATCAAGGGCGGCCTGACCGAACCGGTCGGCCTTGAGGTCTACTACGACGGCGTGGCGGATCCCAAGGTCCAGAAGGCCTATGTCACCTTCATCGAATCCATGGCGAGCGCAGGAACCGTGCGGAAGATCAAGTTCCAGACCGTTGCTCCGTTCGACCGGGTGATCGACAAGACCATCCCCGAACTGGCTGGCTTCCAGCGGGGCTTCCATGCCTTGCCGACGACGAAGTACTCCAGTCCGGAGTCCCTCCCGGATACCATCCAGATGTTCCTGACCCAGGGTTTCGACATCGGGCAGAACAACGGGTCGGTCGTCCGCTACACGGGGCCCTCCAACTAGCCGGGCAGATACCCGCAAGGAACGGGGCCGTCCCGGCCTGGGATGGCCCCGTTCTTTCTTGACTTCGCCCGGGGATTCTACATCCTGGCAACATCTGCGCAGGAGTCCAGGGCCCGGGTGCGGGATAATAACCTACAGATGCGCCCCTTCCGGGGCCGACAGCAGGTGGTGCGATGATTCTACGAATCGTGAAGGTGGTGCTGGTCTTCGCCCTGATCCTCTGGGCGGCGATCCTGGTCTTCAATCCCGAACCTCGGACTCCCGGACGCGACCTGCCGAACCGGCTCTTCGAGAAGGATCTCGGGGCCCGACTGAACCAGGGCAAGCTGGTCGTGGTGGACGAGGACGAAAGCGACCGCTTCATCCAGGAGGACCTGAGCACCCACGACCTGACCGTGGCCCTGACCTTCGCGCGCCTCAAGAGCGAGATCCTGGAACGCCCCCTGCTGATCGAGAACAAACGGACCTTCGGCCGCCAGCCCAGCATCGCCCGGGTCAACCCGACCGACCGCAAGGCCTGGCAGGAACTGACCCTGCTGGAGATGGACCTGAAACGCGACTACGCCCGCAAGCACCCGCAGGACCTCAAGGGCTACCTGGACGAGTCGGCGCTGGACCCCCAGGCGACGCCCCAGGCCATGGTCGACTTCGTCGACCGCTACCCCGACTCGCAGGTCTCCGCGACCGCGCTGGCCCACCTGGAGCACTGCCTGTGCGTCCGCCTGCGTGACCCCGACCGGGCCCTGGCGGTCTATGACAAGCTGGCGGCCCGCCACGCCGACCAGCCATACCTGATGAGCCTGATGCCGGGCTATCGGGCCCGCGCCCAGAACTACAAGACCCTCGCCGAGAAGGGCTGAGCGCCGCCTGCGGGCGGTCGTCAGTGTTCCAGGGGGAAACCCATTTCCTTCCAGCGCCGCCACCCGCCGGCCATGGACTGCACCCGCCGATAGCCCATCCTCTGCAGGGACTCCGCCGACAAAGCCGAGCGGTAGCCCCCCCCGCAGTAGAGGACCAGGTCCTCATCGAGATCGGGGAAGGTCTGCTCGATATCGCGCTCCAGGATCCCCCGAGCCAGGTGCGTGGCTCCCTTGATCCGGCTCTTGCGCCACTCGTGGTCCTCACGGACATCGACCAGGTGGAATCCGCCGCCTGCCTCCAAGCGGCGATGCACCTCCTCGCAGGTGCACTCGCGCACCTGCCCGCGGGCGTCCTCGACGAGCTGAACGAACCTGGGCGAATGATCCACCCCGATCACCTCCTGCGGACATCTCCCGCCCCGGGCTGCAGAGCCCCACCGACTCGATCCAGGGTCCCGACAGCCCTTCCAGCCCCGCCCCGCGGCTCCTGCCCCACCGACCCGCTCAGTTGGCCCCCAGCCAGCGCTTCCACCAGGGCGCCCGGGCCCGCCGCTCGGACTCCTCCAGGCGCACCGCCAGGCTGCGGGCCCGCGAGTCGGCCTCCGCTCGGGCCTCCGTGGCGGCCTCGGCCCGGACCTCCGCCCTCAGCAGGTCGAGATCCCGAGCCTTCAAGGCCTCCTCCAACTCCTCCAGCCGCGCCCGCAGGTCCGACTCGGAGACCGTGCCCTCGGAAAGCATCCGACGGGACTGCTCGAGCTGGCTCTCCAGGTAGCCCAGGCGCATGACCGCGGCCTCGTGGCGGTCCAGGGGGACGGTCAGCACCGGTGCCGGCGCGGGCGCCGGCGCCCCAAGCACACAGGCCTCCTCTTCCAGGCTCTCCTCGAAGCTGTCCCGAGACTCCCGAGGGGATCCCGCGGTCCCGACCCGGGGGCGGACCCACCCCCCTGAGGGAGGACCGAACCGCGAAAGGAAACGCTCCAGTTCGGCCTCGGGGATACGGACTCCGGGAAGCCCCGTCTCCTCGGGAGGCAAGGCCTGGAGGCGCCCCTTCTGGATGTAGCGATAGACCTGTCGCTCGGTCTTGCCGATGGCCGCGGCGAACTCCGAGGCAGAAAGGAGTCGGACGTTGTCGGAGAGGTTGTCGGACTGGCTGTTCATGCGGACTGATTGAACAAAAATCCAGGCACTCCTGCCCGATCTTGAATGCAATCCGACGTACGTCGGACCCCTTGCAGGACGTCCGACCCATCGGTCCGTCGCCCCGCCCCCCGGACGCCTCCCTGAGACCCTGAAGAGATCCTGAAGCTTCACCGCCATGTTACAAACATGTCCCCGCAAGCCAGAAGCCGGCATGCTAGCATGCCCCTTGAGTCCGAGCCGGGAGACCCCGCCCGCGTCCCACGGGCGGCGCAGACGCTCCCAGCCGTCGGCCCAGCGAAAGGAGATTCAACATGGAGATTCGTCCCACCCAGGCCACGCCGGTGAACACCGGTTCCGCTCCCACCCGCGCGGCCCGCCCGCAAGCCGACGAGCAGCCCAAGGACTCCTGGATTTCCAGCGACGGCGGCCCGGTCCGCCTGATCATCCAGCACGAAGACCAGCAGAAGCTGGAAGAGCTGAAGAAGGCCATCCTCGCCAAGAATCCGCAGAACCAGGTCACCGCCGAACTGCCGCTGATCCACGGATTCGCGGTGGAACTGACGCCGGACGCCAACGGCGTGCTTCCCGAGCTGACCAAGGTCGCCGGAGACGTCCGGATCCATCTGGACGACGAGATGTCGATCCCCGAGGGCGAGACCCAGGACCTGGGTCCCCTGCTGGACACCGCCGGCCCCTCCCTGGGCGTCGACAAGCTCTGGGCCAAGGGCATCACCGGCAAGAACGTGGTGGTGGCCGTGATCGATACCGGCATCGCCCAGCACCCGGACGTGAAGGATCGGATCATCGGCTTCCAGGACATGGTCAACGGCAAGACCGAGGCCTATGACGACCAGGGTCACGGCACCCACTGCGCGGGCATCGTCGCCGGTGACGGCACGGCCTCCCAGGGCAAGTACAAGGGCGTCGCCCCCGAGGCCAAGTTGATCGGCGTCAAGGTCCTGGACTCCAGGGGCTCGGGTTCCTTCTCCAACGTGATCAAGGGCATCCAGTGGGCCGTGGACAACGCCAAGGAAAAGGGCATCAACATCATCAGCATGTCCCTGGGTGGTCGGGCCAGCAAGAGCTACAAGGATGACCCGGTGGCCCAGGCCGTTGAAGCCGCCGTCAAGGCCGGCATCACCCCGATCATCGCCGCCGGCAACGAAGGGCCTTCGGCCGGCACCATCGGCACCCCGGCCATCGCCGAGCACGTGATCACCGTGGGCGCCCTGGACGACAAGGGCACGCTGGACCGTTCCGACGACGGCATCGCCAACTTCTCCAGCCGTGGTCCCAGCAAGTTCGACAAGCTGGACAAGCCCGACATCCTGGCCCCGGGCGTCAACATCACCTCGCTGTCCAACACCGGCGACGGCTATCGCTCGATGTCGGGAACCTCGATGGCCACACCGTTCATGGCTGGCGTGGCGGCCCTGATGGTCCAGGCCAAGCCCGACATCACTCCCGAGCAGCTCAAGCAGTTGTCGATCAAGACCGCCGACAAGCTGACCCCGGCCGCGCCCCAGCCGATCGGCGGCTCGCCGGCCAAGGGCTTCGAGCATACCCAGCAGGGCGCCGGCGTGATCGACCCGGTCGAGACCGTCGAGTACCTGTTGAGCCTCAACCCGCCCAAGCCGGCCCCTCCGACGGCCTGAGCCCCAGACCCCACCAGGGT
>CAZQPM010000042.1:0-18115 GCA_964595195.1 uncultured Burkholderiales bacterium | reverse complement strand
CTCCTGGTGCTGAGCCTGGCGCTCCTGGTGCCCCTGGTGCCGAGCCGGGTGCTCCTGGTGCCGAGCCGGGTGCCCCTGGCGCTCCTGGCGCTCCTGGTGCCGAGCCCGGCGCCGCCCCTGGTGCCCCCGGCGCCCCCGGTGCCGCCCCTGGCGCTCCCGGTGCCGACCCGGGCTTCGACCCTCAGCCGGGCGCTCCGCCCGCTGACCCGGCGGCCCCGCCTGCCGACCCGGCGGCTCCTCCCGCTGACCCGGCGGCTCCTCCCACCAAGTAACCATCGACCGATCGGCTGCGGCTGATCGCTGAAGATGCCCGCTGGCCTGGCCAGCGGGCATCTTCCTTGTCCGGAAGGTTGTCCGGGAAGGGCGCCACAGGAATCGCCTGGCGGGTACACGACGGGGCCCTACCTGCCAGACAGGATTCTACTTCAGGGGGATCGCCTGCAGGATCCCCGACCGGAAACGCGCCTCAGGCCCCCCGGCTGGCCTTGACGGCCGCTTCGGCCACGGCGAAGAGGGCATCCCAGGGCCCGGGGCCCAAGGCCTCGCGCAGGCGCTGCTGTACCCGGCTCCAAGGCTTCTCGGCCTGTCGCAGCAGGTCCTGACCGACCTCGGTGAGGACCAGGTGACGCTCGCGACGGTCGGTGCCCTCCGTCCCCTGGATCCAGCCGTTGCCCTCCAGGACCTTGATGTTCCGGCTCAGGGTCGTGCTGTCCACCGCCAGCTCCTCGGCCAGCCGGGCCTGGGTGGCGGTTCCGGCTGCCGACAGGGCCTGCATCACGGTCAACTGAGTGCTCTTCAGGCCCAGACGACGAAGTTCGCCATCATACATCTGGGAGACGGCACGGGAAGCGCGCCGGAGACTGGCGCACGCGCAAGGGGTTCGGGGGACTCGATTGGCCATGAGTCCCTTGTAGATGCATTCTCTCGACCTGTCAAGACCGCCCGTTCAGCCGGGTGCTGATCCTCAGCGCCAGCGAATATATGTTCGACACATCTTCTTCAAAATTACAATCCTGAGGCCTCCGACGTAGAAGAGGTTGTCATCACACACCCTCGTCGCGGAGGCCTCAGGTCATGATTGTAACCCTCAACCGCAAGGTCCGTGATCGCATCCCCGCACCTGCCCCGGAGGCGCCGAAGAAGTGCTCGCCCCCGAGACCAGGGACCGGTGGCCGGCGGGGACGCAAGCTCGATACGGCCGCAGTTCCATCGAGCCGAC
Source organism: uncultured Burkholderiales bacterium (assembly GCA_964595195.1). GTDB lineage: Bacteria > Vulcanimicrobiota > Xenobia > Xenobiales > Xenobiaceae > CAZQPM01. Next base: position 16,896 of record CAZQPM010000042.1, on the reverse strand, counting down.
TCGGCGGTGCGGGGCCCGCGAGCGCTTCGTTGCCGCCTCAGATGGCGGCGGCGACCAGGCTGACCGCGTGGGCCACCGCGCCTTGCCGGGCCGAGGCCGCCGCCTGGCCCAGGGGCAGACCTCGGGCATCCCGCCAGTCCAGCCCGCGGTCAGGGGCCCGGCCAGATATTCTTCACGAATGGCGGGCCTTCAGGGCAGCCAACGTCGGTGCCTGCAAAGGGGATCGGCGGCCGAATGCCACGGTTGGTGGCGGATTCAGGTTCAGATGCCGTCGGGCCCTTCGTCTCCCGGCCCCGGCTCCGCCAGGACCCGCTCAGCCACGGCGGCCGCCAGGGCCCGATGCTCGGCCTCGGAAAGATGGACACCGTCCGAGGCATCCCCGGAGACCACCGACGCCGCGTCGAGGAACAGGGTTCCGGCCTCCCGGGCCAGAGGTTCGCTGTAGTGCACCAGGCGTGCGGACTTCTCGCCCGCACCCAGGAACTCGCCGGCCCAGGGAGCTCGCAGGGTCAACAGCCGGGGAGGGCAGATCCACAGGATGCGCCGGGGAGGGAAGTCGCTCTGCCAGGAGTCCTGGACCAGGGTCTGCGTGCCCCGAGCGATGTCGTAGGCGGACAAGCCGAAGCGATGCTTCAGGTCCTGGGTGCCCAGCATCAGGACCAGCATGTCCACGGGAGAATGGGACTCCAGGAGAGGCCCCAACATCGCCCGGCCGTTGCGGCCGCGGCACAAGGGGTCGTCCCAACAGGTCGTGCGCCCGCTCAGACCCTCCTCCACCACCCGGTAGCCGTCCCCCAGGATCCGCTGCAGGCACCCCGTCCAGCGCCCCTCCCAGGGCCGCCGGCCATCCACTTCGGGGTCGAAGCCCCAGGTATTGGAATCCCCATAGCACAGGATCGTGCGCATGGAGAGGACCTTCGCCCCCGGAGTCTCGGGCTCCTGGCCGGGTCCCAACCGGTGCAGGACGCCACGGGCCGCCGCCAGAATCCGGACCCGAGCCGTCCAGCCTACAGCGCCGCTTCGCACGGTCGAGGACCGGAACGCAGACTCCTGGCCACAGCAATCCTGAGAGGTGAAAGCCATGCACGCCCCCGCCGACATCGCCCTGATCGGACTCGCCGTGATGGGGCAGAACCTGGTGTTGAACCTGGACGATCACGGCTACACCGTGGCCGTCTACAACCGCACCCCCGACCGGGTGGCCGGGTTCCTGGCGGGAGCAGCCCGGGGAACCCGGGTCCTGGGCGCCGGGTCCCTCGAAGAACTGGTCCGTCTGCTCAAGCGCCCCCGGAAGATCCTGTTCATGGTCAAGGCCGGTCAGGCCGTCGACGACATGATCGCGCAACTGGTCCCCCTCCTCGAGGAAGGCGACATCCTGATCGATGGCGGGAACTCCAACTACCTGGACACCCAGCGGCGGGTGACCGCACTCGAGCCCGGAGGCCTGCGCTTCGTGGGCATGGGGGTCTCGGGCGGCGAGGAGGGAGCCCGGCGAGGCCCCTCCCTGATGCCCGGGGGCTCGGCCGCCGCCTGGCCCGAAATCCAGGACGTCCTTCGAGCCATCGCCGCCAAGGTCGCCGACGGGACCCCCTGCTGCGACTGGATGGGCTCGGGGGGCGCCGGTCACTTCGTGAAGATGGTCCACAACGGGATCGAGTACGGCGACATGCAGTTGATCGCCGAGGCCTACGACCTGATGCTCAACCTGACCCGGATGTCACCGCAATCGATCGGGCGGGTCTTCGCGGACTGGAACTCGGGACGCCTGGACTCCTACCTGGTCGAGATCACCAGCCACATCCTGCAACACACCGATGATCGCGGGGAGCCGCTGATCGACCGGATCCTGGACTCGGCGGGGCAGAAGGGCACCGGCAAGTGGACGGCGATGAACGCCCTGGACCTGGGCATTCCCCTGACGCTCATCGCCGAGGCCGTCCAGGCCCGTTCGCTATCGGCCCTGCGCGACGAACGGGGCCGCGCGTCCTCGGTCCTCAGCGGCCCGGACACCCCCCCGGCCATCGTGGTTCAGCGGGAGCCCTTCCTGGGCGACCTGGAGCAGGCCCTGTTCAGTTCCAAGATCGTCTCCTACGCCCAGGGATACATGCTGCTGCGGATGGCGGATCAGGAGTACGGCTGGGACCTGAACCCGGGAGGGATCGCCCTGGTCTGGCGGGCGGGCTGCATCATCCGCTCGGCCTTCCTGGACCGCATCCAGGAGGCCTTCCAGGAGCACCCCGCGCTGGAGAACCTGCTGCTGGCCCCCTTCTTCCGCGACCAGGTCAACCGGGCCCAGGAAGGCTGGCGCCGCGTCGTCGCCCGGGCCGTCGAGGCCGGGGTCCCGGTCCCCGCCATGGCCAGCGGCCTGGCCTTCTACGACGGCTATCGCCGGGCCCGGTCACCGGCCAACCTGATCCAGGCCCAACGCGACTACTTCGGTGCCCACACCTACGAGCGCATCGACCGGGCCCGGGGTGAGTACTTCCATACCGACTGGACGGGCCAGGGTGGCTCGGCCACGGCGGGAACCTACAGCGCCTGAGGCAGTGCCTGATACAGAGCCCGAAGATCGGGCGACGGGGTCGGGAACCGGAAGGACCCGATCGGGATTCACCTTGGAAAACCCGACTCGAACCTGAACCCGGAGGAATTGCCGGGCCCTGCTGAGAACGGCAGGGGACCCCTGGAGGTTTATATGCTGCCCCTTGATGTCATCCGCGCCCTACCCAAGACCGACCTGCACGTCCACCTGGACGGCTCGATGCGGGAGTCCACCCTGATCGAGCTGGCCCGCGAGCGCCAGGTCAAGCTTCCCTCCGACACCGTGGAGGGCCTGAACGAACTGGTCTTCCGGCCCCACTACGCCAGTCTGGCCGAGTACCTGCACGGCTTCGCCCTGACGGGCGCCGTCATGAAGGACGCCGAGGCCCTGGAACGCATCGCCTACGAACTGGCCTGGGACAACATCAACGAAGGGGTCCGCTATATCGAGGTCCGCTTTGCACCCCAACTGCACACCCACAAGAACCTCTCGTTCCGTGAGGTGATGCAGGCGGTGGACCGGGGCCTGCGCAAGGCCAAGGACGAGTATGCGCGCTCTCCAGCCGTCGCCGAACAGGGCGAACCCCCCTTCTACTACGGGATCATCGTCTGCGCCATGCGCTTCTTCACCCGGGGCTTCTCGGACTGGTTCGGCCAGATCGTGGACACCTTCCAGGAAGCTCCCCCCGAGCAGGTCTTCGGCCTGGCCTCGCTGGAACTGGCCCGGGCCGCCGTCCGGATTCGCGACGAGGAGGGTCTGCCCATCGTAGGCTTCGACCTGGCCGGCCGCGAGGATGGCTACCCCGCCAGCGACCACCAGCAGGCCTACGACTTCGTCCACCGCAGCTTCATGCACAAGACGGTCCACGCGGGCGAGGCCTACGGTCCGGAGAGCATCTTCCAGGCGATCACGGACCTGCACGCCGATCGCATCGGTCACGGCTATCACCTGTTCTCGCCGGAACTGTGTGGTCCCGGGGTCAGCGACCCCGAGGAGTATGTCCGCCGGCTGGCCCGCTATATCGCCGACCGCCGCGTCACCCTGGAAGTCTGCATCACCTCGAACCTGCAGACCAACCCGACCATCAAGCAGGCCCGCAACCACGCCTTCGGTCGCATGCTCCAGGAGAACCTGTCGGCGACCCTGTGCACCGACAACCGCCTGGTCAGCCACACCACCGTATCCCGAGAAGTCCAGATGGCCGTCGAGGCCTTCGAACTGGATCTGAAGCAACTGCGCAACACCATCATCTACGGATTCAAGCGCAGCTTCTTCCCGGGCCCCTACACCGAGCGGCGCCGGTTCGTCCGCCAGGTCATCGACCACTACGACCGGGTCATCGCGCGCTGGCAGGCCGGCTCGCTTGCAGAGAAGGTGCCGACCTAGTTCGATCCTACTAGGAAGAAGAAGCCAACCCCAAGGGACGAACGGCCCGTATCCTCAGGCAGCCTCCTGATGCTACAATCGTCCTGCAAGCGACCCCTGCCGGGTGCCCCCCCCCCGACCGGCAGGGGTTGTTTCTTTTCCCCTGAAAAAGATCTCAAAGAATCTGTTTACAGAACGCTCACATGTGCCGACGCCGGCTTTCCTAACATGTCAGGAAGAGGCGAACCGCGCCCAAGGAGGCTTCATGATTCCCGAGATCCGCTCGACGTCCATCCCCTCGATTCGGCCCCAGGCCCAATCCGGACAGCCCGCTCCGGCGGCATCGGCCACTCCGGCACAGGCTCCCACCGACGCCGTCGAGGTGCGCCCCCAGACCTCCTTGGACCGCCTCCTGGCAGCCACCGCTCCGCAAGCCGCCAGACTGGAGGCCGAACTGGGCGATCACGTCCCCGGTGAGGTCATCGTCAAGTTGAAGAGCCAGCCGCCGACCAAGAGCCAGAACCTCTTCGCCGAACGCTTCGGGGCCAAGGTGATCGAGCGCTTCGACTTCCCCAAGGAGATCTTCCAGAGCTTCCAGGGCGAGATGCTCCACCTGAAGCTGCCCGAGGGGATGACCACGGCCCAGGCCATGGCGGCCATGCAGCAGGACTCGCGGGTCGACTACGTGGTTCCGAACAGCGTGTACACGCTGGACGATCCGCCGGCCCCGCCGACGCCGCTCGAGACCGCCGCCGAGCCCACCACACCCAACGACCTGAAGAAGGAGTTGTGGGGCCTGAACAACACCGGCCAGACGGGTGGAACCGCCGACGCCGACATCGATGCCCCGGAAGCCTGGGCCAAGACCACCGGCAACCCCAACGGTCCCCTGATCGCCCTGATCGACACGGGCGTCGACTACAAGCACCCCGACCTGGTGAACAACATCTGGACCAACCCGGGCGAGATCGCCGGTGACGGCATCGACAACGACGGCAACGGCGTGATCGACGACGTGCACGGCTACAACGCCTTCGCCAACACCGGGGACCCGATGGACGGACACTCCCACGGAACCCACTGCGCTGGCACCATCGCCGCCGAGGGGAACAACGACCAGGGCGTCGTGGGCGTGAACTGGAAGGCCCGCCTGATGCCGGTCAAGATCTTCAGCGACGGCGGCTCGACGAACTCGGCTGCCATCGTGCGCGGCATCCTGTATGCCACCAAGAACGGGGCCCGGGTGACCTCCAACTCCTGGGGTGGCGGCGCCGCCGACCAGGCCATCCAGGACGCCTTCAAGAACTCTCCGGCCCTGCACATCATGGCTGCCGGGAACTCGGGCAGCAACAACGACGTCCGTCCCCACTACCCCAGTTCCTACGACCTGGACAACAACATCGCCGTGGCGGCCACCGACCACAACGACAAGTTGGCCAGCTTCTCGTGCTACGGCGAGAAGTCCGTGGACCTGGCGGCCCCCGGCGTGACGATCTACTCGACGGTCCCGGGTGGCGGTTACGCCAACAAGAGCGGCACCTCCATGGCCACCCCGCACGTGACCGGAGCCGCCGGTCTGCTGCTGGCCCACGACCCCACGATGTCCAACGACGAGCTCAAGACCCGCCTGCTGGAGGGTGCCGACAAGTTGGACAGCCTCCAGGGCAAGGTGGCCACCGCCGGCCGCCTGAACATCAACAACGCCCTGGAACTGGACTACAAGAAGCCGGCCCCTCCCCAGAACCCGCCGGCCTGATCGGGGCTCCCGGGGCCTTCCGGGATCGCTGATCGAGCCCCCCAAGACGAGACCGGACCTGCGCGGGCAGGTCCGGTCTCGTCTTCATTCCACCCCAGGCTGCGGTCCGGGAGGTCTCGGGGCGTCCCAGGTCCGCCCCGGGGTCGGGCCCTTCCTCAGGACAGGTAGGTGTAGCGGCTCAGGCTGGCCTCGTAGTTCTGCAGCAGGCGCTGGGCCTCTTCCAGCGTGATGGAGCCCTCGGCCAGGGCCCGCTCGCTCTGCTGGCGCAGATCTTCCAGCAGGTCCTCGGCGTTGTACTGCACGTAGCCCAGGACCTCGCGCATGGTGTCGCCGCGCACGACGTGCTGGATCTGGTAGCCCTGAGGCGTCAGGCGGATGTGCACGGCGTTGGTGTCACCGAAGAGGTTGTGCAGATTCCCCATGATCTCCTGATAGGCCCCGGTCAAGAACATCCCCAGCAGGTAGGGTTCGTGGGGTCGGCGGCTGCCCGGTTCGCTGACGGACTTGAGAGGGTGGACCTCCAGGAGCGACTTGACATCCTTCAGGTCGATGAACTTGTCGATCTTGCCATCGGAGTCACAGGTCAGGTCCGCCAGCGTGGCCCGCTCGACGGGCTCCTCCCCGAGCCGGTGGATGGGCATGATGGGGAAGAGCTGATCGATCGCCCAGGCGTCCGGCGCCGACTGGAAGACGGACATGTTGACGTAGTAGATGGCCGACAGATCCTTCTCCAGGTCGTCCAACTCCTCGGGAACCTCCTCCAGACCCCGCACGATCGCCCGGATCTTGCGGCAACATGCCCAGTAGATGCCCTCGGCCCGGGCCCGCCCGACCAGCGAAAGCAGACCATGCTGGAACGCGCTGCTGGCCTCCTCCTTGAACTCCAGGGCGTCGTGGTAGGCCTCCTGGTAGTTCTCCTGGCCGATCCCCAGATAGGTCTCGAAGAGGTTGTGCAGGATCCGATGGTCCTCGGCCTGCGGAGGGAGTGGCTCGCCCTGCCCCACCTGGCTGGAACCCAGCACGTCGAAGACCAGCACCGCCTGGTGCGACGCCACCGCCCGGCCGCTCTCGGAAATCAGGGTGGGCACGGGCAGTCCGGCCTGGCTGCAGGCGTCGTTCACCTCGGCCACCACGTCGTTGGCGTAGTTCTGGATGTTGTAGTTCTTGGAGGCGTAGAAGTTCGTCCGTGAACCATCGTAGTCCACGGCCAGGCCCCCTCCGACGTCCATGAAGCGCATCGGAGCCCCCATCCGGGCCATCTCCACGTAGATCCGGCCGGCTTCGCGCAGAGCGCTCTTGATCACGCTGATGGACGAGACCTGCGAACCGATGTGGAAGTGCAGCAACTGCAGGCAGTCCAGCAGGCCCGCGTCGCGCAACAACTCGACAGCCTCCACGATCTCGGGGACGGAAAGGCCGAACTTGGCCCTCTCGCCAACCGAGGTTCCCCAGCGCCCCTCGCCTCGGGTCGCCAGCTTGGCCCGGATGCCCAGGCGGGGCATGACCCCCAGGTCCCTGGTCACCTGGATGATCTGGCGAACCTCGTAGAGCTGCTCCAGGACCACCAGGACGTTCTTGCCCAGGCGCTGCGCCAGGACGGCGGTCTCCAGATACTCCCGGTCCTTGTAGCCGTTGCAGATCAACAGGGCCCCGGGCGTCGAAAGCGTGGCCAGGGCGATCAGGAGCTCGGGCTTGGAGCCCGCTTCCAGACCGAACTGATGCTTCTGCCCGAAGCGCACCAGACTCTCGACCAGGTGGCGCTGCTGGTTGCACTTGACCGGGAAGACCCCGCGGTAGGCGCCCTGGTAACCGTAGCGCGCGATGGCCCGGGCAAAGGCGGAGTTCAGGCGGTCAATCCGGTCCTGAAGGATGTCCGGAAAGCGGATCAGCAGGGGAAGACCGAGATTCCTTCCCTTCAGGGCCGTGACCAGTTCATACAGGTCCAGGGACCCACCCCGCTCGCCCTGGGGCGAGACCACCACGTGACCCGCCGAGTTGATCGAGAAATAGGGGTCTCCCCAATCGCCGATGCGATACAGGACCTCGCTGTCCTCGATGCTCCAGGGTTCAGCTTCGCGCGTGGTCTCGGTCATGGTTCATCCTCTCGAGCAAGATGGAACGCCTCGATTCGACCTCGACGGGATTCCTCCCCGCGGGGCCTGGATCGATCGAACATGTTAACATGCCGTTCACCAGGAGGTCATATCCTGGCAAAGGCCCCACCCTATACTCGGAAACGGAGTACTCGGAAACGGGGTATGCAGGCCGGAAGCCCGGATCGGGGGTTCGGTGAGCGGGGCAACCTCCCCGGCCAGACAGGGAAGACTCCCACCGTCCTCGCAGCCCGTCCGTCCAGGCGGCGGCGCAGGCCCAGCGCCACCGAACCGGCACCCACGCGGTGCCCTTGCGAGGTTGACTGACATCACGACCGGATTGCCATCCACGGGTGCCGAGCGCCGGACCCACGAACGCGCTCCCTGGCTCATCAACAAGACGCTCCAGGGTGAGTTGTTCCTGCAACCCGCCCAGCCCGAGGTGGTCTATCTCCACGTCGTGGACCTGTCCACCGGCGGGATGGGCGTCACGATGCACCGGGAGCTGCCCCAGGACACCGAATTCTCCATGAGACTCCCCCTGGATGGATTCGGGACGGCCCACGAGCACCTGCAGTTCCGTTGCCGGGTCGCCTGGCAGAAGGCCCTCCTGGGCGGAACCTGGAGCCAGGGCCTGCAGTTCACGGACCTGGACGAGGTGGCGGAACAGACCCTCGGCGAGATCCTGGCGACCTTCTCGCTGGAGGGGCAGCTCCGCCGATACCGCTTCAACCGGATGCTGCCGGTGGCCATCCGCCAGAAGGAGGGCCAGACCTGGTTGGTCGAGCGCTACGCCTCGAACCTGACCCTGGACAAGGTCGAACTCCGCCTGGACAAGCCCCTGGAACCGGACACCGAGGTCGAGGTCCGCCTGGCCCTGGAGTTCGGCATGCCCTCGCTGCTGCTCTCGGCCAGGGTCACGGGGTGCCAGCAGACGACCGGGACCAGGCACCAGGTCGAGCTGGCCTTCGAAGGGGCCACGATCGACGAACAGATGGCGCTGAGGGCCTACCTGGAGCGCTGCATGAAGTCGCGCTGAGCCGACGGCCCACCTTCCCGCCCAGGAGTCCACGGCCCCGGCAGGGCTCGTGCCCCGGGCCACGAACCGGCGCAGCATGTCGACACTCGAACGTTTCTGCCGTTACGCTTCCCTGAACACCCAGGCCACCGAGGACTCCGAGGCCTACCCCTCCAGCCCCGGCCAGATGGAGTTCAACCGACTGCTGGCTGAAGAACTCAAGCAGATCGGATGTCAGGATGTCCACCTCGACGAGCATGGCATCCTGACCGCAACCGTTCCCGGGAACCGCGAAGGAGTCCCCGTCGTCGCCTGGGTGGCCCACGTGGACACCTCGCCGGAGACCTCCGGCGAGAACGTCCGTCCCCAGATCCACCCCAACTATGACGGCGGCGAAATCGTCCTGCCCGGCGACCCCAGCAAGGTCCTGCGCCCCTCGGAATACCCGGAACTGGGGACGGTGATCGGGCACACCCTGGTCACCACCGACGGAACCACCCTCCTGGGTGCGGACGACAAGTGCGGTATCACCACGATCGTCGAGGCCGCAGAAAGGCTGCTGCGCGACGACACGCTGCCGCGGGGCACCATCCGACTGGTCTTCAGTTGCGATGAGGAGATCGGCGCGGGCACCCGGCACCTGGGCCCCGACAGGATCGGCGCCCAGGTCGCCTACACCCTGGACGGAGAGGGCCTGGGCTCGGTGGACTCCGAGACCTTCTCGGCCGACCTGGCCACGCTCGAGATCACGGGGATCAACACCCATCCCTGTGCCGGCAAGGGCCGCATGGTGAACGCCATCCGCATCCTCTCGGACTTCATCTCGCGGCTGCCCCAGACGACCATGTCCCCGGAGACCACCAACGGGCGCCAGGGCTTCCTGCATCCCTACCACGTGGAGGGCTCGGTGGCCCACGCGACCGCCCGGATCATCCTGCGGGACTTCGAGACCGAGGCCCTGGGCGTCCAGGCCGCCATGCTGGAGAGCATCGCCGTGGCACTGCGGGCCGAGCACCCCAAGGCGCGCATCGAGGTCCAGGTGAAGCGGCAGTACCGCAACATGCGGGAGGGCCTCCTGAAGGAGCCCCGAGCCATCGCCTACGCCCTGGAAGCCATGCGGCGTTGCGGCGTCGAACCCAGGAGGACGGCCATTCGCGGGGGCACCGACGGATCGAGCCTGACCGAGATGGGTCTGCCGACCCCGAACCTCTCCAGCGGGCAGCACAACTTCCACTCGCCCTACGAGTGGACCAGCGTCGAGGAAATGGACAAGACCGTGGAAATCCTGCTGGCCCTGGCCGCCCTGTGGGCGGAAGGACCCGATCCGGCGGGCATCGAACCGGCTCCGCTGCACATGGAATAAGATTCAAGGCCATCCTATAGTTTGCGATCCTCGCCGGGTCATGCTAGACTTCTCGCGTCCCTGAAGTCGGCTGAACGTTCCTTCCGCTCCCTGGGGTTCCCGGACCGGAATCAGACCAACATGCTTCCGGCGCTTGGGACCCGCGGCGCCTGCAACGACCCGCCATCCTTTCCACTAGGAGCGATGCTGAATGCTTCAAGAACGACTCATGCCCCCATGCCGTGACTGCAACAAGGAGTGGACCTTCACCGTCCTGGAACAGGCCCTCCAGATCGAACGGAACCAGGAGAACGACCCCTCGAGGTGCCCGGATTGCCGCGAGAAGCGCAAAGCCCGGCGCGATCGGGGTGAGGTCCAGGGCCGCAACGGCCGCCAGGACCAGACCTTCCACCAGGCCACCTGCGCGGGCTGCGGTGGCGTGGCCCGGTTGCCCTTCAAGCCCCGCAACGACCGCCCCGTCTACTGCCAGGACTGCCATCGGCGCAATCGCATCGCCGGCTGATCCGCTTCATTCTGTCTGGGTCCGATCCGATCGGGTCGGACCAGGAACCCGGACGAGCCTGCAGCCCCCGAGACCCCCACCGGGTCGGGGGCTGCTGCTTTCTGGCTCCCTCTGATACAGATCTAACGGGCGATGATTATACTGACAGGTGCGCTGCCCCGACCGGGGCACCCCAGAATCGAATCTCGGAGTCTTCGCAATGACCGTTGAAACGCTGGAGTTCCAAGCCGAAGCCCGCCAACTGCTGGACCTGGTGGTGCACTCCATCTACTCGAACAAGGACATCTTCCTGAGGGAGCTGCTGTCCAACTCCTCCGACGCCCTGGACAAGCTGCGCCTGGAGAACCTGGTGAACCAGGACCTGGGAGCCGACCTGTCCGACCTGCACATCCGCCTGGAGACCGACCCCGACCAGCGCACCCTGAGGATCCTCGACAACGGGATCGGGATGACCCGCGAGGAGGTCCGCAGCCTGATCGGCACGATCGCCCGTTCGGGCACGGCCGAATTCCTGCGCAAACTGCGCGAGAACCGCGACGAGAACCGCTCTGCGGAGATGATCGGCCAGTTCGGCGTGGGCTTCTACTCGGTCTTCATGGTCGCCGACCGCGTCACCCTGGAGACACGCCGAGCCGGTCAGGCCTCTGGAACCCGCTGGGAATCCTCCGGGGAGGGAACCTACACCCTGGAGGACGTCGCAGGGCCGACCCAGGGCACCGTGGTGACCCTGCACCTCAAGCCCGCCGACCCCGAGGACGGCCTGGCCGACTACACCTCGGAGTGGACCCTGCGCAGCCTGGTGAAGCGGTACTCGGACTTCCTGTCCTACCCGATCCGCATGCAGGTGCGCAAGGACGAAACCACCGAGGAGGCCACCCTCAACTCCATGAAGGCCCTGTGGGCCCGCCCGGCCGACGAGGTCAAGCCGGAGGAGTACCAGGAGTTCTACCGGCACGTCGCCCACGACTGGAGCGACCCGCTGGAGACCATTCCTATGAAGGGCGAAGGCACCTTCGAGTTCCAGGCCCTGCTCTTCATCCCCAGCAAGGCTCCCCTGGACCTGTTCGTCCCCGATGCCCGTCGGGGCGTCCAGCTCTACGTCAAGCGGGTCTTCATCATGGATCGCTGCGAGGAACTGCTGCCCGAGCACCTGCGCTTCCTGAGGGGCGTGGTCGACGCCCAGGATCTCTCCCTGAACGTGTCCCGGGAGATCCTGCAGCAGGACCGCCAGATCCGGGCCATCCGCAAGGGGCTGACCCGCAAGGTCACCGCCACCCTCAAGGAGATGAAGGAGAACCGTCCCGAGGCCTACCGCACCTTCTGGACCGAATTCGGCCGCGTCCTGAAGGAGGGGCTGTTCCGCGAACCCGACCAGCAGAAGAGCCTTCTGGACCTGTGCCTGCTACCGTCCACCGAGTCGGCCGAGCTGACCACCCTGGCCGACTACGTCGCGCGGATGAAGGAGGGCCAGGACGCCATCTACTACCTGACCGGCGAGAATCGCGCCATCCTGGAGAACTCGCCCCACCTGGAGGTCTTCCGGCAGAAGGGCTTCGAGGTGCTGTTGCTGCAGGACGCCGTGGACGCCGTCTGGGTCGAGAACGTGCCGGACTTCCAAGGCAAGGCCTTCCGTTCAGCGGCCCGGGGCGAGCTGGAGCTGGGGACCGAGGACGAGAAGAAGGAAGGTCAGGCCCGACTGGAGGAGCAGCGCAAGGAGCTGGCCACCCTGCTGGCCTGGCTCTCCACCCGGTTGGGGAACCACGTCAGCAAGGTCCAGCTCTCGGCCCGGCTGACGACCTCCCCGGCCTGCCTGGTGTCGGATACCCACGACCCCTCCCCGGCCATGGAGAAGCTGATGAAGGCCATGGGCCAGGAACTGCCCCCGGTCAAGCGCATCCTGGAGATCAACGCCGACCACCCCGTGGTGCGGCGCCTGCACGAACTGTACAGCGAACAGGGGGACCAGGCCTTCCTGGGCGAGGTCGCCGAGATGCTCCACGCCCAGGCCCTGGTGGCCGAGGGCGGAGAGCTCCCCGACCCGCACCATTTCTCCCAGATCCTGGCCAGTCTGATGACGCGGGCCCTGGGCTGAGCGACTCGCGGCGCGGTCGGGGGGGCCGCTTCGCGGGGCTCGGCTGGGAGGCAGGCCGGGCAGGGAACCACCCCCCGCGAGGCGCATTCCTGGGGGATGCCCCCCGCAGACACACCGCTGCTGTCGGTCCGAGCGGTCAGCAAGATCTACCGGATGGGTGAGGTCCAGGTCCCGGCACTCCGGGAGGTCGACCTCGACATCCAGGCGGGTGAGATCCTGGTCATCCTGGGCCCCAGCGGTTCGGGAAAGAGCACGCTGCTGAACATGATCGGCGGGATGGACCGCCCGACCTCCGGCCAGATCCTCTTCGGGCACCAGGACCTGACCCACGCCACCGACGGCCAACTGACCCTGTTCCGGCGCCACCAGATCGGCTTCGTCTTCCAGTTCTTCAATCTGGTGCCGACCCTGACGGCCCTGGAGAACGTGCAGGTGGCCGTGGACCTGGCCCGCCAGCCCCTGGAGGCCGCCGAGGCCCTGCGCATCGTGGGCCTGGAGGACCGGGCCGAACACTTCCCCTCGCAGCTTTCGGGCGGCCAGCAGCAGAGGGTGGCCATCGCCCGGGCCCTGGCCACCAATCCGAACCTGCTTCTGTGCGATGAACCCACCGGGAACCTGGACTCGGTCACCGGCGCCCAGGTGATGGAGTTGCTGGAGCGCCTGAACCGCGAGCGTGGCAAGACGGTGGTGGTGATCACCCACAACGCCATGGTCTCCAGGATGGCTCACCGCACCGCCGAGATCCGGGACGGCCGCATCCTGCGCATCACCCAGCGGCAGACCCCCGAGGATGCCCGGAGCCTCCCCTGGTGAGGCTGGCACCGACCCTCCTGCGCAGTCTGGTGCGGGAGATCCGCCTGCGCCTGGGCCCGCTGCTGGTCCTGGTGGCCCTGGGCGCGGTGGGATCCGGCTGTCTGCTGGGAATGCTGGCCGTCTATCGCGACCTGGAGGACTCCCGGGCCCGCTTCTACCGCGAGCAGAACCTGGCCGACTTCAGCCTGTCCTTGAAGCGGGCACCGCCGGACGCCCTGGAGGCCGCCGCCCGCCAGGCCAACGTCCGCCACCTGGAAGGCCGGGTCCGGATCGAGGCCCGGGTGGACCTGCCCGACACTCCCGAGCCGATCACCTCCACGGCCCTGTCCCTGCCCCGCGTCCGCCGGCCCGTCCTGAACGACGTGCTGCTGGTCACCGGCTCCTGGTTCGAGGGGTCCCGGGACGACCAGGTCATCCTGAACCACGCCTTCGCCCGGGCCCACGACCTGCGCCCCGGGGACCACCTCGACGCCCTGGTGATGGGCCGCCAGCAACGCCTCCTGGTGGTGGGCACGGCCCTGGCCCCCGAATTCGTCTACGTCCTGCCGCCGGGGGGAGGATTCGTGCCGGATCCTGCGCGCACGGGAGTCCTCTACCTGCCCCTGGACACCCTGCAGGAGTGGGCCGGTCTGGGAGGGGCCTGCAACGAGGTCCTGGGCCGGGCCCTGGACAACCGCCCCAGCGCCCTGCGCGCGACGCTGACCAGCCTGGAGAGGCAACTCGACCCCTACGGGGTCACGATCTCCATGACCCAGGAGGAGCTGCCTTCCGTCCAATTCCTGGCCAACGAACTGGACGAACTGAAGGTCAGCGCCACGATCCTGCCGGGCCTCTGCCTGGGCGTGGTCGGCCTGGTGCTGCACGTGGTGACCGGACGGGTGGTCACCCAGCAGCGCACCACGATCGGGACCCTCCGAGCCCTGGGCTACACGCGCGCGTTCCTGGTCCGCCACTACCTGGGCTACGGACTGGTGGTGGGTTCGGGCTCGAGTCTGCTGGGGCTGGTCCTGGGCCTGTGGCTGCAGGTCGTCATGGACCGGATGTACAACGACTACTTCGAGTTGCCGGACCTGCGCCCGGGCCTCTATCCGGGCCTCTTGGCAGCTTCCCTGGGTGTCAGCCTGGCCAGCGCGCTGGGGGGTACCGTCCAAGCGGCGCTGCGCGCCTCCTCCCTGGCGCCGGCCGAAGCCATGCGACCTCCCCCCCCCGAGAAAGGCGCCCGGACCCTGTTGGAGCGCGTGCCGGCCCTGTGGAATCGTCTGCCCTTCCCGGGCAGGATGGTCCTGCGCTCGATCCTGCGCAACCCCTTCCGCAGTCTGGTGGCCCTGCTGAGCACCGTGGCGGCCACGGCGCTCCTGGTGGAATCCCTCAGCATGGTGGCGGCCGTCGAGGTCATGATCGGGCACGAGTTCCGGCGCACCAGCCACCAGGACCTGACGATCTCGTTCCGGGAGCCGGTGGGCCGGCAGGTCCTGGCCGAACTGGCCAACCTTCCCGAGGTCATGCTGGTGGAGCCCCAACTGGCGGTCAGCGCAGACCTCTCATCCGGCCCCTTCGTGAAGCGAACCGGACTGACCGGACTGGTCGCGGGGAACCGCCTCTACACGCCCCTGGCCGAGGACGGCTCGGCCATTCCCGTGCCTCCCGAGGGGTTGGTCATGGCCCGGAAACTGGCCGAGATCCTGCACGTGGTTCCCGGCGACCGGGTCCGCCTGCGCCCCCTGCTGGGCACCCGGCAGGTCCGCGAGGCCCCCGTGGCGGCCGTGGTGGACACCTACATGGGCCTGGGCGCGTGGTGCCGCCTGGAATACCTCAGCCGTCTGGTCGGCGAGGAATGGGCCGCCAACTCGGCCCTGGTGGACCTGTCCACGGGACGACCGGGCCCCCAGTTGCTGCAGGAACTGGCTCGCCGCCCCGGCGTCGTGGGCGTCGAACAGCGACTGCGGGCCTTCCAGAAGATCCAACAGCTCATGGATGAGACCTTCGGGACCTCGCTGGCGATCCTGATCCTGTTCTCGGGGCTCCTGGCCTTCGGCAGCGTCCTGAACACCGCCCTCGTCGGCTTGGAGGAGAGGCGCCGCGAAGTCGGGACCCTCCGGGTCCTGGGCTACACGCCGGGCATGGTGGCCCGCCTCTTTGCCGCCGAGATCGGCCTGGTCAGCGGCCTGGGGATCGTCCTGGGGCTGTGGGCGGGAATCGGACTGGTCCACCTGGTGGTCCGCGCCTACAGCCGGGAACTATTCCGACTTCCCGCGGTCATACCCCAGGAGGCCCTGTGGCAGGCGGCAGTCGTGATGGCGCTCTTCGTGGGGGCCGCCCAGATCCTGGTCTGGCGCCTGGTGGCGGGCCTGCCCTGGTTGGAGGTCTTCAAGGTGCGGGAATGAGGCCACCGACCACGAAGTTCTCGTGCATTCCCGTCCGCGGAGGTTCCCAGTGTCCCGATCCCTGACCCTGCTGCTGACCCTGGTTCTGTGCCTGGCCCTGGCCCCGCCGCTGCGGGCCGACGAGCCCGCCCAGGCCGTGAAGGGCTTCTTCCAGGCGGTGGTCGACAGCAACTACTCCCGGGCCTGGAACCTGCTGTCCAGCCACAGCCAGGGCCGTATCGTGGCGGCGGTAGCCCGCGACGAGGGCCTGGCTGCGCAGGACGTGCGCCAACTCTTTGAATCCAACGCTCCGGCCGTCCGGGACGGCTTCTGGGCCAACTTCCGCAGCACGTCGCGGTCGGAGCTCCTGGCCCCCAAGACCTTCGGCACCCTGAACCTGGCGGGCAACCGGGCCACCGTCGGGCTGGCGGGCCAGGACGGCACCTTCGTGGCGGTCCGGGAGGCGGGGGGCTGGCGCTTCGGGCTCCTGGAGACCTTCCCCCCGGGGCACTGAGGGCCCGGCCGGCAGGGCCCCCAGTGCCCCGCCGAGAAAACCGGACCATGCCAGATTTCCGGGTCCTGGGCGCAGTCTTGCTGCTGCTGGTCTCTACCGGTTGCTCGACCCCTCCCGAGGTCGAGGTCCTCCAGCCCACCCGCGGCGATCTGAGCCGCTCGTTCACCGAGCAGGCGCGCACCCGACTGTGGCAGACCTTCCTGGTTCCCATGCCGGTGGATGGCCAGATCACCCGCATCACCGTCCGGGAGGGGGACACGGTGCGCCAGGGTCAGGTCCTGGCCCGCGTGGACACCGTGGCCCTGTCCGCCGAGGCCGAAGCCCGGGCCGCCCGCGTCCGGGAGGTCGAGGCCCGCCTCCGGGAACAGACGGATCTGGGCGTCGAAATGGCCCAGCAGGCCCAAGCCGAAGCCCGCCTGTTCCGGGAGGTCGAGGCCCGCCTCCGGGAACAGACGGATCTGGGCGTCGAAATGGC
>CAZQPM010000041.1:0-18234 GCA_964595195.1 uncultured Burkholderiales bacterium | reverse complement strand
GGCACTGACCCAGCAGGCAGACCAGATGGCAGGCCAGGGGCGTTGGGACGAGGCCATGGCCGCCTACCGTCAGGCCCTGGAACTGGCTCCCGAGGACGTCGCGCTGCGGGACCACATCCTGGAGGCGGCCACCCGGCGCGGTGACTACGGCGAGGTCATCGGACAGTGCATGGCCCTGGCTGAACTCTTCGCCTCCCAGGGCGAGGCGGATCAGGCCGTCGAGCGCTACAAGGTCATCGTCAACCTGGAGCAGAGCCTGCGCAAGAAGGGCTTCGGGGGCGAAGAGGCCGCCGAGATCCAGAGCAAGGTCGCGCAGGTCAAGCCCGAGATCTTCTCGCGGATCGGCTCGTTCCATCTGGAGAAGGGGGAGCACGACGAGGCCGCCAAGTGGCTGAAGTCCAGTCTGGAGATCGACCCCGGTCGCTGGGACACCCACATGGCCCTGGGTCGAGCCTATATGGCCCAGGGCAAGGACAAGGAGGCCATCGGGGAGTTCCAGGAGGTCGTCCGTCTGGCGCCCAACGAGGCCGCCCAGGCCTACGAGATGCTGGGGCAGGTCTTCATCCGCGCCGGTCGACCCCCGCAGACCACGGTGGTCTGGTTCCGCAACGCCGGCGAACTGTACATGCAGCGTCGTCAGATGGGCGATGCCATCAGGACCTATGAGCGGATCCTGGAGTACGAGCCGCGGAACAAGGACATCCTGGTCAAGCTCGGCGAGATCTATTCCTCCGAGGGCAGGACCGAGCAGGCCGTCGGGACCTATCGGACCCTGGCCGGGATCTACCAGGAGGAGGGTCTCCTGGACAAGGTGATCGGCTTCTACGAGAAGCTTCTGGATTGCGATCCCCAGAACGAGGAAGCGCGCAACCAGGTCATCGACATCTATCGGAACATCCTGGCCCGCGACCCCTCGAACACCTCGGTCCGCCTGCGTCTGGTCGAGAATCTGCTGCGCCGGGGCATGACGGCCGAGGCGGGTGAACAGCAACTGGCCCTGGCCCGCAGCCACCTGGAACGGGGCATGATCGAGGAGGCCGTCCCGGTCGCTCGCAAGTTGTTGGAATTGGACCCCGACAACATCGAGGCGCGCCGGTTGATGGGCGAGATCTACCGCAAGAAGGACATGAGTTCCGAGTCCCTGACGGAGTTCCAGCAGGTCGTCCGCCTGTATCGGGAGGCCGGCGACGAGAGAGCCGCCCTGGACTTCCAGCACCAACTGGCCGAGATGTTTCCCGAGGCTTCCGACCTGCAGTACCAGGTGGCCCTGACCCTGCGCGGCCAGGGCGACCACGAGGCCGCCGTCCGCGAACTGCTGCGCCTCTTGTCCGAGCGACCCGGCGACCTTCTGGCCAGGATCTACCTGGCCGAGGAATACTCGGTCCTGGATCGTTGGGACGACGCGGTGGATACCTATCGTCTGGTGCTGGAGCAGGAGCCCGGCCGACTGGACGTGCGCAAGAGGCTGGTCAAGTTCTTCCTGGAGTCCGGCCGTCTGGAAGAGGTCCTGGCCGAGCTCGACACCCTGCCCCCGGAGGATGCCGAGAAGAGCCTGCTGGTCTGCCGCCTGATCGAGAAGTTCCTGGAGGCGGGCCGACTGGAGGACGTCGAAACGCACCTGGAGCGACTGGATGACGAGGATGAGCGCAAGGTCGGCTTCCGCAAGGATCTGATCAAGCGTTACCTGGATTCCAACGATCTGGCGCGGGCTGACGCGGCGATGCCCCTGGTCCCCCGATCGGACAAGGAACGGAACCGACTGGTCACCCGGTTGATGGAACTGTACCTGACCGCGGGTCAGTTGGAGACCGCTGCCGGTCTGATCAACCGCCTTCCCGACGGGGATCCCCTGAGGCTCTCCTTCCAACGCAGGCTGATCAGCTCCTACCAGGATTCCGGTCGCCTGGAGGACGCGGCCACGGCCCTGGCCAGGCTCCCCGAGGGGGATGAGTCCCGACCGGATTTCGTCGGGCGGCAGATTTCCTGCCTGATGGCCGCGGGTCGCCTGGATGACGCCATCCGCGAGATCGAGAGGCTGCCGGAAGGGGACCCCGCCCGGAATTCCTTCATGGGGCAGTTGATCGAGGCCTACCTGCAGAGCGGCGACATCGACCGGGCGGCGGAGGAGGTCGCCCGCCTCTCCCATGAGGACGAGATCCGGCCGCGCTATCGGCGCAGGATCATCCAGGCCTACCTGAACGCGAATCGACTCGACGATGCCGAACGCGACATCCACGCCCTGGAGGAGGGAGACCCCGAGAAGCGCTCCTTCCTGCGCCTGTTGCTGCAGAAGTTCGAGGCCACCGGTCAGTTGGAGCGCCTCCGCGAGATGGTGCTGCATCTTCCGGACGACATGGATGAGAAGCAGCAGTATCTCGATGGGATCGTCCACAACTACCTGACCTCGGGGGACCTGGCCCAGGCGCGCCTGGAGGTCTACCAGATGGCCGAGTCGGTGTCGGCCACCGGCGGACACGCCGAGGCCGAACGGCTCTACCGCGAGTTGCTGGCCTATCACCCGGCCGACGTCGACATCCGCCTGCGGCTGTCGCACGAGGTCGCCTGTCAGGGTAAGTTGGAACGCGCCCGGGAGGGCATGCTGGTGCTGGCCGGGCGCTTCCACCGGGAGGGCAACGCCACCTCGGCGGCGGACATCTACACCCGCCTGTTGGAGATCGACCCCGAGAACCTGAACGCCCGTTATCGTCTGGGCCATATCTGGGCCGAACACGGCCAGACGGCCCAGGCCCTGGAGCAGTTCGGCCAGTTGGCCAAGGTCTACATGCTGCAGAACCTCCCGGAAGTGGCGCAGCGGGTCCTGAATCGGATCCTGGAGCTGGATCCCAAGGACATCCAGCACCGTCGTCAGTTGATCCAGTTGCTGACGCGGAATCTTCGCTTTGACGAGGCGACCGAGCACTACCGGATGCTGTTGGGCATCCACCTGGATCGGGGGGACGTCGACGAGGCCCGCCTGTGCGTGCGCGAGATCGTCAACCTCCAGCCTCTCAACCTGGAGCTGCGGCAGCGCCTGGGAGAGATGTTCCTCAAAGCCGGGTTCCTGGAAGAAGGCCAGAAGCAGATGGAGGAACTGGCCTCCACCTACAAGGGGCGGGGCGACCACGAGCACGTGATCCAGGTCTTCTGGACACTGTCCCGGACCTTCGAGGAGAACCAGCAGTGGGAGACCGCCCTGGAGTACCGCGAGAGGGTGGCCGACGAACTGGTCGAGGCCGAGAACTGGAAGGAAGCCCAGGAGCAGTACCTGCATACCCTGGAGCATTACCTCCTGCGCGGCCGCAAGGAGAGGACCGATCCGCTCTTCGTCAAGCTCATCGATGGCTTCTTCCGGCACAAGAACGTGCCCGAGGGCATCTCGCGCATCGAGCGCCTGGAGGAATCCTTCCTGGACCAGGGGCGCAAGGGGATCTCCCTGATCGTCAAGGATCGCCTGGCCGGCATCATGGAGCGTATGGAGGAGTGGGACCGGGCGCTGGAACTGGTGGTCGCCATCTCCCAGCGTTACCTGGAATTGGGAGAGCACGAGCAGGCCATCACCTATTGTCGACGGGGTGCCGACCTGGCCCTGAACCACGAGCGGGAGGACCAGGGTCTGAGCCTCCTGTTCCGTCTGGCCGGGCTGATGCTGAATCATCGGGGAGTCGACGCCGTCCGTCCGGTCATCGAGGAGATTCGCCGGCGGGCCGGGGAGGACACCCGGGTCCTGGAGCAGATCGGGGACCTGCTCTTCAACGAGGGCCTCTTCGAGGATGCCCGACCGCTCTATGACGAGGTCCTGCAGAGGGAGCCGGGCCGTCCGGAGGCCCTGTCCCGAGTGGCGATCATCTACGCTCGGGAGGAGCGCCTGGAGGAGGCCGCGGGTCTGGCCCGCCAGATCTTCGCCAGAGGCCTGGTCGGGCGCATCGTCAGCGAGTACCGCCAGGCGGTGGGCTACGCCTCCAACGAGGCCGGCTCGCGGATCAAGATGGGAGAGTTCTATCGACAGATGGGCTTCCTGGAGGAGGCCATCCAGGAGTTCCAGTGGGCCTCCCGGGACCCAGGCAAGATGCTCCAGGCTGTGAACCATCTGGCCCTGGCCTTCCGCGAGAAGGGCTATCGGGACCTGGCCATCCGCCAGTACCTGAAGGCTCTGGAACAGCCCGGCTTCATGGATGAGGACCTCCTGGAACTGCGTTACAACCTGGGCCAGATCCTGGAGGAGGAGAAGCGCTTCAAGGAGGCCCTGCAGGCCTACCAGGAGTGCTACGCTGTGGATATCCGCTACCGCGACGTTTCCGATCGGATCGAGGTCCTCTTCGAACGCCTCGAGTCCAGTTCGGAAATGGGTGACGGTGAACCCGGGGCAGGGAGCTAGAGGCGTGCTGAGGAGGATTGACCCAGTGAACCTCCGGAGAGGTCCAAAGGCCGCAGTGCCCGGGGTGGTCGGCGCCCTATCGGGCCTGGCACTACCCTGGATGATGTCCCCCGCGTGCCTCGCGCAGGGGGGGGGCGGCCTGGCAGGCCACCTGCAGGCCCTGTTGTTCTCTGCGGGCGTGCTGGTCTTGATCCTGGTGGGCCTGGTCGTCTGGGAGTTCCTGGACCGCCGGTCCTCCGCTCCCGTCGCGTCCGAGGTCCCGGGGGCGGAGGCTGCGGGCCAGGATTCTGCCGGAGGGGATGTCCAGGAGGAGGAAGACCCCTTCCGAGCCCTCCTGAAGAAGGCCTCTTCGGACGACACCCAGAGGCGGTCCGAGGCTGCCGAGGCGCCCGCGGGCGGTCCCGAACCTCTGATCGGCGGGCCGATGACCGAGGAAGTCCCGGTCGCCTCCGACACCGGGGGGCCCGCCTCCGCTGCCAGCGAACGGATGAGCCGAGGCCTGGATGAAGAGGAACTCAGCCCCTTCCAGCGCCTGGCCCAGATCGGTTCGGAGGATCGCATTCCCCCGATGGCGCCCCTTCCAGAGACACCGGCGAGAGCCCCGAGGATCGACCTGGCAGGCGGGGGAGCCGGCGAGAAGTCGGGGCCGGTCGGCAGCGAGAAGCCAGGCGAGAAGCCCGGTGGAGACTGGGCCTCACTCCTGAGCAAGGTGCAGATCGAGGCCTCTCCCACCCCTCGGGGTCCCGTCTTCGCTCCCAAAGCGGGCGAGGAGGACCCCTGGAAGAAGCTGTTGGGGCAGGCGGGTCCCGAACCGGCCGTGGCACCGACCCCGCCAGAGCCGCCTCCCGCTGTCACCGGCAGCGGGGACAGCGCGGCCGAGACGGATCCCTGGAAGGCCCTGCTCAGCAAGGCCTCGCCCGAGGCCCCCGCGGTGCCTGAAACGGCGCCAGCGCCCCCGACATTCCCCGCGATCAAGCTCGGTTCCACCGAGCCACCCTCGACAACCGAGCCTCCCCGTCCCCGGTCCATCTCGCTGGATGTGAATGCCAGCCGCGAGGAGGGGCGCCGGATTCCACCGCCGCCCCAGACCGAGGACGAGTAGGCCGACCGTTCTTCCAGGAGGATTCCGAACTTGCAGGTGCCCAAAGGCAATATGCTGATCGAGGACGAGACGCTTCGTTTTGATGACATCAATACGATGCTGACCAACCTGGAAGGTGACGGTTTCACGGGCTACGTGAAGCTCGACCTCCAGGATTCCAGTGGCCTGGTTTTCTATTCCGGCGGCTCCATGGTGCGAACCCTGGAGGTGGATCCCGCCAGTGGGAGTGCCTCGGTGCACCTGCTGCCCAGGTTTCTCAACCGCATCAAGAATCGGGAACTGGCTGTCTCCACCTACGTCACGTCCGGGCAGATCGTGACCGTGCTGGGGGGAATCTTTGCCTTCCAACCCCTGTACCTGGACTATGAGGTCAAGCGGCGGGAACTGAAGAAGGTCCTGACCAACCTGGAGACCGGGGAGTACAGCGGGATCATCAAGATGGCCAGCCGGGAGGGGACCCACTTCCTGCTCATGGACCACGGCGAACTGGTGACCGATCGGTTCAGCCGCGAGTATGGCCAGATCCTGTGCGGAACCGACGCCGTCAGCGAGTTGCTGGACTACGTTCACAAGAACGGGGCGACCATCAACGTCTACGCCGAGAAGAGTCAGGAAATCGAGAACCGCCGTCGCCTGAAGGAGGAGGAACTCGAGAAGATCAAGCAACTGATCGCCAAGCAGGACGGGACCTTCTTCAGGGCCGGCGACATCGTCAAGGTCGACGAGTACATCGTGCGCGAGTGGGGTCTGGACGCCAAACTGACCTTCAACGTCGAGTTGGAGACCTCTGAGGGAGATCTCTACGAGTACAAGTGCCAGGCGGCCCGCAAGATGGGGGGCTACGCTGGCCTGGCCCCGACCATGATCAAGAAGATGGGCATCAAGGAGGGCGACCTGATCACGGTCCGTCCCGTCTAGAGGCTCCCGGGGGCAGATGGAAAGGGGCGGGGTGCCTGGCACTCCGCCCCTTTCCTGGTCCCTGGGGGACCGGAGGCTCCTGGGGTCAGCGTCGAGGCAGGCGGACGTCGCCGATCTCGATCCAACCGTCGCCCTTGGAGATCTCCCTGGCCTGCTCGGGAGGGGCCGGGGTCATCAGGTCCTCGGGTCGGGTGCTGTGGTCGACCTCCAGGTCGGTCAGGCGCGTCCAGGTCCCCGTGGTCGCGTCGCAGGCCCACAGGACGCCGCCCTGGCTGAAGAGGATGCGGCCGTCCTCGAGGTCCCCCTCCAGTTGATGGTTGCGCCGGGCGTCGCCCAGGGTGACGGTGCCCCGGGTCTGCCCCTGGCTGTCCAGGTGGATGATCTGGTCCTGGCTGCGGATCAGGACGGTCCCCGGCAGGCTTCCTGCGCGGAACTGGTCCGCGCGGTCGGCCAGCTCGAGGATCTTCTCGGGCTTGCCCTCGGGGCTCACCCTGCGGACATCGCGGCCTGAGTCATTGAAGAAGATGCTTCCGTCGGGGTTCACGAGCAGGCGCGTCGTGTCCGGGAACTCGCCGGTCTTCCAGCGCTCGGTTCCATCCGGGGCCAGGCGCACGAAGGCCGTGCGGGTGACGTAGGTCGGCATCTGGTTGTCGGGATCCCAGTGGCCTCCGAACCCTCCAGGGAAGCCCATGGGGCGCCTGGGGATGCCCGTCGACATGGTGCTGGTCCGTTGCACCATCACGTCCCCGCCGGCCAGGCCCCAGGCCCGTTCGGCGGTGTAGGAGGTCCGTTCCTCGGCAGGCCATTCGGGAAGGGGGGTGACCGATGCGGAGGCCCCACCGGGCGCCAGGCGCACGGCCTTCCCTCCGGCCAGGACCATGAGGCCGCCCTCCGGGGTGGCCTGGACGGAACGGGCGCGGATGTCGGTCAGCTCCGAGGGCAATCGGATCTCCTGGCCATCGACACCGACCGCGCGCAGGGTGTCCTTGCCGGAGAGGACCTCCAGGTGCATCCCCGAGGAATCCTGGTGGTGTGAGCGCACCGCGGGGCCTTGAGTCCGGGTCTCGAGCAGGCGGCCTTCGGCTGAGCAGACCAGGTGTCCGTCGGGTGTCCCGATCTGGACCCGACCGTCCGGCAGGAGGCCCACGTGGGTGGCCTTGTTGTCGCCCAGGGGCAGTTCCCAGGCGATCCGGCCCTTCGCGTCGACGGCGGCCAGGTAGCCCTTCTTGCCCTGGCCGGATTCGCTGTAGCCGATGAACATCGTTCCATCGGCGGCGCGGGTCCAGGAGGATGGCCGGTAGTTGGTCTCGGACTTCTTCATCCGGTTCTCGCCCGTCAAGGTGCGGGCGGCGCGGCGCAGGCGATCGGCGTCCTCGGCGGGCGGCGCCGATTCGAAACGATCCTGGGAGCCGGTGGGGGGAGTCGGAGGAGGAGCCTGGGGCCCGGTTGGAGGGATTCCGACTCCGAGCGGACTGATGTTCATGTTCATGGGCTGCCTTCTGCCTTCTGGTTGGGGTCTGGGCGGGCGGAGGGGCGGCTGCAGGGGCCCCTGGCGAGGCTACAGGGACGAGAGCTGCGTCGGCTTCGGCGTCCGGATCTCCTGGATCCAGTGATACCCGTCGACCTCGCGGGTGACCAGGATCGAGTCAGGAGTGGGGCCCCCCTGGATGGTCCCGGTCAGGGGTTGGCCGTCGAGGTCCCCTCGGAGGTTCGTGGCCGTGCCCTGGGCGTTGGCCTGTCCGACCAGGTGGAGCAGGGCGGGACCGAACTGGCCGGTCAGTTGGAAGCCCAGGCTCAGGGGGTGCATCGCCAGTTGCTGGCGGACCGCGACGTCCCCCACCTGCCCGTGGTAGGCAAAGCCTCCGAAGGTCGTGTCGATCCGCATCCGGTCGTCCGAGGCGCCGACGCGGCCCTGGACCTGCAGACCCATCATGCCGCTGGAGACGGTCTCGTCGATCCTCTCCTGGCCGGCCTGACCCGTGATGCGCAGTCCCGTGGGGGTCTTCTCCATCCGGTAGGTCATTTCGGTCCGGGTGCCGTCGGGTGCCTGGATCGTGTTGTGGACGTCGACGATGGGGGTCCGATTGAGCATCTGGCCCGTCACCAGGCCGGCCACCGCGTCGGCTGAAGGCGCGGCCATGGCCTCGATCGGGTTGTCGACCCTGTCGAAGCGGATGGGATGGGGATTGGGGCGAATCTGCACCGGGGCCACACCTTTCTGACGAAGTGGTCGTCTGTCATGGTAGCAGGGAGCCGCGTTGGTTTGGTGAACTGGATGTGAACGCTGCCATGGGCGCTGGCGCAGGATGTTCCTTCCCCAGACGAGAAGTCTCCGCCCTTGAGCCTGGAGGTTCCCTTGCCTGTTCTTGCCGAAATCCTGGAAGGATTCTCTCGTCTGGAGGGGGTCCACGGGGCTTTGATCGTGGAGCCCGAGGGTCAGGTCTGCGCCGAGCATCTGGCCGACCCGGTGGACCGGTCGGGCCTGGCGGGCATGGTCTGCCGATCCGCGAGGGCGGGCAACCGCGTGGCGGCCTCGCTGGGTGCCCAGGGCCTGTCCCACCATTTCGTCGAGTTCGCAGACACACAGATCATCGTCGAGGCCCTGGACGCCGGGCGGCTGATGGCGGTCGTGGCGGACCCGGGAGCCAACCTGGGGCGCATCCGCCTGGAACTGCGGAAGAACAAGAAGGCGGTTGAAGCCAGCCTGGCCTCCAGGGAGTCCCATGCCTCACAGGATCCTCATCGCGGATGACGAGCCCCATATCGCCGAACTCGTCCGGATCTGTCTGGAGGAGTCCGACGTCCAGGTCCTGGAGGCCCGGGACGGCGAGACGGCCCTGGCCATTGCCCGGCGCGACCAGCCGAGTATCGCCCTCCTGGACGTGATGATGCCCCGGGTGGACGGCTTCGAGGTCTGCCGTCGACTGAAGGGCGACCCTCGGACCCAGGGCATCGTGGTCCTGATGCTGACCGCCGGGACCCGTCCCGCCGATCGGGAGCGGGGCGTCGTGGTGGGGGCCCAGGGCTATCTGACCAAGCCGTTCAGCCCGGTGCAACTGGCTGGGATACTGGGCGAATACCTGCGCAGCCTGCCCCCACCGGAGTCCCCATGACCACCGAGCACGATCTGCGCTCTCGCGAGCAACTGGCTGCCCTCTACGAGATCAGCCGGGCCGTCAACTCCACGCTGGAGGTGGGCGAGGTCCTGGATACGATCCTGGGCATGACCCTGGACCTGTTCCAGGCCGAGGCGGGATCCATCATGCTCCTGCAGGACGGCGTCCTGAGGATCCGATGTGCCCGCGGCCTCTCCGAGGAGGTGATTGGAAGGACCGAGGTTCCCCTGGGTCAGGGCATCGCCGGTTGGGTGGCTCGGACCGGCGAGATGCTGCTCCTCAACGGTCGCGTCGACGACTCCCGCTTCTCCAACGTCGTGGACCGTCGGGACGAGATCACTTCGTCTTTGTGCACGCCCCTGCGCAGTCGGGATGGGGTCCTGGGCGTGATGATGGTCCGTCGTGGCGGGCCCCGGACCTTTTCTCGCAGTCAACTGGACTTCTTCTCCTCGGTGGCCGACCAGGCCGCCGTGGCCCTGGAGAACGCCCGGCTCTTTCGGGCCGAGCGCCTGCGGGCCGAGGAACTGGCCGTCGAACAGCAGAAGTTCCAGGCCATCCTGGCGGACATGGCGGACGGCGTCCTGGTCACGGACGGCGAGGGCCGCCTGACGCACGTCAACGCCGCTGCCCGCACCCTGCTGGGCTTGCCGGACGAGCACCTGGGGCACCCCGTGACCGACTGGCTGCCCGGCCTGGCCCTGGAGCGCGTCCGCGAACGCCTGCTGCAGGACGGTGGGCCCTGCGAGATGGATGCCACGATCCAGGGGGAGGGCGGGGGCACGATCCTGCGCGTCACCGCGACCCGCCTTTCGGCGGGTCGCCCCGGGAGCCAGGGCCTGGTGCTGCTCCTGCACGATGTCACCGAGCGCGTGCGGGTCGAGCGGATGAAGTCCGAGTTCCTCTCGGCCGTGTCTCACGAACTGAAGACCCCTCTGACGACGATTTCCGGCTTCCTGGAACTGATGCTGAATCGGGATTTCGAGCGGTCGCGCCAGGTTCAGTATCTCACCATCGGGCTGGGGGAGGCCCGGCGCCTCCAGCGCCTGATCGAGGATCTGCTGACCCTGTCCCGCCTGGAGTCCGGTCGCTTCCGATTGC
This sequence comes from uncultured Burkholderiales bacterium, assembly GCA_964595195.1. Taxonomy (GTDB): domain Bacteria; phylum Vulcanimicrobiota; class Xenobia; order Xenobiales; family Xenobiaceae; genus CAZQPM01. The sequence goes on along the minus strand of CAZQPM010000041.1, from coordinate 7,625 downwards.
AGACCCGGCCGGTCCGCCTGGACCAGGTGGCAGCCGCGGTGGTGACGAGTTTCGCCGAGCGCTTCCCGGCCTGTCACTTCGTCTTCTCGGCCCCGGGAGTCATTCCCAGCCTGGAACTGGACGAGGATCTCATCTCCCAGGTCCTGGTGAACCTGCTCTCCAACGCCGTGAAGTACAGCCCCCAGGGTGGCGAAATCGAGATCCTGGTGCAGGTCGAGAGCCAGTCTGTCCGGGTTTCGGTATCCGACCAGGGAATCGGGATTCCCAAGGATAAGTCCCCCTTCATCTTCGACCGGTTCTACCGGGTGGACAACTCCCTGACGCGGACCACGGGAGGCATCGGCCTGGGACTGGCCAATGCCCGCTACATCGTGGAGGGGCACGGCGGTGCCATCTGGGTCGAGAGTTCGGAAGGGAAGGGGAGTCGTTTCACCTTCGTCCTGCCCACGCAGCGGCGGGAACCTGCAGATAGCGAGGCTTGACCAGGAAGTATGGACAGCATGACCACGTTGGAGCGACAGGTCGAGAAGTGCCGCCGGGCCGCGCTGGAGACCCCGGAGGATCTCGAGGCCCTGCTGGCCTCCGGCACCATGTGCCTGCGTCGGGATCTGCGCCTGGAGGCCCTGCAGGTCTTCCAGAGGGTCCTGGAGAGCGCCCCCCGGGCCGAGGCTCGCCTGGGCCTGGCGCAGATCTTTGCGCGCCAGCAGCATTACGGTGAGGCCTATGACGAACTGCAGCGTCTCTTCGAACTGGATCCCGTCAACGTGTTGGGACACGCCCTGCTGCTGTGGCTCAGCCAGCGTGAGGCGGTCCCCGCCGATCTCCAGGCCCATCTGGCCTTCGTCCCCTCGCGCAAGGACCTGGATGAGAGTCGCGCCAGCCTGGAAGCCGAGCGCGAACTGATGACCCGGGAGGTCGACGAGTATCGCGCGATCTCCTCGGGTTCGGATCCCGAGCCGATCCTGCTCTACCATCTGGAGGAGTCGCGGCGTCGGGTCGAACGTCTCCTGGAGACGCTCGAGTGCATGGAGGGCTGGGAGAAGCTGGCCCTGGCGATCCTTCCGGCCAGCCCGGAGTCCGGGGAGGTCGAGCCCGCCTTGCAGGACGTCGAGCCCGCCCTGCAGGACGTCGAACCGGCTCTCCAGGAGGTCGAATTGGCGCTCCAGGAAGTCCCGGAATCCGCCGCTGCGGGTTTCGAGGAGGCTCTGGAGGTTCCGTCCGCCGCCGAGGTCCGAGCCCCGTTGGCCCCGGCCCCGGAGGCCGTCCAGACCTTCTATGCGGGCATCAACCTCGAACTCGCCGAGCTCCTCGAGCGCCTCGGCAAGACCCGGGGGGTCCAGGGCTCGCTGGTCCTGGCCGAGGACTTCGGAATGGTCTGGCAGGTCGGCTTCGAGGGCGACCTGTCGCAGACCCTCGAGGGCGTCCTGGATGGTCTGGCCCTGCTGCGCACCTATCGAGGGGACCTGCGCCACTGGGTCCTGGAGTGGGACGGCGGTCTGGGCATCCTCCAACGGATCGACGAGCGCCACTTCGTGCTGGTGGTCGGCAGGGCCGGAGCCAACTTCGGGGTGCTGCGCTACGCCATCGAGAAGGTCCGCCCCGAGATGGCCGCCCTCATGGCAGGCCGCCCCGGGGCCTGACCCTTCCCGCCTTGAACCGCTCGCCGAACCTCGCGGTTCTCCTGGACCTCCTGGCCTTGCTGGGGGTCCTCTTCGTGCTGGGGTTCCCGGCCATCACCTCCGGGGGGGCGCTGGTCCAGGCCCAGGGAGCCGGAGGACAGGATCTGGCCGCCGGTGGGGCGCACCAACTGATCCTGCACGTCATGACCCACAGTGACTCGGGAGGACAGATGGAGGCCGGCGCCGGCCTGCTTCGAGGCGTCGTCTTCCTGACCGGGGCCCTGTGGCTGCTGCGGCCTCGCCGGACGGACTGCCGGCTGCGGGCCGTGAACCGGTGGGGGGCCGGCTTCCTGGCGCTGGTGCTGGTATCGGCCGTCACCTCGACCCAGGTCCGCGATGCTCTGGCCACCTGGGGAGATTACCTGGCCATGGCGCTGTGCTTCACCGTGGCCTGCAGCCTGGCTGTCGAGTACCGGCACCTGCCGGTCCTGCAGGGCGGCGTCCTGGCCGCTGGCCTGAGCATCATCGTGGTCCTGCCCGGAGCCTGGTTCGTCTTCGCCGGCAACCCGGACCCCTCGGTCGCCCTGTTCGGCTCCTTCTACCAGCCGAACATGCTGGCGGGTTACCTCCTGATGGCGCTTCCCCTGGGCGCGGTGGGCCTGTTCTTCGCCGGGGGCAATCCGCGATCCCAACGGGCCGCAGGGTTGCTGGGCGGCCTGGTCGTCGCCGCCCTGGCGACGTCACTCTACTATACCTACTCGAGGTCGGCCTGGGCCTTCGGTCTGCTCGGCGGACTGCTGCCCCTGGCCCTGGTACCCCGCCGTTCCCTTCCGGGTCTGGCCCTGCGCCTGGGAGGCGTCGCCGCCATCCTGCTCAGCCTCGGAGTCGCGGGTCTGGCCGTGCTCAGGGGGTCGCCTGTCCAGGGGGCCGGGTCGGGCCTGGTGGCCACGCTCCTCCTGGGATGGCTGGTCTGGACCCTTCCGAAGCCGGGGCCTGTCCTGGCCCGCCTGGCCGTGGTCGCCCTCGTGGCCCTGGGCCTGGTGTGGGCTCTCGGGAAGGAGGGTGGGGTGGTGACCTCCCACGCGGTGGCGAGGGCCGAACAACTGGCCAGTGGCCAGGACAAGTCCGGGTCGGCACGCCTGGGGTTCTACCGCGCGGCGGCGACCATGGCGCGGCAACACCCCTGGTTGGGGGTCGGGCCGGAGGGCTTCCATCGCTATTACCCGGCCCTGCAGCGGGATCTCCGGTGGTTTGCCAAGTATGCCCACAGCCTGACCATGACCCTGCTGTGCGAGACCGGCTTCCCTGCGGCCCTGGCCTTCTACGGCGCCCTCTTCCTGGCCGGCAGGGTCTGGTGGCAGAGGGCTCGGGCCGACCAGGACGCCGACCAGGCCCTCCTGGCGGATCGCGCGGCGCGTCTGGGGCTGGGCATGGGGGCCGGCATGCTGCTGGCGCACGCGCAGTTCGACGTCGACTTCCACTTCCCGGTCCTGCCTTTGACGGCTGCGGTGATGGCGGGGCTCGCTGTCGGCTTTCCGTCGGCCTCGGAGGAGACCGCCGAACCGGCCCCCGAACCCCTGTCGGCGTGGTCGGTCCGTCCCGGAATGATCCAACAGTACCTGGGTAGCCTGGCCCTGCTGGGTCTGGTGGCCTGCAATGCCTCCTGGAGTACAGGAGACTTCCTGGCGTCCCAGGCGCGGGTGGCCTCGGACCTGGGGCGTGACGACCTGGCCCTGGATCTCTACCGGGCGGCCAGTCGCTGGGACCCCTGGCAGGGAGAACACCACCGACAGGCCGTCCTGGTCCTCCTGGGTCCCCTGTTCGGGGGCCGCGGGACCCCCGAAATCGCCAGGGAGGCCCTGGAACGGTCGGCCGCGGCCGTGGCCCTGGATTCTCACCGGGCGGTGACCCACAGCACCCGGGGACGCGTCCTGGAGGTCACGGGCAACTGGCAGGAGGCAGAGGGCCACTTCCACAGGGCGCTGGAACTGGATCCGGTCAACTTCCCCTCCTTCTACCTGGATGCGGCCAGGATCCTGGTGCACCGCGAGGATCGGGAAGGCGCCAGAAGACTCCTGCTGGAGGCGCTGAAGCGCTACCCGGAGGAATCCTCGGACTATCTGTTCACGTTCCGCTCTGCGGCGACCCTGGAGCAGATGGCCGAGATCCACCTGAGCCTGGCCCTGATGGCGCGGCCTGGGGATCCCGAGCGGATGGCCCGCCTGGAGAGGGCGTCCCGTCTCGACCCGCGGTCGCGGCAGGTCCGCTTCGTCCTGGCGACCGAACGCTTCGAGAGGGGGCAGGAGCTGGCGGCACAAGGCCGGTCGGGCGAGTCGGGGGCCCTCTTCCAGCAGGCCCATCGAGTCCTTGAGGAACTGTATCGCGAGGAGCCGACCTTCGAGCCCGTCCGCCGCTACCTCGAGGAGTTGGGCCGCCGGGGCTACGCTGCCCAGCCCTGAAAACAGGGAAGCGTGCCGGTCGGGGCACGCTTCCTCGAGATCTGCCGGGCCGGGATTCAGCGGGCGGCCATGTAGTTCCCCTCCATCCCCTCGCGCACGGCGTAGAAGATGAAGTTCCCGTCCGGATGGGAGGGGGCGTTGTTCATCGCCTGCTTGGTGGTGGTGCGCAGGGCGCCCGTAGCCGGGTCGGCAAAGGTTACCGTGTCCCCTTCGGTCTTGACGATCGTCACGATGTGACCGCGCCCGGAGGGAGAGAATTCGGGCCCGTTCAAGGCCACGATGACCGGAGTCTTCTCCTGGTTGACCTTGTGGTCGATCAGTTCCCAGGAGTTGGCCGAGACTTCGCCGCCGTCGCGCCACCGGTAGCCGGCGGATGTCGACTCTGAGTTGAGCGCGTTGAGCAGCTCGAAACCGTAGCGGTTGTTGACGTCGTGGTCGCTGAGGTTCTTGCCCGTGAGGGCGTTGACGGCCATCGCGACGCTGGTCTGACCGCAGGAGACGTCGTTGTTCTGGGCCAGGGGCTGGACGTTGACCGAGCCGGCCCGGGCCGTGCCGAAGACCGAGGGGTCAAGCCCGGCAGGCTGGCGCATCAGGCTCCACAGTTGGGGGTTGACCCCCTGGATGCCACCGAAGGTGGTGCCTGCCGCGGGCGCCTGGACCTGCTGGAGCGCCTGGGGCATCGGACCCTGATCCATCCGTTCCAGCATGTGCTTGAAGGCACCGGAATCGACAGGAGGCCCCTGGCTGATCCGGTTCTCGAGCTGCTCTATCCGGTTCATCACCTGCTGGATGTTTTCGAGCATTCTGGACCTCCTCGAGGGCAGGGAACGTGGCAGTATCGCAACCTGATTGTAGTCCATGGGGTCTGCCCGTGCCCACGGACCGGTGTAAATCTTTTGTGAACATGGGCTTCCGAATCCTCGAGGAACCCCGTGGAATGGGCAATCTCTCGGGGTGGTATACTGTCAGCAAGCGAGTGGTGGAGGTGTCCTCCGGTGTCGGCGACGTGGGTTCTGGAATCGGTGGTCCGGGTCGAAGGCGAAGAGTGCCGCCGGTGTCTGGATGAGGCCCGGGATCGTCTGAGGGAGACTCCAGGTGTGGAGGCCGTCGACTCGGACCCTCAGGGGCGCCTGCTCGTGCGCTACGATCCCGGTCGCGTGCAGGTTTCCGACCTGCAACTTCGGGCAGGCCAGGTGCCTGGGGGCATGCGGCACCTGGTGGTGCCGATCCGGGGCATGGATTGTCCCGATTGCGCCTCCACCATCGAGCGGGCCGTGGCCAGGATTCCCGGAGTCGGTCACGCCTCGCTGAACTTCGGAGCCCAACGCCTGCTGCTGGAGTTCGACCCGGGCCAGACCAGCCTGCCCATCGTCGAGAGGGTCATCCGGCGCCTGGGCTACCGGGTACCCGGCGAGCAGGAGACGAGCCGCGAGCCGCTCTTCGACCTGGGCGGCCTCGAGGCCCGTCTGGTCCTGGCCTCCGGGGTCCTGCTGGCCCTGGGGGCCGCCCCCCTGCGCGCGCCCGGGTCGGAGGTGTCCTGGGGGCTGGCCACCGCCCTGGGGGCCTGGATTCCCGCGCGGCGCGCCTGGGGGGCCCTGCGGTGCCGGCGGATTGACATGAACTGCCTGATGGTCCTGGCGGTGGCCGGCGCTCTGGTGCTGGGCGAACTGGCCGAGGCCGCCACGGTCATCTTCCTGTTCTCGGTGGGCGAGATGCTCGAGGGCTTCGCGGCGCGCCGCTCCCGGCGGGCCGTGGAACGGCTGTTGGAACAGCGACCCGAGGTGGCCCGTGTCCAACGCGCCGGGGTCCAGGTGGAGGTCCCGGCCCGGGAGGTAGCGGTGGGTGAGACCGTCCACCTGCGGCCCGGAGAGCAGATCCCCCTGGATGGAGTCGTCCTGGAGGGACGCTCGGCCGTGGATCAGGCTCCCGTGACCGGTGAAGCCACGCCCGTGGACAAGCAGGCCGGAGACGAGGTCTTCGCCGGAACCTTCAACGAGAGCGGCGCGCTCCAGGTCCGCGTCACCGTCCCCTACGAGCGCTCGACGATGTCCCGTCTGCTGCAGGTCGTCGAGCAGGCCCAGGCCCGCAAGAGCGACCAGCAGCGCTTCGTAGACCGTTTCGCGGCCGTCTATACCCCGGCCGTGGTGGCGGGATCCCTGCTGGTCGGCCTGGCGGGGCCCGTCCTGGCGGGGGGCGCGGCCTCGGTCTGGTGGTACCGGGCGCTGGTGCTGCTGGTCATCGCCTGTCCCTGCGCCCTGGTCATCTCCACTCCGGTGGCGGTGGTTTCGGCGCTGACGGGGGCCCTGCGCCAGGGCATCCTGATCAAGGGAGGAGTCTACCTGGAACGCCTGGCCCGGGCTCGGGCCTTTGCCCTGGACAAGACGGGGACGCTCACCCGGGGCAGCCTCCGGGTCGTCAGCGTGACCCCCCTGGGCGACCTGCCCGCCGAGCGCGTCCTGGCGCTGGCCGCGGCCGTCGAGGCCAACTCCGAGCATCCCCTGGGCCGGGCCGTGGCGCGCTACGCCAGGGAACAGGGGGTGCATCTCGAGCCGTGTCAGGACTTCCGGGCCCTGCCCGGGCGAGGGGCCTGGGGTGTCGTCTCGGGGTCGGTCCTGGAGGTCGGGCGCCCGGAACTGCTGGTCGCCGACCTGGACCCCAGAGCCGGGGGACTGCTGGAGGAGCTGCATTCCCGAGGTCGGACGGTGGTGGCCGTGGTCGGGGACGGTCAACCCCTGGGTCTGGTGGCCCTGGCCGATTCTCCGCGAGCCGAGGCCCGGCAGGCCCTGGAGGACCTGCGCAGGTTGGGGCAACGATTGGTCCTGGTCACCGGGGACCACCTGCGTGCCGCGGCTCCGCTGGCGGCCACCCTGGGGATTCGCGAGGTCCACGCGGGCCTGCTGCCGGAGGGCAAGCTGGCGGTCCTGCGTCGCCTGGAGGCCGACGGATTGCCGGTGGTGATGGTCGGGGATGGCCTGAATGATGCGCCGGCCCTGGCCGCCGCCACCGTGGGCGTGTCCATGGGGGCCGCCGGGACTTCGGTGGCCCTGGAGACGGCGGACGTGGCCCTGATGGGGGACGACCTGCGGGCCCTGCCGGCGGCCCTGGTCCTGGCTCGCCGGACCCGCTCGGTCATCGTCCAGAACATCGTCTTCGCCCTGGGCACCAAGGCCCTCTTCCTGGCCCTGGCCCTAGGGGGGAGGGCCGACATGTGGATGGCCATCGCCGCCGACATGGGGGCCTCGCTCCTGGTGACGGCCAACGGGCTGCGTCTGTCCGGTCTGGTTGCCGCCCGAGCCGCCGCTCCCCCGACCTGCGGATGCGAGGCGGGGCACCCGGAGCCCCACGGCGGGTCCGGGCACGGGCATGGACCGGAGACCTGCGGATGCGAGGCGGGGCACCCGAAGCCCCACGGCGGATCCGGGCACGAGCACGGACCGGAGACCTGCGGATGCGAGGCGGGGCACCCGGACCTCCACGGCGGGTCCGGGCACGGGCGCTGCTAGAGAGGCAGGTCGGCCAGCAGGGGAAACTCGCGTCGGAAGCTGCC
>CAZQPM010000040.1:15942-18530 GCA_964595195.1 uncultured Burkholderiales bacterium | reverse complement strand
CGAGTCGTTGACGTTGATGGCCGGAGCCTTCAGTTCGCCCTTCTGGAACATCCGGTAGAGGTGGTTGACCCCGGTGGTCGTCTCCTCGGTGATGCCCCGGATCTCGGCGAACATCTCGGGATACTTCTGGTGCACCATGGCGGTCAGGTCACCGCCGTCGTCCAGCAGCATGTTCGGGCCCCTGCCGTTCGAGAACTTCAGGGACTGCTCGATGCACTCGTCGTACTCCTCGAGCGTCTCACCCTTCCAGGCGAAGACCGGGATCCCCGCGGCGGCGATGGCGGCCGCGGCGTGGTCCTGCGTGCTGTAGATGTTGCACGAGGACCAGCGGACCTCGGCACCCAGTTCCGCCAGGGTCTCGATCAGGACCGCAGTCTGGATGGTCATGTGCAGGCAACCGGCCACCCGGGCCCCGCTCAGGGGCTTCGTGGCCCCGTAGCGCTGGCGCAGGGCCATCAGTCCGGGCATCTCCTGCTCGGCCAGACGGATCTCCTTGCGCCCCCACTCGGCCAGGCCCATGTCCTTGACCTTGTAATCGGAAAACGTCGTAACAGTCATCTCATCCTCCACGATCGGGAGGGGTCGGGCCGTCTCGACCCGGACCCGCAGTCCCGCGCCGTCCGGGCCTCTCGCCCTCCGGCAGAACCAACCCTGGTTCTACACCGCGGCCCCGTCCCCTGCCCAGGCCTTCCAGACCGGCTGCCGTCAGCGCGCCGAGCCCGTCGATCGCCACGTCCGCCAGGCTGGCGACCCGAGACGCAACGAAGCCCTGATGCCACTCGTCGAGTGCCGCATACAGGACGGCGAGCCCCAGGGCCGCCATCCTCCCCGGGCCGGCCCGGCGGATCAAGAGGTAGAGGATGCCGAACTCGCCCAGGTGGGCCAGCTTCCGCAGGCCCAGGTGGAGGAATTCCAAGCCCTCGGGGTCGGCGACCCTGCCCGTCAACCACAGCCAACCTGCCGCCAGCCCCTCCACCAGCCACCCGCTGCGCTGCCCCGAGTCAGCATCGTGGGAGAGGGTGAAGATCAAGGTCATCCAGGCCAGGGCCGGAAGCCAGGCCACCAAGCCTCAGAAACCCGTCGGATGATCAGCGAAGCGCGTGGAAAGACCGAAGGCCTCCTCCAGGCGGGGCATCAGGGCCCGGACTCCCCAGGTCTCGGTGGCGTAGTGCCCGCCCAGAAGGACGTTCATCCCGGCCTCCAGGGCCGCATGATAGACCGGATGGGAGACCTCTCCGGTCAGATAGACATCCGCTCCCAATTCCCGAGCCCTGTTCAGGTGGGAGACACTGCCCGAGCCGGAACACACGGCGATCCGGCTGACCCGACGAGGGCCGAAGGCCAGGACTCGCACGGGCCCCTCCAGGAATCCCTCCAGATCCTGGACCAGACCCTCCAGTTCCAGCGGTTCGGCGGCCTCTCCCAACCACCCGACCTCGGCGAACTCCTGGGACGGCTCCAGGCCCAGGCCCCTCAGGAGAAGGGCGTTATTCCCCAGTTGGGGATGGCGATCCAGCGGCAGGTGGGAGACGTACAGGTTGATGTCCCTCTCCAGCAGGAAGGCCAGGCGTCGGCGATCGGCGCCGACCATCCGGTCGACCGAGGGCCACCACAGGCCGTGATGGACGACGATCATCTGACAGTCCTGAAGGGCTTCGAAGGTGGCCAGGCAGGCGTCCACGGCCATGCCGACGCGGGAGATCTCGCCGACTCCCTCCACCTGCAGCCCGTTGGCCGTGAAGTCCTGGAACTCGGCCCGGCGCAGGAGATCATCCAGGAAGCGGACGACCTCGAAGGTGGCCGCGCTCACAGGGCTGGAACCCCGAGGCCGCGGCCGGCCAGCTCCAGGGCCAGGCTGGCGGCCAGGCGAGCATTGGAGACCAGCAGCGCGCGGTAGGTCTCCAGGGTGGCCCCGCCGCTGGCCCGTGCCAGGTAGTCCATCAGGAAGGGGGTCAACTCCTTGGCTCCCCGGCGCTCGGTCTCGGCGCGCAGCAGCCCCTCACGCAGCCATTCCTCGACCTGCTTGACGGGCAGGCGGCTGGAGACCGGCGTCGGATTGCCCACCACCAGTCCCCTCCCGAGGGCCTCCAGGGCCAGGCGGTGGGCCCGGACGACCTCCCCAGGAGAGTCGACCCGGAAGCCGATGCCGATCTTGACCCCGGCCGTGAAGAAGCGGGGGAACTTGTCGGTCCCATAGAGAGCCAGGGGGATCCCCAGGGTCTCGACCAGCTCGACGGTGGTGGGCATGTCCAGCACCGACTTGATCCCGGAGCACACCGTCAGGCAGCGGGATCGCGCCAGTTCCCCCAGGTCGCCCGAGATGTCCAGGTGCCGGTGCCACTCGGGATGGACCCCCCCCAGCCCCCCCGTCACGAAGACCTCGATCCCCACCTTCTGGGCAATCAGGAGAGTCGCCGAGACGGTGGTGGCGCCGGGGCGCCGTTGCGCCAGCACTCCCGGCAGATCGCCCACTCCCACCTTGTCGAACTCGGTGCGCCCGCACAACTTCTCGAGTTCCGACGGGTTGAGCCCCACCCGGATCCGGCCGTCACGCAGCCCGACGATGGCCGGAACAGCTCCGCCCTCGC
>CAZQPM010000040.1:0-15927 GCA_964595195.1 uncultured Burkholderiales bacterium | reverse complement strand
ACCTCCAGGTTCATGGGACGGGGCAGGCCCTGAGCCCAGACGGCCGACTCCATGGCCACCACGGGGCGACCGGAATCCAGGGCTCCGCGGACCTCAGGGTCGATTTCCAACCAGTCGGGAAACTTCCTCATAGTCCCTCCTCCACCCGCCGCAGGATCCGCGACAGCAATTCATCGGTCGTGTCCTGCAGGGCCCTGCCCTGCTGCAACCAGGCGTCCGAGTCCGGGCGCCCGGCACTGTTCTGGCGCAGATTGTACAGCGAACCGCGGACACCCGCCGCCAACAGCAGGGCTCCGCTGCCCACATCGCTGTGAGTCACCGGACGGCAGCAATCCAGGGACTCCTCTGCGACCTCCAGGAGTCCCCGGCACAGGGTCGCCGCCTCCAGGGGGACGCGAAGGGCCTCCAGGAGGGCCTCCTCCAGGCAGCGCTGGCGCACGTCCTGCTGCTCGGGGGTCTCCCGGGGAAGTCGGCGGGCCTCCAGGACGCGGGCATAGGCGCGGCCATCGGCCTCGGCCAGATCGAGGAGCCTGTCGGCGCCCCGGTCGGCCCTGGTGCCCAAGGCCTCAACCCGGGCGCTGGAGCTCCGGCGATTCGTCACCGCGGCGGCCATCGCCAGGAGCGAAGCCCCGAGCGCAGCACCGACCAGCACGGCGGTGCCCCCGCCGGCTTCGGCCTGGACCGAGGCCAGGGCCTCCCGCAGGCTGGCGACGCTCCGGTCGGCCAGGCGGGTCAAACCCGCGTCTCCGACGAGGGCAGAGGCAGGACCGGAAGACCCCGCTTGTAGACCTGGCGCACCAGGTTCACTCCGTAGCAGTAGGGCCACTCCTTCCAGTCCACCGTGTCCAGGACCACCATGTCGGCCTGCTTGCCGGCCTCCAGGCTTCCGACCCTGGCCCCCAGACCCAGCGACCACGCCGAATTCACGGTCGCCGCCACCAGCGCCTCGGCCGGTGACAGTCTCAGGCGCAGGACGGCCAGGGACATGGCCATGGCCATCGAGCATGTCAGGTTGGACCCGGCATTGAAGTCGGTGGCCAGGGCCACGGGCAGGTCGGCATCCACCAGGCCCCGGGCCGGAGCGTAGTGGCCCTGGCCCAGGAAGAAGGAGGTCCCGGGCGTCATCACCGGGATCGTGCCCGCCTCGCGCAGGATCGGGAAGTCCGAGGCCGGCAGGTTCTGCAGGTGGTCGGCGGACAGGGCTCCCAACCCGGCGGCCATCCGGGCTCCGCCCAGATAGGAGAACTCCTCGGCGTGGATGCGCACCCCCAGCCCCAGCCTGCGCCCCTCCTCCAGGACCCGACGGGCCTCCTCGAGGTTGAAGGCCCCGCGCTCACAGAAGACGTCCACCCACTCGGCCAGTCCCTCCCGGGCCACCAGGGGCAGCATCTCCTGGACGACCAGGTCCAGGTAATCCCCGGAGCGGCCCGCGTATTCCTCGGGAATCGCGTGGGCCCCCAGGAAGGTCAGCACCAGATCCAACGGCAGCTCCTGGCCCAGGCGGGCATTAAAGCCGGGGAAGTGGCCTGCGGCAGCTCCCGGCCCAGGCGCCTCAGGATGGGCAGGTCGCCCAGTTCCTCGGCGGTCTCCAGGCCATAGCCGCTCTTGGCCTCCACGGTGGTCGTGCCGTGGACCAGCATGCGCGAGAGGTTGCGCCGGGTCCGGGCCTCCAGCTCCTGGTCCGAGGCATCCCGGGTGGAGCGCACGGTGCTGGCGATCCCCCCGCCGGCGGCGTGGATCTCCTCATAGGTCGCCCCCCGGGCGCGCATCGTGAACTCGTCGGCTCGCGAGCCTGCGAAGATGGGGTGGGTGTGGGCGTCCACCAGGCCGGGCACCAGGGCGCTGCCCAGGTACTCGTGGACCTCGCCTTCCCAGCGCCGCAGCAGATCCCGGGCAGGAGCCACCTCGGCCACCATTCCCTGGACGATGGCCACGGCCCCTTCCTCGACCTCGCCGACCTCGTCCATGCGGGTGCCGGGTCTGGGGGCCCCGCCCGGAGCGCAGGTCAACAGCCGACCTGCGACCACGATCTGATCCGCCCGATTCACGACGCGTCCTCCTTGCCTGGCCTGGCGCCGGCACCGTCCTGGCCCTCGCGCGGAGGGGACTGCCGCAGGTCGGATTCCCCGGCCAGGATGTCCAGGATCCGACCTTCCAGAATACGTTCGGGTCCGAGGTTCTCGGACTGCAGGTAGTAGCCGGCCGTCTGGGTGATGGCCTGCAAGGGCATCACCCCGATGAGTTCGGTCGACAGCACCCGGGCCCCGAAACGGCGGGCCTCCATCCGGACCATCTCGACGACCGTGTAGAGGGCCGTGCGGTCCGGCTCGAGAAGGTTCATGGAAACCTGGGCCCGGCCCCGCTCGGCCAGGAAGAGGCCCAGAGCCCGGACGTTGCCCAGTCCCCCGTCGCGCTCGCGAACCCTGCGGGCGACGGACCGCGCGACCTCGACGTCCGCCGTGTCCAACAGGACGTTGAAGGCCACCAGGGGACGCCGGGCCCCGATCACCGTGGCCCCCAGCCGGGGGTGCAGGCGCCGGGGTCCCAGGTCGGGGCAGCGCTCGGGGGTGAGGATCTGCTCGCGCAGGGCCTCCAGTCCGCCTCGGCGCAACCACGCCAGACTGCGGCGCTGGGGACTCGTGGCCGACTCCTCATAGAGGTAGACGGGCACCTCGAAACGGCAGGCCACCTCGCGGGCCACCTCGTCGGCCAGTTCCCGCGCTGCCTCCATCGAGGCCCCCAGGACGGGGACGAAGGGCACGACGTCCACCGCCCCGATGCGGGGGTGTGCGCCCTGGTGCAGCGCCAGATCGACGTGTTCGGCCACCACGGCGAACAGGGCCAGCATCGCCTCGCGCAGGGGCCGGCGGCGTCCGACCAGGGTGAAGACCGAACGGTGGTGGTCCCGATCGCTGGAGTGGTCGAGCAGATGCGCGCCGGGAACGCCCTGAAGGGCCCGGGCACAGGCTTCCACCACCTGCTCGCGCCGGCCTTCGGACACGTTGGGAACGCACTGAAAGAGCGGTTCGTCCAAGACAGGGCCGGAATTCTCGGCTCGGCAGAGGTTTCCTCCGCCGGTGCCGGTCAGTCCACCTTCTCGGCGAAGCGGCGCAGGGTCCTGAGGATCCGGACCCGCAACTCGGAGATGACCTCCCGATCCGAATCGGGCACGTCTTCGGCCGTCCCCGGGTCCTCCGGCTCGCTCTTCAGGGCCAGCGAGCGATTGATGGTGAACTGGATCCAGGGGGTCCGGCCGTGACCGTGGCGCCTGAGGATGTAGTCACCCGAGTAGGGCCTGTTGAAGGCCACCAGGGGCTGGTCTCCCACGGGCTGGACGTCGGCGAACTCCTCGGCCAGGGCCGCCGCCAGGGCGTGCAGGGAGGACGGGCGGCAGGTGATCCCATCGCCCTCGCCCTTCTCGTCACCCAGGTTGCCCAGACAGAAGACGGGGCGCGCGAGGCCGGGGTCCGGATCCAGGGGGGCGCCCACGGGTCCCATGGAGTGGCAGTCCAGGCCCATGCGCACGCCGCCCCGGGAGGCCGTCCGCTCCAGGATCTCGTGATACGGCCGATGATAGCGGTCGATCAGGCGCTGCACCTCGTCCGGAGTGGGCTGACCCTCTTCCGTCCAGACCTTCTTGCCGTAACGGGTGACGGTCTTGACGACGCCATCCTGGAAGTCCGGAGGCCTGTGTCCGGGGTCCCGGTCCAGATCGATCACGGCCCGGGCGACCTCGACCTCGAGGCGTCCCTGCACGAGCTCGCCCATGGCGAAGATCTCGCGCGTCCAGGGGTTGGAGTCGAAGAAGACGTCCGCCGAGGACAGGGCCAGCCGCGGAGCCAGCTCCCGAGGGAGCATGGAGCCGCCGTGAACGATGGAAAGCAGAAAGGGCAGTCGGGCCATCTCAATAATCCCCTTCGCTCGGGCCCTCCCCTGTCTGGCGCCAGGGGGCCGACAGGCCCACCGGTCGCCCGGGACCACCGAGCCGGGTCAGGTTGCGTGCGGATACACGTTAGGCGGCCACTTCAAGGCCCGGGAATTCCATTCCTGCCGCCCCGGCCAGGGGCTCCTCAGAACCCGCCCGCCCGAAGCAAGCCTCCCGACCGAAGGAAACCTCCCGACCGAACCGAAGGCGTGCCGGACCCCGGCCACGTTCCCGCAGGCGGCCAGGGGCCGACCTTCTTGCAGGGAGACGCCATGAACGATCCACGCTTTGCCCGGCTTGCCGAACTCCTGGTCCGCCACTCCACCCGGGTGGTCCCCGGGGACCGCGTCCTGGTCGAGGCCACCCACGTCCCGGCCCGGATGCTGACGGCCCTGGTCGAGGCCGTCAGCGCCGCAGGCGGCCTGCCCGTCGTGGACGTGAAGGATCCGGCGATCACCCGCCAGATGCTGCTCTCGGGAAGCCTGGATCAGTTGGAGGAGCGCATGCGCTTCCTGGGCGCCCTGGAACTGCACCGCATGGAGGCCATGCAGGCCTACATCTCGCTGCGAGGTGCCCAGAACATCACGGAACTCTCCGACGTTCCTCCGGAGCGCATGGCCCTGTTCGAGAAGCACTGGCAGAAGCCGGTCCACCTGGAGCGACGGGTCAAGCACACGCGTTGGGTGGTGCTGCGCTGGCCGAACCCCTCGATGGCCCAACAGGCCAACATGTCCAGCGAGGCCTTCGAGGACTTCTACTTCCAGGTATGCCTGGCCGACTATGCCGCCATGGAGAAGGCCGCCCGGCCCCTGGTGCGCTGGATGGACAGGACCGACCGGGTGCGCATCCTGGGCCCCGGCACGGACCTGGCCTTCTCGATCCGCGGGGTCGGCGTGGTGTCCTGCCACGGGCGGCGCAACATCCCGGACGGCGAGTGCTTCACGGCCCCGGTGCGGGACTCGGTCAACGGGGTCATCCAGTTCAACACCCCCACGCTCTTCCGGGGAATCCCGATGGACGGGGTTCGCCTGGTCTTCCGGGAGGGCCGGGTCGTGGAGGCCTCCTCCTCGGACACCGCCGCCCTGGAGCGCATCCTGGATTCGGACGAGGGGGCCCGCTACATCGGGGAGTTCGCGCTGGGCTTCAACCCCTACATCCGCCAGGCCATGCGGGACACGCTCTTCGACGAGAAGATCCGCGGCAGCCTGCACCTGGCCCTGGGGCAATGCTACGAGCAGGCCGAGAACCACAACCGCTCCACCGTGCACTGGGACAACGTCCTGCTGCAGGAGGGGGGCGGCGAGGTCTGGTTCGATGACGTCCTGCTGCGCCGGGACGGCCTGTTCCTGCCCGACGACCTGCAGGGTCTGAACCCCGAGGCCCTGATGGGCGCCCAGGCCGGAACGTGAGGGCTTCGCGACGCGGGACGCCCCGCGCACCCATCCCAGGACCCGGGAGGCACGCCTGATGGCAGCGCAGGGGATCAAGATCGGGGACACCCTGCTCAGGATCCAGGAGATCGCCTGGATCAAGGTCCGCCGCCTGAGCACCCTGGAGCTGGCCGCCCTGTGGTTCCTGGTCGCCTCCGGCGTCCTGTTTGCCGGGTTGGTGGCCTGGGCCAAGGGCTCGCTGTGGAACCTGGAGAGCCTGCTGGGGTTCCTGCCGATCCGCTTCGGACTGGCGCTGCGAGGGGAATACCGCGTGGCCTCGACGGGAGACACCGACGAGAGCTATGAGGACCGCGAGGCCCGGGGGCACCTGGCCGAGGTGGCCCGGACCCTGGTCCGCGAGGTCCCCGGGGTCTTGGAGTATCGCAGCCCCGGAAGGGACTACCATTACGTCCTGCAACCCGGGAGGCTGGCGTGGGTCCGGCCCTGGTCCAGCCTGGACCCGTCCTTCCTGATCCTGACCCTGGTCTTCGGCATCTACGGGTTGGTGGCGCCCCGGCCCCTGGACGTCAGTTCGATCCCGATCCTTCAGGATCTCCGCCTGCTGCAGTTCCCGGCCCACGGAACCGGGCCGGCCCTGCTGGCCACGGCCCTGGTGCTGGCGGGCTCGCTTGTGGCCGTCGTGGCCTCGATCCGGAAGGGGGTGGTGGTGGCCGCCGTGGGGGGATTGCAGGACAACCTTCCCCTGTGCCGCGAGCATCGCGTGCGCTTGTACCAGGACCTGATGGGCTCGGCCCCCGCGGGGGATGCATCCGCCGCCGACCGGGAGGCCCCGCCTGCCGATCCGGGGCCCTGAACCTCAGACCCTGCAGGCAGCCCCCCGGGTCCCGGCCCCGGCCATGTGATCCAGGAGCCAACGGGTGATCGTCTCGGGGTTCTCGGCCATCGAGACGTGCCCTCCGTGGGACAGGACCTCCAGGCGGGACTGGGGGATCCGGTCGGCCATATCCCGACCCCTGCGCAGGGGGATCAGGGGGTCCCGCCCCCCCAGGACCACCAGGGTCGGCGCCTGGATCTGCGGATAAAGGTCCCAACAGTCCCACTGCTTGAGCGTCCGGCGCGTCAGGCAACGGGCGACGTCCGACCCGGTGCTGACCATCCAGGGATAGTAGTGCCGGACCAGGTCGGCGCCCCCGCTGAAGGTCTCCAGGAAGCGGTAGGCCAGGCCCTTGGGCAGGTCCCCCGCGGTGTTCAGCAGGGCCAGGCTCAGGACCCTGCCGGGGGACTCGGCCGAGAAGCGCGCCGCCAGATAGCCTCCGAAGGAGTGCCCGACCAGGTGGAAGGGCGTCGGCAGGTCCAAACGGTCGATCAGGGTGGTCAGGTCGAGGTAGAAGTCGTCGATGTCCGAGGGGCCGGGCCAGGGGGACTTGCCGTGTCCCCGCAGGTTGGGGGCCAGGACCCGGTAGGTGCGCGAGAGGTCCTTGATCTGGTGGGTGAAGTTGGTCCAGGAACCAGCTCCTCCATGGACCAGCATGACCGGCGGCCCCTGACCGGCCTCGACCACGGAAAGGAAGTGCCCTTCCCCTACCGGAACCTGGTATTCCTTCACTTCCCGCGTCACGCTCCGATCATTGATAAATCCGACCGTTGAGAAATCCGACCGTTGAGAAATCCGACCGTTGAGAAATCCGACCTTAGCTGAACCACCGCTCGCTTCGGCGGGCTGGTCCGGCTACGGTCCAAAAGATACACCGATCCGGCCACCTTCGCCAGAGGGTGCGGGAGATCGAGCGCGGGTTGGGGACGCTCAGGGCGCGGTGGGGCCGGGTCGCAGGGGCGAGGCCACGGCTTCCGGGGCTGCCGGCGACCGCCGGAGGGTCAGGACCTCGTAGTAGGGGCCGGCCATGTGGATGCCCATCGTGTCGCCGGCAGCCGGCCGGCCCGTGGCCCGGACGCGCTCTCCCGACTGGAACCCTGGAGGGGCCTGGGCCAGGACGAAGTGCTGCTGGGGCCCGGCCTGGACCTTCCACACCCCTCCTTCCAGGTCTTCATGGATCAGGGTCCCGGCGATCCAGACGCCGTCGGGGCCGACCCCCTCCCGGCCCGGCACCCGGTCCTTCAGGAGTTGCGCCAGGGCGCGGAGTTCGGGCGTCGGGGTGCGGGGTGCCCGCACCTGGTGCAGATCACCCTCCCTCAGGCCCAGGGCCAGCGGACCGCCGCTCTCGGAGGGCCGGGCGGCGCGACCGAAAAGACCGCTGGCGCGGAAGGCCGACAGCACCGGCTCGGTGGCCTCGACGGGCAACCTCCACTCCTCGACGGAATCGCCCTTTTCGACCCGCATCCGTCCATCGTCGCGCAGTCGGACCCGCAGACCCTCCTCGTCGAAGCTGACCTCGACCGACGCCTCCGAGCGCGGCGGCGAGGCGGCCGGGCCGACCGGCGAGGCGACGGCCCCGGACGGGACTTCCGGAGTTGCGGCGCAGGCACCCAGGGACAAGAACAGGAGACCCAGGACGAGAATTCTCATCCAGTGGGATTCCTGCTCGCCAGGAGGGCTCCTCTCGGGAGCCGGGTGGGGCCCCTCCTGCAGACGGCGCCGCGCCAGGCTTTCAGGGTACCGGGTCGCCGATCATGCCCTGCAGATCGATCTGCAGGGTGGGGGTTCCGCTCAGCCGCGGTTCCGCCCAGACCCCCCGGACGCTGACCCGCCGCAACCCCTGGACGTCGGGCCAGGCCGTGTCCTGCGTCACCGTCAGGGTCAAGGTGCACGGCAGGGAGCCGTCGTCCTCCAAGGGGCGCTGGGTGACAAAGGTGCCGACGGGCAGGCTCGGATAACCCCTTCGCAGGGCTGATTCCATGGACTCGGCGGCCAGGGCCAGGGCCCGCTGGCGATGGCGGGTGACGGCAGCGTGGACCCGAGCCCAGGCCAGGGCCTCCATCAGCAGGCCGGCGCAGAGCATCAGGATCGCGGCGGCGACCAGCACCTCGACCAGGGTGAAGCCCTGCTTCCTCACGTGGGCCCCTTTCCCGGGCCCCCCCGGGCCAGGCGGACGGGAAGTCCGCAGGAATCCTCGGACCCGTCGAAGTTCCGGTGGAAGACCGAGGTCGACAGGGTGTGCAGTGGGCCCGCCTCCCCGGAGGAGTCTCCGGGAGACCTCTGCCGCAGGAGGAGACCCAGGTGGTCCGGCTGCAGGCAGCGAGCCTCGAAGGCCACGATCCCGCGCGCCAGGATCCGCTCGGTGCCAGGCTCGGCCTCCCGGCTGCAGCGCAGTTCCCCGCTGGGCGCGTCCCACCAGTAGAGGACCGTCCCGGCCGACGAGACCAGGCGCAGGCAGGAGCCGGGAAGGCCTGCGCTCAGGGGCGAGGCCGACTGCCAGGCGGCCCGATCCAGGTAGATCCGATGCCCTCGAGCCTGCTGGGCCTCACGGACCAGGCGGTCCAGGGCGACCTGCAGCCCGGAGGACCAGGCCGCCTCGGTCTCGGCCGCCAGCGCGAAGTGGGAACCGGTGACCAGGAATCCGTGGAGAACCACGACCAGGATGAGGCCCACGCCCGCTGCGACCAGGACCTCGAAGATGGTGAATCCGGGCCGCCTCACAGTCGCCTCCAGGTGTCGGCCAGGACCTCGAGCTTCTCGATCACGGTCTCATCCTGGCGGGTCACCAGGACCTCCTGGGTCACGGTCTCGACCACGGTCCCGGCACCTCCGGGAACCCTGCCCGAACAGTCCAGGGTCCAGTGGTCCTCCAGCGGGGCGACCGTCTGCTTGACGGCGTGGACCCGGTACTCCCCGCCGCCGCAGGGGAACCAGACCCCCTCGTGGTTCCAGGCGTTGCAGCGAGCCAGGGTGGTCAGGGCCCGCTGACGGCCGGCCTCGGCCAGATAGAAGGCCGCGATGCGCTCCGTCCGCCCCGAGTTGACCAGGGCCTCGCGCGCGGTGGCCGACAGCGCCATGTCGATCAGCACCACCAGGGTCGCCACCACCGCCAGGACCGTCACGAGCACGACGCCGCCGGCGCGGCCGGGTCTCATCGCCCCGGGTCCGCGGCGGGTGCCGGGCGCGTGCCCAGGGCCTGGACCAGCATGTCCACGACCGCGCTCATGTCCTGCGAGGGCTCGACGACGCGATGGGCGCCGGCCTCCAGACACCGCTCTCCCAAGGGACGTTCGGCAGGTCTGGAGACCACGAAGAACGGGACCCGGGTCAGCGAGGGTCGGGCACGGACCAGGCGGCAGACCACGGGTGGGGAATGCCAGGGAAGACGGGTGTCCAACAACAGGGCCTGGGGCCCCGAACTGCGGCAATACTGCAGGAACTCCAGGCTATCCGCGGCGACCAGGGTGCGCAGGCCCGCCAACCCGAGGGCCTCGCGGAAGGAAGCGGCGTCTTCTCCAACGGCTCCGACAAGCACGAGGGGATCCATCTGACCTCCTAGACCTTCTAGAGGATCTGGTTCAGGTTCATGATCGGCAGGAAGAGGACCATCAGGAGGCCGCCGATCAGGAGGCCCACCCAGACGATCAGCAGGGGTTCCAGGAAGGTCGACAGCGCCTGCACCCGGTCGTGCATCTCTCCCTCGTGGAAGTCCGCCGCCCGGTTCAGCATGTCGACCAGACCGCCGCCGCGTTCGCCCACGTCGATCATGTGGATCATCACGGACGGGAAGAGATCCGTGGCCCGCAGGGCCGCCGCCAGGGTCCCCCCCGAGCTGACGGCCTCGCGGCAGGGCACCAGGGCCCGCTGATAGACCACGTTCCCGCAGGTCCGCGCCGAGATGTCCAGGGCCAGGAGGATCGGGATTCCCCCCTGGTAGAGCATCGCCAGGGTGCGCGAGAAGCGGGTGATGGCGAAGCGCGCCACCAGGGGGCCGATCCAGGGAACCTGCAGGACCGCCCGGGAGAGCGCCAGCCGGGTCTTCTCGGTCCTCATGAACCTCCGGACCACGAACCCCAGGGCGATCCCCAGGAGGATCACCCACCACCCGTTCTGTCCCAACCAGGCCGAGGACTTCAGCAGGATCGCGGTCGGCAGCGGCAGTTCCGCCCCCAGGGTCCGGTAGGTCTGGGCGAAGCGGGGCAGCAGGAAGAGGATCAGGCCCATGGCCAGGAATCCCGAGAAGACCACCACCAGGACGGGATACATCAGCGCGCCCACGGCTCGACGCCGCATGGACTCCACCCATTCGATATAGGCCGCCAGACGATCCAGCACCCGGACCAGCTCGCCCGACTGCTCGCCGGCCTCCACCAGGTTGGCGAAGAAGGCGGGGAAGAGATGGGGCTGCTGACGCAGGGCATTGGACAGCGACTGCCCGCCCTCCACGCTGTGCTTGATGTTGATCAGCCCCCGGAACAGGCTGCTGTTCTCCTGGTCCTCCAGAAGGGCCTCGATGGCCCGGGTCACCGGCAGTCCCGCCGCCATGAGGGCCGCCAGTTCCCGGGTGAACAGGGCCAGGTCCCGCCAGGACAGGCGTCGCCTCCAGACCCGGTTCAGTCCGGCCCGCCAGCCCGAAGCGCCCGGCGCGGCGCCCTCCTGGAGTTCCGTGATGACCAGTCCGCGGGCCTTGAGCTGGTCGATGGCCCCAGCCCGGTCCCGGGCCTCGATCTGGCCCTCCCGGCGGGCACCGGAGGCATCCAGGGCGGTGTAGCGGAAGCTGGGGGCCGCCATCAGCGTCCCACCGTGGCCAGGGTCACCGCCTCCAAGGAGGTCAGGCCCTGGAGGACCTTGCGCAGACCGTCCCGGCGCATCGTCTGGTAGCGGATCTGGTGGACCCGGCTCTTGAACTCCTCATCGGAACCGGCGGTCAGCAGGGCGTCGCGCGTCGCCGGGTCGATCTCCACGTACTCGTAGACCCCGATCCGGCCCCGGAAGCCGATGTTGCCACAACTCGAGCAGCCTCCCGGGCCGGGCAGGTAGACGGGGCCCTCGGTCGGGCCCACCTCGGGGTCCAGGATCCGCAGGGCGGCCAGGTCGGGGCGTTCTGGAACCTTGCAGTCCGGGCACAGACGCCGCACCAGGCGCTGGGCCACCGACCCGCGCAGCGTGTCGGCGACCAGATAGCGGGGCACCCCCAGGTCGACCAGGCGCGTGATGGCCGACAGCGCGTCGTTCGTGTGCAGCGTCGAGAGGACCACGTGCCCCGTCAGGGCCGCGCGGACCGCCATCTCGGCCGTCTCGGAATCGCGAATCTCGCCGACCATGATGATGTCCGGATCGTGGCGCAGGACCGAGCGCAGGCAGCGCGCGAAGGTCAGGCCGATCTCGCTGCGCACGGGCACCTGGAAGACCCCTTCCAGGGTGTATTCCACCGGGTCCTCCAGGGTGACGATCTTCTTGTGCGGGGTCCGGATGCTCTCCAGGACCGAGTAGAGCGTGGTGCTCTTGCCCGACCCCGTGGGGCCGGTCACCAGCACGATCCCGTTGGGGCGCGAGACGCAGCGCCTCAGCCCCTCCAGCAGCGCCTCGTCCATGCCCAGGTCCTCGAGGCGCAGTTGCGTCCTACCGCGGTCCAGGAGCCGGATGACCACGCCTTCGCCGTGCATGCAGGGAAGGATCGAGATCCGCAGGTCGATCTGCCGGCCCTGGAAGTGCAGGACGCAGCGGCCATCCTGGGGGAGCCGGCGTTCAGCGATGTCCATGAAACCCAGGATCTTGATGCGGGAGACGATGGCCCGGGCCCAGGCCAATGGAGGCGGCGGGGCCTCGTACAGGACGCCGTCCACGCGATAGCGCAGGAAGAGGCGGTGTTCGCCCGGCTCCAGGTGGATGTCGCTGGCCCGGTTGTTGACCGCATCCCGCAGCATCGTGTTGACCAGCCGCACGACGGGCCGGTCGTCCACCTCCGACAGGAGGGTCTGCTCGATCTCCTCCTCCTTGCGGGATTCGGCCTCCAGGTCCTCCGCGGTGGAGACCACGATCTCGGCCAGGTCGCCCACCAGCGCGAACCGGTTCAGGGCGTCGAGGATCTCCTCCCGCGTGGCCAGCAGGGGTTCGATCTCCAGGCTGGTCAGCGAGCGCAGGTAGTCCAGGGCCTCCAGGTCCAGGGG
Organism: uncultured Burkholderiales bacterium; assembly: GCA_964595195.1. GTDB lineage: Bacteria > Vulcanimicrobiota > Xenobia > Xenobiales > Xenobiaceae > CAZQPM01. Next base: position 3,567 of record CAZQPM010000040.1, on the reverse strand, counting down.
ATCCTGCATGGCCACGGCCAGGCGCCCGGCGACCTGGACGATCGGCACGATCAGGAGGCGCCGGGCGGTGTCCTCGTGGACCAGGCTCAGGGCCATCCCGTCGGGTTCGTGAACCGACAGGTCGACGCGCGGTGCGCCGTAGACCCTCTCCAAGGCCTCGAGGAGCCTGAGATTCCCGGGTTGGGTCCGGACCAGGTAGGACCCCAGGGACTCGCCGGTCTGCCCGGCGGCCTGGGACGCGGCCTCCAGCTCCTCAGGGAGCAGCAGGCCCTGTCGGTTCAGGCAGTCGAGGACTTCCAGGCTCATGACGTCTTCTCCGGGCGCAGGGCCAGACCCGCCGCGACGTGGAAGAGGGCAGGCCGCGCGGCCAGCTCGGCGCGGGCGTGTTCCTCTCCTTCCAGGGTCAGGCCCGGGAAGGGCGCCAGGGGGACCTCCAGCGCCGTGGACAGATGCTGCCCCAATCCCTGGAGCAGGGCTCCTCCCCCGGTCAGCAGCAGGCGATCGATCCGCAGCGGCGCCACGGGGAGGCGATAGCGGAAGTACTCCACCGAGCGTTGGACTTCACGAGTCCAGCGGGTCAGGGACGGCTCCAGCCAGGAACGGCGGCGGGGGTCATCCAGGAGGGGTTCCTCCACCTTCATCTGCTCCGCCTGGTCCCTGGTGAGCCCGCGGGCGACCTGCAGGCTGCGCGTGAAGTCCTCGCCCCCCGCCTCGAAGTCCCGAGCCTGGTAGACCATCCCCTCGCGCGCGAAACCGACGTGGGTGAAGCGGGCCCCGACGTCCACCAGGACCGTGAACTGGCTGTCCGCGTTGCCATCGGCGACGCCCGTCAGGCGCGCCAGGGCGAAGGCGGGGATCTCCATCGTCACGTTCTGCACGCCCGTCAGTTCGCGCAGCAGGTTCAGCAGCGGACTGAACGTGCTGCGCGGAGCCGCGACGAAGGTCACGCCTCGCCGGGTGGGATCGCGATCCAGGGCTTCGCCGACCACGAAGCCGTGCATCGCGTCATCCAGGGGGAAGGGCAACGAGTTCTCGACCTCGATCGGAACGGCCACGGACAGTTCCTGGGGGGACATCCGTGGCAGGTGCAGGTGTCGGGTGAAGACCCGGGCCCCCTGCATGCCCACCGTGACCTGGTACTCTCCGCCGTGGCCTCCCAGCATCTCTCGCAGGCTGGTGCGCAGGGCGGCTCCGCGTTCGCGCTCGTCCGCGGGGAGCGAGCGCAGGACGGCCCGGTCCAGCCGGGTCTGCTGACCGTGCAGGTGAACCAGGCGCAGATGGCAGGTGCCTGCATCCACGCCGATCCGGACTCGATCCTCGTCGTCTGGAATCGCCTCGCCCAGCGGGCGCGTCCAGGTGCTCAGGGTGACCTTCTGGGTCCAGAAACTCCGCAACGCCGTGGCCTCCGAAGTCCCCCCCTGGCGGCGGCTCCTACGCGAGTCGGCGCCCCCAGGCCGCGCTCCCCTTTCGCTGTCCAGCCGAGGGAATCCCTGCTCCAGGACCGCGAAGATTCCCGACCTGCGAGCTGGACCCGGCTGGAGGGCCCGTCGCCCCGGACTGAGAACCCCTGGAGGTGAGGTTGGACACTCGGACCTGGGCCCTGATCCCCCTGGCCGTGGCCATCAACGTGGCGGCGGGGTCCCTGACGGCGTGGTTGCGGATCCCACTGTACCTGGACTCCCTGGGCACGGTCCTGGTGGCGGCCCTGGCCGGTCCGGTGGCGGGCGCCCTGACCGGGGCGCTGGGCACGCTGGTCTTCGCCGCCTTGACCAGCCCCGTCGGCCTGGCCTTCATGCCGGTGGCGGCCGTGATCGGTGGCCTGAGCGGCTGGCTGGCCCGGCGCGGCCTGTTCAGGGCGCCGGCCCTGGCCGCCCTGGCCGGCCTGGGGGTGGGCATCGTGGCGGCCACCCTGTCGGCTCCCCTCTCGGCATGGCTCTTCGGAGGCACGACGGGAGGCGGCACCGACCTGGTCGTGGCCCTCCTGCGCTCCCTGGGACTGGACCGCCTGGAGGCCAGCCTGGTCCAGAGCCTGGCCACGGACCCCCTGGACAAGATGATCAGCTTCCTGCTGATCCAGCCGCTCCTGGCCGCCCTGCCGCGGAGGTTGCGCCACCGATTCCCGCAGGGTGCGGCCCTGGGCGAGCTGCGCCCGCCGGCCCTGCCCGGTTGGCTGGGAAGCCCTCCGGAATCCGCAGACCGACGCGTGAGCGTGCCGACAGCGGCTCCCTCGGGCTTCTACCGCCCCGGTCAGGGCTTCCTGCACCGCCTGGCGCCCGCGACCAAGGGGCTCCTGGTGCTGACCTGCACCCTGGCGGCGACGACCCTGCCAGCCGGCTTCGTGACGGTCGACTGCCCGGCGTGGCCGACGTCGGCCCTGTCGCCTGGCTCCCACCAGGGCCTGCAGGTTCCCATGCTGACGCTACCCTTGCTGGCCACGGTCCTCCTGGGCCTGGCCCTGGCGGGAGGGCTCGGACTGGAGTTCGGCCGGGTGACGGCCGCCCTGGTGGCGCCCCTGGCCCTGTCGATGGTCCTGGTCAATGGCCTCTTCGCAGGCTCGGCAGGCGCCACCTGGGGACCCTTCCGCTGGTCCACGGCGGCGGCCTTCGAGGCCGCAGGCCTGGCCCTCCGCGTGCTGGTCATCCTGGAGTCGGTGATCCTCTTGCTGCTGACCACGCGCCCCGACCATCTGATGGGCGACCTCGAGCGCCGCGGCCTCCCCCACCGCCTGACCTTCGTCCTGCTGGCCTCGTTGCACCTGGTCCCCACCATGCTGCGCCGGACCGGCGAGATCCTGGAGGCCCAGACCGCCCGCGCCTGGCCCACGGGGCGCGGGCTCCTCGGGCGCCTGCGGGCCCTGGTGCCGGTGTCCGGACCGCTGCTCCTGAGCGCCCTCTCCGAGGTCGAGGACCGGGCCCTGGCCCTGGAAGCCCGAGGCTTCGGGGCCCGGGGGCGGCGCACCACCCTGACCGATCCACCGGCCACCCGCTGGGACCCCTGGTTCCAGGGCTTGCTGCTGCTGAGCCTGGCCCTCCTGGGAGCGCGCCTCCTCCCATGATCCAGGTCGAGCACCTGCACTACGCCCCGCCCGGGTCCTCCGAGTCCTGCCTGCACGACCTCTCCTTCGCCGTGCTCCCCGGCGAGGCCGTGGCCCTGGTGGGTGCCGGGGGGGCCGGCAAATCCTCCCTGCTGCAGGTCCTGGCGGGGTTCGTGCCCGACCTGGTGCGGGGCGAGCGGCGCGGGCGGGTGGCGGTGGACGGCCGGGATCCTGGCCGGCTGGACCCGGCCGCCCGGGTGGTCCGGGTCGGGCTGCTCTTCTCGGAGCCCACCAGCCAGCTCTCGGGCGTCTGTCCCACCGTGCGCGAGGAGGTCGCCTGGGGCCTGGGCAACCTGGCCGTGCCCCGGGAGGAGATGATCCCCCGGGTCCAGGCGACCCTGACCCGGATGGGCCTGGGGGAGGTGGCCGACCGCAGTCCCCTGGCCCTGTCGGGGGGGCAGCAGCAGCGGGTGGCCCTGGCCGCGGTGCTGGCCCTGGCCCCCCGGGTCCTGCTGCTGGACGAGCCCGTCGCC
>CAZQPM010000039.1:0-18561 GCA_964595195.1 uncultured Burkholderiales bacterium | reverse complement strand
ATCCGGACGGCTGGAGCGGCCGGTTCTCCTCGTCACGATAGGAGGTCTGGCCCGTGGCCAGGATCCTCCCCCCGGAGGCGACGTGCTGCCGGATGGCGTCGGCCGTGGCCTGCGACATCAGGCGGACGTCCGGCAGGACCAGCAGCCGCCCCTTCCAGGCTCCCGCCTGCAGGTCGGCGGGTTCCAGCCAGCGGACCTCCAGACCCAGCCGGCCCAGCACGCTGCCGGCCCCTGCCAGGTCCCATTCGCCACGCCATCCGGAGACCTTCAGGGTTGGAGCCGAGCGCAGGACGGCGACCTCGACGGACGCGTCGGGGGCCGCGGCGACTCCGGGCGAACGCAGCGCCCAGGCCATCAGGAGCCCGAGGAGCACCAGGACGGACCGCACCGACACCGCCTCAGCGAGGCTCCGGCGATTCGGGGCCGAAGGCGCTCTCGCCCATACCGGCCAGGGCCAGGCCTCGGCGCAGATCCCAATCGGCCTGGACCAGGAAGGCCCGCGACTCCTCCGCGGACACCCCGGCGGTCTCGGCCAGGATCCGAATCTGCCGCTCCCGGAGCTTGGCGCTGTTGGCCCGCACGTCGACCATGAGATTGCCCAGACAGTGCCCCAGACGGACCATGACCCCGGTGGAGACCATGTTGAGCGCCATCTTGGTGGCCGTGCCGGCCTTCAGGCGCGTGGAACCGGTGAGGATTTCGGGACCGACCGGGAGGACGACCGGGTGGTCGGCCTCGGTGGCCATGGGGGCCCCGGGGTTGCAGAAGAGCGCACCGGTCCCGGCCCCCACCAGGCGGGCCCGACGCAGGGCACCGATCACGAAGGGTGTGCTCCCCGACGCGGACACCCCCAGGACGAAATCGACCCGGGCCAGGCCTCGACGGTCCAGCTCCGCGGCCCCCTCGACGGGGTCATCCTCGGCGTGCTCGACGGCCCTCCCGAAGGCCTCCATTCCACCCGCCAGGACGGCCTGCACCTTGTCGGGTGGAGTTCCGAAGGTCGGGGGGCACTCGGCGGCGTCCAGCGCGCCCAGGCGACCGCTGGTGCCGGCGCCGACGTAGAAGAGGCGGCCTCCGGCCTGCAGGCTCCGGGTTGCGGCCTCCACCAGGCAGGTCAGGGCCGGCAGGGCCTCACGGACCACGTGCACCACCCGCTCGTCCTCGCGATTCATCAGGTCCAGGATCTCGCCGACCGGGAGACGGTCCAGGCAGACACTCTGGGGATGGCGGGCTTCGGTCAGGCCGACGGGACAGTTCACGGCGCCTCCAGTGGTCAGTCTTCTAGTTCCAGGGACTCCGGCGCAGGGGCCTCTTCTCGACGACACCGACCTTCGCCGAGCGCGCCAGCTCCGCGCGGATGATGTTGAAGGCCAGGGTGGCCACCACGAACAGGCCGAACAGGTCGGCCCCGCTGACCTTCTCCTTGAAGAGGAAGACCACCGCCAGATAGGCCACGAAGGTGGTCATCCCCACCAACATGACCTCTCCACGGGTGGCCGGTCCGGGCATGCTGAAGATGGGAGCCAGCTCCCGCATGAAGCCTCCCCCGAGGATCGGGTGCTCGGTCAGGACGCGCCAGGGCAGCAACTGGTTGCCGACCATGCCGGCCAGGACGATCACCCCCGCCACCACCACGTAGGCGAGGAAGGCGATGTTGTCCGTCATGGCCGAGAGGAACCGCCACAGGTCCTCCACCATCTTGAAGGGAGTCAGGACGACCAGCGCAGCCATGACGAACATCACCCACGGCCGGACCGATCCATCGCCGGGATCCGACAGGACCTTCTCGTCCAATCCGAAGTAGGGGAGCTTCTGGACCGAGGCCACGCAGAGGATCGCGCAGAGGTTGACCATCACGAAGAACAGGCTGACCCCAGCGCCCACCAGACCCAGGGCCTGGGGGAAGGCCGTCCGGAAGAAGACCAGGTTGACGGCTCCCAGCGCGAACAGGCTGACCGAGATGTTCAGGAACAGCGGAGCATTGTTCACCCGGTGGTAGACCCATAGCACCACCAGGGCCGCGAGCAGGCACATGACGGTGTTCTCGAGGGTGTGCCCCGCGAAGGGGTAGAAGAAGTTCCCCTGCTGGAGGAGGCGGTTGGGCTCAAAGGGGTTGTCCAGCGACATGGAGGGGTGCCCGGCGATTCCCTTGTAGGCTTCGAAGGTCTCCTGAGCCAGGAAGATCATCGTTCCTCCTCCCAGTCCACTTCCTCAACGCCGGGGATGGCCCCCTTCCACTCCAGGAAGGCCACGCCGCCCGCAGGCATCTCCAGCCAGACCCGTCCGCGACGGTCCGTCGACAACCGGGGTTGCACGGTGGTACCCATCCCGCTCACCAGGGTCCAGTCCGGCGAGCCCTCGTGCTCGAGTTCCTCCATGCGCACGCGCAGGGGGTCCTCAGCCAGGCTCTTCATGGCCAGGATCCTGCGCCCGTCCTTCAAGCGCAGCCAACGCCGTCCCACGGCGGGGTGGACCAGCACCGAGTCCAGGACCGCCGGCTGTCGCATGAGCAGCCCGGAGAATCGGATTCCGAAGGAATGGGGGCCCTGGCGCAGATGGCGCGGGCCGGCGACGCGGTCGACGTCCACGAAGGGATCGTCGGTGGCACCGCCCAGGTTCACCTGGAAGATCTGGTCGCCATCGATCCTCATCATCACCGAGACCAGACCGCCCGACACCGCGCTCTTCAGGAAGGAGAGATGGAAGAAGTACTCATCCTCGCGGTCGACGTCGAAGCGCATCCAGAACATGTTCTCCCGACCCACCACGGCCAGGTGGCCCGGGGTCCCGCCGGGATAGCGGATGGGCACGGCCTCGAAGGCCTTCTCGACGGCCCGGCCGTGCTCGGCCTCGACGGTCTGGTAGGCGAAGGGTCGGCACACATCCCGGGCCCCATCCCACCTCTGCGCACCGGCCTGGGCCACCCTCCGGAGAACCAGCCTGCGGGCCGCCTGATACAGGGGGCCCTCGCCGTGCAGACGGGTTGCCGCCAGGCCCGTCAGGGCGGAGAACTCCGGCGCGCCCGAGGCCTCCTGCAGGGCCGCCAGGTTCTCGACCACGGCGGCCACGCCCAGCGGCGTGGAGACCTCGACTTCCGGACGAGGCGCAAATCCGTAGGGAATGATCCCGGACACCGCCATCTGGGCCAGTCCCCCCAGGCCCTCGCGGCGCGCCGAATCCAGCAGGGCCGGGTTGTCGAGCATGCGCGCCGCCCGGCTCAGGGCGCACACGGTGTAGTTGCGCTCGACGATCCAGGACAGACCCGCCACCGGTCCTCCCGTGGCAGGCGACACGAAGGTGCGGGGCCGCCCCTCCAGGGTGACCGCCGACAGGTGGGCCCCAAAGGGGTAGCGCGAGAACTCCCCGCGCAGGAGGGTCTTGAGGCCCTCCGCGGCCTTCTCGACGGCCTGCCGGCGCGCGGGGTTCGCTCCCCCCTCCTCCAGGGCGATCCAGGCCAGAACCGCCTGAGCCAGGACCTCCGGGCGTCCGCGAACCCAGATCGGTTCCTCGAACCCGTGGACCTTGGCAAACCTTCCGTGGTCCTGCAACCAGTTCTCCACCGGTTGCAGCAGTTCTTCGGCGCGATCGACCAGCCGCCGGGCCAGGTCGGGATCCGACCTGCGGAAGGCCAGAGCGCCCTCCGCCAGGGCGCGGGCTGCCGCTGACGCCTCGTAGGACTCCGGCTCGACGGGGACCCGCAGCAACCCCTCCAGGGCCTGTCGGGCCTGAGCCGCGTCGACCTCGCCCGCCTGCCAGCCGCACAGCGTCCCACGAGTCACGAAGGCCAGCTCCGCAGGTTGCAGCTCGGCCAGGGTGATGCCCGACGCGGGTCGGGACTCGGCAGGCTCGCGGGTGCCCCCGAGAATCCGCCCCGCGGCGGGGGTCGGCATGGGCAGGGGCTCGGCCAGGACGGGACTCGTCAGGCACAGGAAGGCCAGGGTCAGTAGAATTCGATTCATCGCCAGTGCTTTCTTGCCTCGGAAGACGACCCCTGCCCCGGGGCGGGGGCTATTCCTCCAGGCCGGGCAGGCCCGGAGGCGGGGCGACATCCACCGGTCGCAGGGGGATCTCCGGCTCCAGGGCCTCCGCGGGAGGGATCTCCGGGACGGCCTGGGCCGGTGGGTTCGGCTGCTGCCGGATCAGGAAGCGTCCGACCACCTGCCCCTGGGCCACGATGGTCTCCGTCCTGAGGTGGACCACGGCCGTCTGGCTGGTGAGCCAGTCATCCTGCCCCTGTTCGAAGCGAACCTGACCTGACACCTCGATGGTTTCAGCGGCCCGGTCGTAGCGGGCCCGATCCGCGAAGGCCCTGCGTTGGCCCTGGCGGACCTTGACCGAGCCGCGAGCCTCGCCGAGACCTGCGACCCAGCGATACTCCAACTCGTTGCAGACCAGCACGGCCGGAGTCCTGGCCTCGCCCCCGGGGGGCCTCTCGGTGACCAGGCGGACGCTGCCGTTGAGCGTCGCCCGCTGCTCGCCATACCAGACCTTCATGCGGTTGCCGACCAGGGTGGAACCGGGTTGGGTCAGGCGCACGCCTCCCTGGAATTCGGCGATCTCCTTCTCGGTATGGTAGTGGGCGTAGGGCGCCGTCATGACGGTATCCCCGGACTGGATGCGCACGTGGCCGATCAGGCGAACCTGCTTGCGGGTGTCGTCGTAGTCCATCCGGTCGGCCTGGATCTTGAGTTCCTTGTGGTCGGCCGCTGCCGGCTTGAGGAAACCGCTCATGACCACCGTCGTGACCACCAGGATGAGGATCAGGACTCTAGGGAAGCGCATGGGGACTGGAACTGACTCCCTCGGTTGAAGCGGCATCGTGCGCCTTGTCGAGCCCGCGCGGCACGCCGAGGTTTCTCGGGACCACCAGGGTCGCGGGCGCCACTTCCTCTCGGGAGCGGGCTCCCCTGCCATCAGCGCCCGGCCATCCCTACCAGGATGGCCACACGACTAGGACTCCGAGGGCTCGGAAAGAAGGTTGCGATACAGGATGTACGCGGTCGGCGATCCGGTGGCGGTGAAAATCTCCCAGAACAGTTGCGGGTTGGAACTCATGGTCGTGGCCTCCCGTCTGGTGTCCGAGAATCCGAGACGCCTGAAGCTGGAGAAGAAGGGTCCCGGGGTCCTGTACCGACCTGCACCCGGAATCGGCCCCAGGCCGAAACGCCCTCCAAGACGCTGTCAGAACACGTGCGGAGTATAGCACAGACGTACCAGGGGCGCAACGCAGGAAACATCCCGTTCACACTCGTCGGCAACCGGGTGCCCGACGACCGCTCAGGGCGGAGCGATGCAACCGGCCAGGGAGCGCCGGCGGAACTCGAAGAGCAGCACAGCCGCGGCGGCGGCCACATTCAGGGACTCGCAGCCCGGGGCCAGGGGAATGCTGACCCGGAGGCGCGCCCGGTCCCGGTAGGGGCTGGGAATCCCCTGGACCTCCGCGCCCATGACCAGGGCCAGTCGAGGCGGCAGGGTGCTGGCGTAGAGATCCTGCCCTCCGTGGGCCTCGGCCGTCACCAGGGCATGACCGCCCGACTCCAGGCCGGCCAGGACCTCCGGCGTTCTTTCGGGTTGCAGGCGAACCACGGGGAACTGGAATAGGGTCCCTGCCGCCGAGCGCACCGCCCTCGGACTGAAGGGGTCGGCCCCGCCGACCAGGATGGCCCCACCGGCTCCGGCGGCCCGAGCCGTGCGCACCAGCGTGCCCACGTTGCCGGGATCCTGGACTCCCTCGAGAACCACGACCAGGTCCCGACCCAGGGTGTCACGCAATGACCAGGAGGGCAGACGGGCCACGCCCAGCAGGCCCTGACTGCTGCGGGTCGGAGAGAGCCGTTCCAGGACCTGGGCGTCCAGGCTCCAGACCTCAACGCCCAGGTCTCGGGCACGCCGGGCCAGGGCCTCTGCAGCCGGCGCCCCCCCCTCGGCCACGAGCAACCATTCCAACTGGTGCCCCGCGGCCAGGGCCTCCCCCACCACACGAACTCCCTCCACCAGGTAGCGGCCGGCCTGGATCCGACCCGAGGGTGTGTCCAGGTGGCGCAGGGCCTTCAGGCGGGGGCTATGCCGCCCCAGACCGGGAAGATCGGCGCCGGTCAAGATCGGTCCTGGTTCCTGAATCCGCCACCTACCGTGGCATTCGGCCGCCGATCCGGGCCCGTCTGCGTCGTCAGGCGCACCTCTGCGGTGCTCACGTAGCTTCCAACTACGCTCCGCTCCTCGATGCACGCCTTCCTTGCATCCAGACCCGCCTCGACGCCCTCGGTTCTCACGCCAGGCGGCGGATCCAGGTGGTTCCGCCCGGTCAGGTTCTCGGGCACCAGCAGATGCTGGCCCTCCACCTCGACCCGGTCGCCGGGCTGCAACTGCCGGCCGCGGCGGAGTTCCACCTCTCCGTTGACCAGGACCCGACCGTCCTGGATCAAGGCCTTGGCCTCACCTCCGGTGCCCACGATGCCAGTCCACTTCAGGAACTGGCCCAGGCGCAGCGTCTCACTCTTCACGATCCCTGATTTCCGGGCCACGGTGGCCCCTTTGCTAGGACTCGACAGGGGTGTTGGCCTCGACCAGTTCCTCGATCAGGCGCTGGGCCGACTGCACCTTGACCGAGGCGTCGCGGACCATGCGCACCCCCTCCACCAGGTGGATCGTCTCGGAATCCCGGCCGAAGAGACGCATCTCGGCGAGGGCGTGCAGGAGGTCCTGGGCGCCGGTCGCGATATCCTCCCGCGAAGCGGCGATCTGCGCCTCGACCTGCAGCAGTTGCCCGACCTGTTCCCGATTCAGGCCCTCCCGGCTGAATTCGGGCACGGGCGGCAGCTCCAGGAGGTTGTCGCCGACCAGGTTCTCGAACCAGTCGACCAGGTCGTCGAACTCCTCCGCGGTGATGCGCCGCTCGGCGACGGCGTTGACGCCCTCGAAGAGACGCAGGAGATTGTCGGTCATCACCAGTTCGCCGCCGACCAGGGCCTCGCCGCCCTCCTCCTGGAAGGACATGGTGGACGAGGAGGCCCCCATGCCTGCCGGCATCAGCAACTGGGCGCCGCAGGCCGAGCAGGACCGGTTCCCCGGCTCGTTCAGGGTCCCGCAGCGCACGCAGGGAAGCTTGTTGGCCCGCTCGCCGATGCTCTCGAAGGCCTCCTGGCAGTCGGCCAGGGCCTCGGCAGCCTGGATCAGGGCCTGACGGGCCGGCCCGTAGGATTCATGATCCCCCGACAGATAGCGCTCGAACAGGGCCAGGGCCTCCCAGTGGGCCGCGAAGGCCTGACGGGTGGGCTCCATCTGCCGCGTCACGCCGTCGGACCCCGAAGGGATCGAGGCCATGGCCTCGATTTCGGCCAGCAGTTCCTTCTGACTCGTCCGGAAGACCTCCAGGCCCCGGGCCAGGGTCTCGCCGGGCAGGGCCCCGCGCTGGTGCATCTCGGCCATCCTCAGGACCAGGTTGGCGTGGGCCATCCGGGTGGGGCCCGCCGTCGAGTCGTGGTAGACCACGGCCTCCATGGCGGTGCGCACGCCTCGCGCCGACAGGGAGGCCTCGTGCAGGGCCTCGGCCACCACCTCGGCGCCACTGTCCACGGCCGCAGCCACCTTCTCGAGCACGCTGGCCAGATGGTCGTAGGCTCGGGCCAGGGCCTCCTTGTGGTCGTTGGGAGGCTCGGAGGCGCGCATCTCCCGGGAAGCGGCCCGGGTCATGTCCAGCGCACCCCGCAGACCCTGATCCAGATCCTCGCGCGCAACCTGACCTGCCACGAAGCCATCGACCAGGCGATGAAGCAGGTTCAGCAGAGGGTAGTCCGTGGGACCGTGGGCCATTTCCGAGCGCTGGTAGGCGTCGAAGGAGGCCTGGCTGGAGTAGCCCGCTTTGAAGAGGCCTCGAACGGCCCCCTGGAAGGCAGCCCCCTGGCCGGTCTCGGCGTAGCGGATGGCCTCGTTGAGGGCAGACTCCATGTCCTGGAAGGAGGCATGCAGGGCGGCGATGCTCTCGGAGTGGGCCTGCAGGTGTTCCGGACCCTGAGCCTGGATGCGGGCCATGGTCGCCTCGCGCAATCCCGCCAGTTCCTCGAGCCTGTGCCGGGCTTCCTGACGGAGCGACTCGGACTCAGCCTCGCCGTCCCGAACCTGACGAACCAGTTCCAGCAAGTCGTTGCACAGCGACGACGGGGTGACCTGGGGGAAATCAGCGGTCTCGGCCATGGGTGCCTCCACGTGAACGCAAGTGAGGAGTCCTATTGAACGAACCCGGTCGACTTCCTCCATCCGGCCGGGCGGGCAGGAGCACGAGCCTCTCAAGGGAAGGTCCGGGCCATGCCCGAGCCCGACCTGCAACCCACCATCCGGGTCCTGATGATGCCCCGCGACACGAATCCCTGGGGGACCGTCTTCGGAGGCGTGATCCTGAGCCACCTCGACCAGGCCGCCGGTCTGGAGGCCATTCGGAGGACCGACCACCAGATCGTCACCGTGGCCATGAAGGAGGTGGTCTTCCACGAACCCGTGCTGGTCGGCGACCTGGTCAGCTTCTACGCCCGGACCACCCGCCTGGGAAGGACCTCGATCACGGTCCGGGTCGAGGTCGAGGCGGAACGCCGCAACCAGGCGCCCGTCCGGGTGACCGAGGCCGAGGTGACCTTCGTGGCCATCGACCCGGAGGGACACCCCACCCCCCTGCGGTCCCAGGACGGGGGGGACCGGGCCCGGACAGGACCCGGTTCACCTCAAGATCCGGGAACTCTGCTATAATCATGCTACAGGTTCACCGTGGTGGCAGTCGGATGGCGTCCTGGCTTCATCCGCCTGGGAGTCGACAAGGGGCGGCCTTCCTCAGAATCATCCCGACTGCCACCACGGTTCCGTCTGTTGAACCGCCTGCTCAGCCCGTGTCCCCGTGGAGGTTCCTTGCCCGAGACACCTGCCCCCGTGACTGATGTCTACCACGGGGTGACCGTGACCGACGAGTGGCGCTGGTTGGAGGACGCGGACAGCGACGCCGTGTCCTCCTGGACGGCCCGCCAGAACCACCTGACGCGGGCCGCTCTGGAGGCCTCGCCCCGCAGGCCTGTCCTGCGCCGCCACCTGGAACGCCTGTTGTCCATCGGCAGCCTGGGGACCCCCCATCCCCGACAGGGGCGCTACTTCTACCTGCGCCGCCAGGGTGACCAGGACCACGCCGTGCTGTATCTCCGCGAGGGCTCTCCGGAGGCCCCGGAGAGGGTTGTCCTGGACCCGAATCGCTGGAGTGCCGAGGGGACCGAGGCCCTGGACTGGTACTACCCGGACCGCCAGGGGCGCCGCCTGGCCTACGGGCGGTCCTCGGGCGGCGACGAGCGCAGCCTGTTGCGCGTCCTGGATGTGGACTGCGGCACCACCATCGAGGAGATCCCCCACACCCGGGCCTGCAGCCTGGCCTGGCTTCCCGACGGCAGCGGCTTCTACTACACCCGATATCCGGACCCGGAGACGGTGCCCGACGGGCAGGCCCAGTACCACCGGTGCGTCTTCTTCCACGCCCTGGGCAGCGATCCGGCCCACGATGAACGGGTCTTCGGAGAAGGTCGGGAACCCGAGGACTGGCCCGGGGTCCACCTCTCCCAGGATGGGCGGCACCTGCTGGTCAGCGTCGCCGTCGGGTGGACGCGCACCGACCTGTACCTCCTGGACCGCTCCACCGGCCGCTGGACGACGCTGGTCGAGGGCGAGGAGGCTCTCTTCTCCGGCGAGCTGTACCGCGGGCACCTGTACCTGCATACCAACGCAAACGCACCCAACTACCGCCTGCTTCGGGTGGATCTGCGCAACCCGGCCCGGGAGGACTGGCACGAGGTGCTTCCCGAAGGTCCGCACGTCCTGGAAACGGCGGGGATCGTCGGCGGCTCCATCTTCGCCTCCTACCTGGTCGACGCCACCTCGCGTCTCTACCGCATGGACCTGGAGGGCGGAGCACGGACCGGGATCCCGCTGCCGACCCTGGGATCCCTGGTCGGCCTGGGGGGTGAGTGGGACGGGCGCGAACTCTTCTACGGTTTCTCTTCGTTCACCGTCCCCCCCACCGTCTACCGCTATGACCTGGAAACCGGGGAGTCGACGCTCTGGGGTCGGGTCGAAGCCGACCTGGACCCCAGCGACTACGAGATCCACCAGGTCCGTTGCACCAGCCCCGACGGCACCCGCATCCCCATGTTCGTGGTCCATCGTCGGGACCTTTTGGCCGACGGCCAACGGCCGACCCTGCTGACGGGGTATGGGGGCTTCAACGTCAGCCTGACTCCGGGCTTCTCGCGGTCCAGTTTCCTGTGGCTGCAGAGCGGGGGGGTCTACGCCGTGGCCAACCTGCGGGGAGGAGGAGAGTACGGCTCGGCCTGGCACGAGGCGGGGCGCCTGGGGAACAAGCAGAATGTCTTCGATGACTTCCTGGCCGCAGCGACCTGGCTGGTGGAGGCCGGGTACACCAACCCCCGCCGCCTGGCCATCACGGGCGGGAGCAACGGGGGCCTGCTGGTCGGGGCCGCCCTGACGCAGCGTCCGGACCTGTTCCGCGCCGTGGTCTGCTCGGTTCCCCTACTGGACATGCTCCGCTACCACCGCTTCCGCCTGGCTCGCCTGTGGGTCTCGGAGTACGGCAGCAGTCAGGACCCCCAGCAGTTCTCCTGGCTGTACGCCTACTCACCCTATCATCGCGTCCGGCCCGGCCAGGACTACCCCGCCGTGCTCCTGCTGACCGCGGACTGCGACAGCCGGGTCGACCCGATGCACGCGCGCAAGATGGCCGCCCGGCTGCAGCAGGTCCAGACCTCGGACAGACCCATCCTGCTGCGAGTCGAGACCCGTTCCGGTCACGGTGCCGGCAAGCCCCTTTCGAAGGTCCTCGAGGAAGCCACGGACACCTGGACGTTCCTCTTCGACCAGTTGGAAGTCGAGGTCCCCGACTGAAGGAGCCGGCCGCGGGAAGGAGAAGCGCGCGGGCCATGGATCCCTTCGTCCTGCTGGCCCTGTACGCGTCCCTGGGATACTTCGGAGGCATGGCGCTGACCGCCCAGGCCGGGGTCCGCCTGCTGAACTCGGGACGTCCCCGGCAGGCCGCCGCCTGCTTCAGGCTGGGTGCCGCCCTCTACCCCGGCCGGCGCAACCGGATCCTGATGCGCAGTAACCTCCTGGCGGCCCTCAGCATCCTGGGGGACCACCAGGCCTCGAACCGGGAGTGGCTCAGCCTGCAACCGCACCTGCGGGATGCCGGCCCCTACGCTCCGCTGGCTGCGGCATGCTACATCGCCTCGCTCTACTACCAGGGGCGGTACCGCGAGGGCGTCCGGGTCTCGGACCTGCCCGACGCCCGTCTGGCCGAAGCCGCCAGGTCCTCCTTCATGGCGCAGGATGGCGAGGCCCTTCGCCTTCTGAACCGGTCGAGTTGCCTGCTGGCCCTGGGCCAGGTGGACGAGGCCGCCGTGAGCATCGGGGTCGCCGGGTCCCTGACCCTGCAGCACCAGGTGATGGTCCAGCACCTGCAACTGGCCCGGGCCCGCCTGGCCTGGCGCCGCGGCGAGGCACAGGAGGCCGCCAACCTGGTCCGGGCCCTGGAAACCCGGGAGATTCCCGATGTCTACAAGGAGGAGCTCCTCCTCTCCCAGGCCTACCTCCTGGGGCTGACGGGTCATCCCGAGGAGGCCGAGCGCATCCTGGACCTCCACGTCGTGGTCTGCTCACCCCGGGGTCACCTCTACCGCCCGCTGGCTGAGGGCGCCGTCGCCGAAGGACGCCGGGATGCGGAGGCCGCCATGGCCCACTATCGCCGGGCCCTGAAGAGCGGGCAACCGGCAGGAGAGCCTGCCCTGCGGGGCGGGCGCCTGGCGCAGGGTCAGGGGGACCTCCGCCAGGCTCGCTGGTTCTACGCCGAGGCCGACCGCACCGACCCCGAGAGTTGCTGGGCCGAGATGGCCCGAAGGGCCACGCGGGGGATGGACCCGGCCCGGCTTTCCGAGTGAGCCGGAACCCCAGCTCCGGCGCCGGCCAGATAGAAGGAATGCTCTCCCGGCAGAGAAGTGCAGAGGGCGATGTTCGACCTCCTCACTCCCTACCGGCAGGTGGAATCCGTCCTCGACATCGACCTGGAGGAACTGCGTGAGTTCGGCATCCGAGGCATCCTGCTGGACCTGGACAACACGCTGTTGGCCTGGGACAACCTGGTCCTCAGCGACCAGGTCCAGAACTGGGTGCGCCGGGCCACCGACCTGGGCTTCCGCCTGTGCATCGTGTCGAACGCCCACTGGATGCGTCTGGAGACCCAGTCGGTGGTGCTGGGGATCCCCTACATCCCCGCCGCGATGAAGCCTGGCACCAAAGCCATGCGCAAAGCCTTGGAGATGCTGGGTTTGAAGACCCACCAGGCCACGATGGTCGGCGACCAGGTCTTCACGGACGTGCTCGGTGGAAATCGCCTGGGGCTCTTCACCATCCTGGTGGTGCCCCTGTTCCTGAAGGAACAATGGTGGATGAAGGGTGTCCGCTGGATGGAATCCAAGGTGGTCCGGGCCTTCCAGGGCCGCGGCCGGCGCGTGTGGAGAGGCAGAGCCGTAGCCCCGAGGGCCGACCGGCCTTGAGCAGGGCTCCGTTCAGCATCATCCTCAACCCGGTATCCGGAGCCCGCCGAGGCGAGCGCTTCCTTCCCCAGATCCGCAGCGTGGTGGAAGGCCGCGGTGGACTGCTGCGCATCACCGAGTTCGCCGGCCAGGCGACGCGGCTGGCGCGTCAGGACGCGGCCCAGGGGATCCCACTGGTCTTCGCCGGAGGCGGAGACGACACGGTTCGCGAGGTGATCCAGGGCCTTGTCGGTGGCCCCGCCCGGTTGGGCATCCTGCCCCTGGGAACCTTCAACAACCTGGCCTCCAGCCTGCTCCTCCCCCACCACCCGGTGGAGGCCCTGGTGGCCGCCCTGGACGGCCGGGACACCGAGATCGACCTGGGTCAGGTGGAAGGTGGGTCCGTGTTCACCGAGAGCGTCGGCGTGGGCATTGACGCCGAGGCCTGGAGCCTGGCCCCTGCCGAGGAACCCGTCGGCCTGTGGCGGTGGTTCACGGGTATCCGACTGGGGCTCAAGGCCCTCTCCACCTTCCGGCCCAAGCACATCCACATCAGCATCGACGGGCACCCGATCGTGGAACAGGTGATGCAGGTGACCGTCGCCAACGCCCGCTTCTTCGGCGCTGGCATCCAGATGGCTCCGCACGCCCGCCTGCAGGATGGCCTGCTGGACGTCTGCGTGATTCCCCTGATGGGCAAGCTGCAGTTGCTGGCCGCGCTGCCCCACGTCTTCAAGGGCAGTCACCTGGATCGGATTCCGGAGGTTCTCTACCACCAGGGCCGGGTCATCGAGATCTCGGCCCGGCAGGATACACCGGTGCGCGTCGATGGCATCATCGGAGGCCGCCTGCCCATCCGCCTGCGCATCCTGCCCCGGGCTCTGCCGATCCGCCTGCCGGACCTGCCCGACCGACCGCCCGAAGGCACTCGACTCTGAAACGGGTCAGGCATCCCCGGCCCCGTCCTCTGGCGCGCTCTCGGCGGCGGGCAGCGAGACCTGGAACGTCGAACCACTTCCCGGAACGCTCGCAGCGGTCAGGGTGCCACCGTGAGCCTCCACGATCCTGCGGGCGATGAACAGACCCACGCCGACGCCATAGTGGACGCGAGTACTGGCGCTGTCCACCCGGTGATACACTTGGAAGATGCGCTCCAACTGATCGGCGGGAATCCCCACCCCGAAGTCCTGGACCCGGATCAGGACCCGCCCTGCCTCGCGGACCGCCGAGACCACGACCTGCCCCTCGGCAGGAGAGTACTTCAGGGCGTTCGAGATCAGGTGGTCGACGACGTAGCCCAGATGCTCGGGGTCGCACCAGGCCCACAGTTGCGGTTCACCCTCCAGCCGGACACACTGACGGCGCGCCTGCACGGCCTCGACCCGACCCTGCAGGAGGCCCACCAGGTCGACGCGGCGCGGGTGCACCTCCAGGGCCGCGTTGCGCAGCCGGGCGGCCTCGAGAAGGTCGGCGATCAGGCGATTCAACGTGTCGACCTGCTGGTCGATGATGCCCAGGTGGCCGCGGACCGACTCCTCGTCGAATCGGGCGCGCGGGTGCAGCATGGTCGCCACGTACCCCTTGATCGCCGTCAGGGGTGTGCGCAGTTCGTGGGAGATGGTCGCCGTGAAGTCCCTCCTGAGGTCCTCCAACTCGCGGATCCGGGAGACGTCCCGAAAGACGACGATGGCGGCGGGCGCCTCCGAGACGCCGCGGAGGGGCGGTGGAACGGTCGGGTTGAAGAGGAGGACCTTGCGGGTTCCCCCGCGGACCGTGAATTCGGCCTCGAAAGGAGCGGGTTCGGCACCCGCCTGGACCAGGTGGCCCAGGGGATGCGGAACCTGGGACGAGCGGAAGACCTCACTGCAGGGGCGGCCCAGGACCTCGCGACGGTCCCAGCCGGTCACGCGCTCGGCTGCGCGGTTGAAGGTGGCCAGACGTCCCTGCCCATCCAACGTCAGGACGCCGTCCCCCATCTCCTCCAGGACCGCCTGATTGAAGCGCTTCTCGGCCATGGACCGGGCGTAGAGCTGACTGTTCTCCAAGGCCAGACCGACCTCGCGCGACAGGGCTGCGAGCAGATCCACCAGCCCGGGCTCCAAGCAGGCCTGGGCCCCAGCCAGGATCTCCAGGACTCCCAGCAACCCCTCGCGCACCCTCAGGGGAACCAGGCAGTAGCCCGAGGAGCCCCGGCTGAAGAAGCGCGGGGCCACCAGTGGATGCGCGCCCACCTCCTCGGCGGGGATTACGAAGGGCTGCTCGAGTCCCTCCGGGATCCCGTCCAGGTCCGGGGGCGCCAGGAGGGCGGCCTCCCGCTCACCGATCCCCACGGAATTGGACCTCGAGAGGACCTCGCCCTCGACCAGCCACAGGACCTGGATGGAATCCGGAAGGAGGCGCTGGAGATGATCCATCAGCAGGGTCACCAGGGAGTTGGCGTCGCTGGGCCGGACCGAGGCCTCCGAGAGGTTGTAGAGGACCCGCAGTTCCTGGATTCGGGCCTGCAGAAGACCTTCCGTATACCGGAAGAGGCGTTCGTTCTCGGACAGGGTCCGGTGCAGGTTCTGGCGCATCAATTCGAAGGATTCGGTCAGGTCCTCGAGTTCGCGGTAGGAGGAGGGGTTGGGAGCCGGGGCGCTGTAGTCTCCCCGAGCCATGGCCAGGGTCGAGGCCGACAGGGCCTCCACGGGGGCCGCCACGCGGCGAGCGACGATGCCCCCCAGGATCCAGGCCAGCAGACCGACCAGGGCGATGGTGAAGCCGACCTGGACCACCATGCCGGTGAACAACTGCGAGACTTCGGGCAGGGGATAGACCCACTTCAGGTACCAGCCCAGGTGCGAGACGGGGACGGCTCCCTGCAGGGTCGGCCCCCGATCGGAGTGGACCAGGCGCATGCCCGGTCCGACCCCCTCGAAGGGGCCCCGATCCCCGGCGATCCCTCCGGAGGTGGCCAGAACCGTCGGCCCATCCACCAGCCAGACCGAGAGGTGTCCCCGTTCGCTCCGACTCGTCAAGGTCTCCAGGGCGGGGCCCAGGTCCACCCAGGACACCAGGGCCCCCAGCACCACCCCGTGCCGACTGAGCGGTTGTCCCAGGACCAGCAGCACGCGTTCCCGAGGCAGGACCACCGCGCGGCTCCGGGCGCGACGCCCCTGCAGGGCGGCCCCCAGCACCCCCTGGGTCTGGCGGGCCAGTTCCGAGTGGGTGTCGGCCATCCAGCCCTGGGCCTCGGGGTCCCCCGAGAAGGCCAGACCCTCCCGCGTGACGGGGTGGTAGGAGACCAGACGGAGTCCGCTGGCGCGCTCCCGCGCTTGTTGCAGCAGCAACTGCCTGGAAGCCGGATCCAGGGTGTCCAGGGGAGACAGATCGGCCAGGCCCTGCAGGCCCAGTTCCCGGCCCTGCACGTAGGAAGATATCTCCGTCGAGATCTGGGAGAGGGGTTCCACCTCCTCGATCAGGAAGGACATGGAACGAGTCAGGGCGTTCCACCCGAGGTAGAGGCCCTCTCCTCCGACCAGGATCAGTGGCAGGAGGGTCAGGACCACCAGCGACGCCCGAATCCGAGCGGAGATGGGCATGCTCCGACGGGCGCCACGGCTTGGAGTCATAGAGTCTCCAGGACGATCTCCCGGTTCGTGTAGATGCAGATTTCTCCCGCGATCTCCAGGGACCTGCGGGCCACGTCGGCGGCCTCCATGTCGGTGTGGGACATCAGGGCCCGGGCGGCTGCCAGGGCGTAGGGGGCCCCCGAGCCGATCGCAGCCACGTCGTGGTCGGGCTCCATCAACTCGCCGGTCCCGGAAAGAAGCAGCATATATTCGCGATCCGCCACGATCATCATGGCGTTCAGTTTGCGCAGGACACGATCCGAGCGCCAGTCCCTGGCCAACTCGGTGGCCGCCCGCACGAGGTTTCCGGAGAATTCATCCAACCGGTCCTCGAACTTTTCGAAAAGGGTGAATCCGTCGGCGGCGGATCCGGCGAATCCCCCCAGCACCTTACCGTTGCGCATCCGTCGCACCTTGCGGGCGGTATGCTTGAGGATGGTGTGCCCCAGGGTCACCTGGCCATCACCGGCCATGGCGACCTGGCCTTGACGCCTTACGCACAGGATCGTGGTTGCCTTCATCTTGGCTCCGTCTTCCCGGAATCTGCAAGCAGGACGGTCGGGACCCTGTGGACCGGGTCGCAGACCGACCGCCCGCTTCGCGGTTCATGTTCTGGAAACATCCTGGAAACCTCCTGTATACGAACCGGCAACAGCCTGTCAGTACCGCCGGAACAGACTGAAGGTGCGGGACGACCCGACAACAACGCAGGGAGGCCAGACCATGGACTTCAAAGTCAGGAGCCTGGAGCGCATCCAGAACTTCAGCGCCGTCCGAGCCGTGGCCGAGGTGGAGTATGGCGGCATCCTCATCCGGGGACTGAAACTGGAAGAGCGCAACGGTCACTACGAACTGGCCGCCGCCGGCCGGAAGATCAACGGGTCCTGGCAACTGGTCTACGAACTGAGGAACCCGGAACTGGTCAACCGTCTGCGGGACCGATTGGTGGAAGCCTACTGCCACCGCTGAGAGGACGACTGGCGGCCGCCCCGACCACCGGGACGGCCGCCAGTCCTTGTCCGGGGAGGTCGACCGACCATGAGAGCCGCGCGAGTGCTCCAACCCACCCCCGAGGCCGCCTCCAGGGCCGAGCGAGCCTGCTGGTTGGCCCTGTCGCAGCGCGCCGGACTGGGGATCGCGGGCTGTTGGAACCTGGTCGCCGAACACGGGTCGGCACGGGCAGTCTGGCGGGCCCTGCGCCACCGCGATGAGGACCCTGGGGGCGACCGACCCTTCGCGGAACCCGAAAGGCTGCTGGACCAGGCCCTCACCCCGGAGACGCGCATCGTGACCCCCGCCGACACCGAGTACCCGGCCGGACTGCTGGACCTGCACGACCCACCCCTGGCCCTCCACGTCCGGGGCAGCGGAGCCCTGGTGGAGCCTCCTCCCGACCGCCCCTCCGTGGCCGTCGTGGGCTCGCGCCGCGCCACCGCCTACGGCCTCTCCTTCGCCGAGAGCCTGTCCCGCGAACTGGCCGAACACGGCGTGCGCGTGCTCAGCGGCCTGGCTCGCGGCGTCGACGGAGCGGCCCATCGCGGCAGCCTGGCGGGAGGGGGCCCGACGCTGGCCGTCCTGGGCTGCGGACTGGGAGTCGAGTATCCTCGCGAGCACCGCCGGTTGCGCAGCCAGATCGAAGCCTGCGGAGCCGTGGTCTCCGAATATCCGGATCGGGCGGGACCGGACCCCTGGCACTTTCCCGCGCGGAACCGGATCCTGGCGGCCATGGCCCGGGCGGTGGTCGTCGTGCAGGCCGCCACGCGCAGCGGCGCCCTGATCACGGCGGATCTGGCCCAGGATCTGGGACGCGAGGTCCTGGCCGTTCCGGGTCCGGTCGGTTGGACCCAGAGCGAAGGCTGCCTGCAACTCCTGGCCGAGGGAGCGGCGTTGGTGCGATCCGCCACGGATGTCCTGGACGCCCTGGGCTTCTTCGTGACGCCTTTGAAGCCCGACCGCCCCCCGATCGACGGCCCCCCGGGAGAGGTCCTGAGGGCCCTGGGCTGCGAGGGGGCATCCGTCGACGGTGTCGTGGACCGCCTCGGCCTGTCCGCCAGTGTGGTCGCCGCCACCCTGGTCCGCCTGGAGGTCGAGGGCCACGTGCGCCGACTGCCCCATGGAGTCTGGATTCTGGTCTGATCCAGGGGCAGGGACCCTGGAGCCTGGCTGGAATGGGAGGCGATGCGCATTCTGGTCACCGGAGGAGCCGGATTCATCGGCTCGCACCTGTGCCGCGCCTTCCTGGACCGGGGGGACCAGGTCGTCGCGGTGGACGACTTCAGCACCGGTCGCCGCGAGAACCTCGCCGGACTGCCCCTGGAGCTGGTGGAGCACGACGTGTGCCAGCCCCTGGCAGTGAGGGGGCCCTTCGACGTCGTCGTGCA
>CAZQPM010000038.1:0-18701 GCA_964595195.1 uncultured Burkholderiales bacterium | reverse complement strand
AGGGCAGGTCGAAGTTGACCAGGTTCCTGCAGAACTGCAGGTTCTTGCCCTCTGAACCGACCTCGGTCAGGACCAGGACGCCCCCCTCCGCCGCAAAGCGGCGGAGCTCACCCTCGCGGCTGAGGGGATCCAGGTCTCCGGTGTAGCGGAAGACCTTCATGCCCGCCTCGCGCAACTGCCCGACCAGGGCCCTGGCCGTGCCCGTCGAGCGGGTGAACACCAGGGCCGGCCCCGTCAGCTTGCGCAACAGGGACTCCAGGGCCCGACCCTTGGCTCCGGCACCCAGGCTCTCGGCGCGCCTGGCCATCTCCAGGTCCCCGCGCTTGCGCAGGGCCTCGGCCACGGCCAGGGGGGAGGAGGCAGCCTGCAGTTGCAGGGAGGTCAAAGCTGAAACGGAGAGGCCCTTCCCTCCCCACTCCCTCCTGACCAGGGAAGCCACGTGGGTCAGGACCCCGATCTCCTCCGGCTCGGGCTGCACCCGGATCGTGCGGGCCCGGCGGGGCGGCAGTTGCACGGTCACCTGAGCCCGGGTGTTGCGGACCATGACGTCCATCATCAACTCGCGCAGCGCGGTCACGTGCCGCGGCCGGCGCCGGTCGGCCACGTCGACGAAGCGGCGGCGGAACTCGGCTGGCGTGCCCAACTGGCCGGGGCGCAGGAGCGTGACCAGGTTGTAGAGTTCCTCCAGGTCGTTCTGGACGGGCGTGGCCGTCAACAGCAGCAGGAACTTGCGCGGGATCTCGGAGACCAGGCGCCAGGCAGCGGAGTTCCTGTGCCGCAGGTGATGGGCCTCGTCGACGATCAAGATGTCGAAGGGGGTGCGCTTGAGCACCTCACGGTGCCTGGGCAGCCGCGCCGTCGCCAGCGAAGCCACCACCAGGTCCCGCCCGCTCCAGGCCTGCTCGCCAAGAGAACGGAACTCGGGATCGGCCGTGGCCAGGAAGTCCAACCCGAACTTGTCACGCAGCTCCTGCTGCCACTGCTGCACCAGCGAAGGCGGGCACAACACCAGGGCCCGGCGCACCAGTCCGCGCAGGATGTATTCCTTCAGGACCAGGGCGGCCTCGATGGTCTTGCCCAGGCCCACCTCGTCGCCCAGGACGGCCCGCCCGCGGAACCGGCGCAGCACCGTCAGGGCCGTCCGCTCCTGGTGGGGCAGCCGTTGAACCTCGCGCAGGAGCGGAAGGCAAAGCAGCTCCTCGAACCCCTGGATGCGGGCCAGACGCTGTGCTTGCAGGTGCAGCGAAACGGCGCTGGGAGGGTCGGGCCGTCCCTCCATGGCGAGACGGACCACCTCCGGATCGGAAGCGCTGAAGTCCAGGAGACTCTCGGGTATGGAGAGGGGGGACTGAAGGGTCAAGGTCGGCCTCGAAGACCCGCACGCCCGGGCCGGCAACGCGAGCGAACCGGCGGACTCCGAGGCCCTGCGGGGGAGTGGAACGCGGGTTCCGGGAGTGACCGCCGGCCTCCTTCCAAACACGCGTTCCACTGTCGTGGCGCTGGATCCCGAACGCCGACCTCGGGCGCCGACAACCGGGACCAGCCACCCGGCCGGCCAGACCACCTTGACGCGCCGGGCGGGCCCTGATAGCCTGAGGGCATCGTGCGGGCTACCCGCACGTTCCATCCGGAAGGAGGATGACCAGATGACTGCCGTCGCCACCGCCAACCTGGGAATCCCGGGCCTTTCGGACGTGAACGGGGACTCCGGCCGCTAACCGCCGCCCCCCCCCGCCGCCTCGGCCATCACCCGACGCCGAGAGCGACCCGGCTGCGCCGACCGCAGCCCCGCCTCATCCGAATTCCCCGCCATTCCCAGCCGGCCGTATCCGTCTTGTGCTGTTTTGGAATCGAAAGGGATACTGCGTTGAGAATCAACGAAGGTGAAGTGCTGGCCCGCGTCGCCAGCGAGAGTCGCGAACTCTTCCAACTGCTGACCCCCGACGGGCCCGTCGTGGCGACGCTCTCCGGGGCCCTGCGCCACGACCCCCTGGTCGAGTTCCCCGTGGCGGGGGACCTGGTCCGCCTGCGGCTGGAGGGGCTGCGCGTGGAGGGTATCCTCCCCCGCCGCACCTGCCTGCGGCGCCGGGCCGTGGGCGGGCCCGCTCGCGCCCAGGTCCTGGCGGCCAACCTGGACACCGGCTTCGTCGTGGCCGGCCTGGACCGTGACTTCCGCCCCCGCGTACTGGAGCGCTTCATCCTGGCCCTGCGCGAGGGTGGAATCCAGCCCGTCGTCGTCCTGAACAAGGTCGACCTGGTGCCCGATCAGAACCCCGTGTTGACCCTGGCCACCTCCCTGGGAGCGCCCGCGGTACCTGTCAGCGCCCTGACCGGACAGGGTCTGCGGGACCTTGAACCCTGGCTGGGCGCCGGGCAGACCGTAGCGGCCCTGGGGCCCTCGGGCGTTGGCAAGTCGACCCTGCTCAACCGCCTGCGCGGCCAGGATGTGGCCGAAACCGGCGCGGTCCGAGCCCTCGACCACCGGGGCCGCCACACCACCACCCGGCGCGAGCTGGTCGAACTGCCCTCCGGCGCCTTCCTGCTGGACACGCCCGGCCTTCGGGAGTTCGGCCTGTGGTCGGGCCAGGCCCTGGACGCCACCTTCCAGGACATCGGAGGACTTTCGGGCCAGTGCCGCTTCCGGGACTGCACGCACACCGTGGAACCCGGGTGCGCCGTCCGGGAGGCCCTGGCCGACGGCGACCTGGACGAAGGGCGCTACAACGGCTACCAGAAACTGCGTGGGGAGTTGCGCTACCACTCCCTGCGAGAGGAACTGGGCGCCCGCGGAGCTGAGCGCCAGCGCTGGAAGGCCATCCACAAGGCCAACCGGGCCCTGGGCAGGTAGGTCGGCAGCCGGCCTCGTTGCCGGGCTCTCAGCCCGGGGGCAAGGCCGGCTGCCCCTGCGACGCGCCCTACACCGGCACCTCCTCGTTCTGCAACTCGTCCTGAGGAGTGTTCAACTGACGCTCATACTCCCGCAGGACCTGCTTTTCCACGTAGTCGCGCAGGTCGCGATCCTCGAGGTGGACCGTATCGATCCAGTCACCGTTGCTGCCCTTGCGACCCGGCATGGACAACCAGCGACGCCCGTCCTTCTCGAAGACCTTGGCGCCCCGGACCAGTACCGGTCCCAGTCGGAAGTTGGCCGCAGCGCGGCCGAAGCCCTCGCCCGAGAAGATGGTGACCCTGCGAACCTCCACGTCGTACTGCATGCTTGATGCCGCCCTTCCGCGATGGCCCGGCGCCTGTGGCCGGGCTGCCTGCCATGAGGTCTGCCCTCGATCGGAGGCTAGCTGACGCTTCTCCACCAGACCTTTGCCGAGATGTTTCCAAACGATGAACAGGATGTTTCAGTTTCTGGGAGAAGCGCCCCAGGAATCCTGGGATACTGGTTTCTACTCCCTCACGCGGCCCACGGCCGCAGGTTCCCGTCGGAGGAAGGCGGTTCATGACGGACCAGAACGAGCCCCTGCTGGCGCTGATCGGCGATCTGGTAACCCCCGGGGACACCGACCTGGCGGCCCTGGATACAGCGCAGATCCACTTCGAGCGCCGGGTCGGTCAGGGCAGCAACCTGCCCGACCGGGACGTGGCCCTGTCCCTGCTGTGGTTGGCAGGCACCCGGGTGCAACTGCACAAGCTGCGCGGGGCCCGCCACACCCTGGCCCACATGAAGACCCGCTTCCGCGGCCGCTTTCCCGACCTGGAACAACTGGCCGACTTCTTCGAGGTTCGCATCCTGTTCGAAGAACTGGAGATGGCCAAGGCCGCCGAGGCCCTGGACCGCCTGGACGTCCAGGACGCCGAGGCGCGCACCCGCAGGCGGTTGGATTCCTTCCGGAACTACATGCGGGGCGAGATCCTGACCTTCCAGGGTCAGACCTCGGGCGCCCTGAGGTCCCTGGAACGGGCCCTGGACTGCCTGAAGGGTGACCCCCCGCACCGCGTGGACATGGCCTTCATGGCCGAGATCTACGCCAGCCAGGGCCAGGCCCTGCTGAAGGCCGGCGAGCTGAAGGACGCCATGGCCTGCTTCAACCGCTCGCACACGGTGGCCACGCACATCCGCTTCGCCCTGTCGATGGCCCGCAGCCTGCGGGGTCGGGGTCAGACCTTCAGCCGCATGGGCGAACTGGAGAAGGCCGCCGAACAACTGCGGGAATCCCTGCGGGTATCCCAGGAGGTCCGCTCTCCCTACGGGATCATCCGTTCCAGCATCAGCCTGGGGCGAGCCTACTATGCTGCCCGAGAGTATACCAACGCCCTGCTCTTCTTCGAAGAGGCTCGCGTCCAATGCGGCGAGGGCCGCTTCCCCTTCGAGGAGGCCGAGGTCCATTCGCGCATCGGCGACATCCTGGTCACCGAAGGTCGCTACACGCAGGCGGCCCGGTTCTACGAGACGGACCTGGAGATCGCCACCTCCACCGGAAACCTCACCTCCCGAGCCCACGCCCTGAAGAACGTCGGGCGCATCCAACGCCTGCTGGGCAACTACGAACGCAGCGAACAGACGCTGGATGAGGCCCGCGGGCTGTTCTCACGCCTGAACGACCATCAGGGCCTGAGCACCACGCTGCTGCAGTTGGTCCTCTCCTTCACCGAACAGGGCAAGGTCACCCAGGCCCGAGAGGCCGTCGAGTCCCTGAAGGCCGCCTCGAACATGGCCGGGCGCCCGCTGGAGAAGGGCCTGGCCCGGATGCTGGAGGGCATGGTCACCCGTCGCGAGGGGCGCACCCAGGAGGCCATCCAGGAACTGGAGGCCAGCCTGCTCGACCTCTCCGAAGTTCCCGGATTCTACACGGTCCTGTGCACCCTGGAACTGGCTCAACTGCACGAAGAGTCGGGAACCGCCGACCGGTGCATCTTCCACTACGGTGAGGCCGTGCGCCTGGCCCGGGAGTTGCGCCTGCACGACCTGGAGAAGAAGTCCCTGGACCTCCTGGCCCGGGTCGACCGGTCCGAATGGGCTCGCCTGCTGCACCAGCAGTCCTTGGCGCAGGGCGAGCAGGGCTCCGTGGGGCGGGTCTACGTCTCGGTCCTGTTGGTCGAGTTGCGCGGCACGGCCTCCATCATGGACCGGCCCGGAGACGAGATCGCCCGCACGGTGGACCGCTACTTCGACCACGTGCACCGGGCCATCAACGATGGGGATGGGGTCATGAGCCGCATCATGGGCAGCCGGGTCATGGCCGTCTTCGGACTGGGGGGGTCGTGTGATCCCACCGTCGCCCTGAAGTGCGCCCGCCAGGCGATGGAGGCGATCCACGCCGACCTGGCCCCCCTGGGCCAGGAGACCGAGTTGGGGACGGCGGCCGCCATCGCCACCGGAGAGGCCCTGGCCGGCATGATGGGTCCCATCGACCGCCGCGAGCACTCGATCCTGGGAGGCCCGGTGGATCTGGCCGCCGACCTGATGGCGGCCACCGTCACGGGCGAAGTCTTCGTCTGTCCTACCACGATGCAGGCCGTGGCGAACCACGTGGCCCACCCGATCCCTCGGGAGATCACCCTCTCGGACGGCGGACGGCGCCTGGTGGCCCACGTGGCCACCACCCCGGCCCTGGCGCGTCGGGCCTGAGGCGGTCGGGACCGACGCCGGACGCCGTCCCGGAAACCCGCCGAAGAACCTAGCAGCCTGTGTGACCACCACTCCCGTCGCCTCGCCGGGTCTTTTCCGCCCCCGCGTTGTCGCGAAAAGCCTCATTTGCCACCAGCAAACCACGGCTTTCGCTCCTAGCGGGAACGCAAAATTCCTCGGCGATGCTCGGTCCGGATAATCACACAGGCTGCTAGTCCTCAGGGAAGTCGTAGCGCACGGAGGTGGTCTGGCCTCCACGCACGACCTCGAAGTCCACGCTGGGCGTGTTCCGCAGGATCAGGTAGGAGTTGTACAGTTCTTCGGGAGTCCGGATCGGTTCCCCATTCAGCGACCTGACCACATCGCCATCCCTCAGGCCCAGGCGGGAAAGGGCGTTGGCGGGATTGCGGAACTCCAGGCGCACTCCCCGGCCATCACCGGGAACCGTCACTCCCCGGACATCCCGAGCCAGCATGGCCCCCTGCTCCAGGAAGGCGTCGATCTCCGGACGGGTGACCGAGGTCGCCGCCGGCGTCGGAATGGCCTGGGCTTCAGAAGGCGGCAGAGCCGGCAGGCGCGGCGGATCGGCTCCGGCGGGGGCGGGAGGGGGCGGCAGGGGAACCTCCCCAGGGTCTGGGAGGACCGGCGGCCCCTCGCCCGCTGTCGGCGCGGTCGGAGCCCCGGAGAGGGGGACCGGGAAGGCCTGCCCCCCGTGGCTGAGCACGACCCGATCGGGGTGGATCTCCAGGACCTGGTAGCCCCCGACCTGCTCGCCGACCGTCGCGGTGTACTCCCGACCCTCGACCTCCAGCACGGCGACCCCGACCCCACCGCCCAGCATGACCCCCTGCAGGTCGACGTCTGGCGACGGCCCGTTCAACCCGCCCGGATCGGCCGGGGAACCGGGCTGGGAGCCCGAGGCCGACGGCACTGCGGGACCGGGGGACGCCGTCGAGGCGGGGCGCTTCAGGATGGCCAGGTCCCGGACGCCAGGGCTCAAGCCCGCGGCGACGGAAGGAGAGGGCGTCAAGAGCGGCTCCGGGGGGATCCGGGACTGGTAGCCGACCAGCACGGACAAAAGGTCCGCCCCCAAGAAGACGCTGAGACAGACCAGCAGGGCCGCCCCCAGGCCGATCAGGGGAGAGCACTCCTCGGATTCCCAGCGCATGGCTAGCGGGTCAACTCGTAGCGCACGGGGGTGACCTTGTCTCCCCGCTCGACCTGGAACTCCAGGGCCTCAGCGTTGCGCAGCGTCATGTAGGCTTTGTAGAGGTCTTCCGCCCCCCGGATGGGGCTGTCGTTCACCGCCAGCAGGACATCACCGTGCTGCAGTCCCAGCTTGGCCATCAGGTTGTCGGGTTGCCGGAATTCCAGCAGGACTCCATAGGTCTGACCGTCCCGGGCCTTGGGAATCACCCGCACCTGTTGGGCCATGCTCGAGGCGTTGTCCAGTTGCGAGCGGATGTCCTCCAGGCTCAGGCGGGACTCCGTGGGCGCGGGCACCACCGGCGAGGCCGCGGACGAGATGGTCTGGGCCGCGGGGACCGCGGCCGGTGCGGGCGTCGCGGCCGGCCGCCCCTCCTTGACGGTGTCCATCTCCAACTGGAAGACCTTGTCCCCCTGGCTCAAGGCCACCCAGGTGGACCCGATATGGGTCACCCGGTATCCGGCAACCTCCTGGTCCAGACCCACGGCCGTGGCCTTTCCAGAGGCCTCCAGGAAGGCCACGCTGGCCTCCCCGGCCACCAGGGTCCCCTGCAGGCTCAGGCCGCTCGGAGGCCCGGCGAAAGCCGAGGCACCTGGAGACGAGGAGGCCCTGGGGGACGCCGAGCTTCCGGGCGTGGCCAGGGCAGCTTCCGGTTGCCGCAGCACGACCTTCAAGCCAGCCTCCGAAGGAGCCCGCGGGGTCTCCGCCCGCTGCGCCGGAGCCGCCTCGAAGGGGCGGGGTGAAACCTGCAGATGGCGCTCCATGCCGGCACAGACCAGGTCCGCCGCCAGAACCGCGGACCCGACCAGGAAGATCCAGCCGAAAAGCCGGGAGTGGGAAGAGACCTCAGCCATGGCCCGTGGGTTTCCTCCTGAAGCCGCCCAACCCTCCTGGAAGGAACAATCCCGAAGCGCGCGGAACGCAACGCCACACAGCCATGCACAGTCTGATGCGTTACGTCCTGTTCTCACTCCTGGTGACCCTGGCCCTGGTCTCGGGGCCACTGCGGGCCGCAGAGCTCCCCCAAGACCTCGAAGGGCGCCGCCGGGTCGCTGCCGCCGATCTGCGCTTGGCCTCCTCGTGGCTGGCCTACTGCTACCAGATCCCGCCCCGGGTACCCCAGGAGATGCTGCTGGCCGGCTACAACTACAGCGACACCCTGGTGGCCCTGGCCCTGGTCGGGCAGGGAGCCTCCCTGAACGAAGTCCTGGAACTGCGGCAGACCCGCCTCTGGCCCGCCGTCGCCCAGGAGGTGGAGATCGACGCCCGCCAGTTGCCGGCGCCGATCCAGGACCTGCTGAGCTACGGCCTGGATGCCGCGCCGCCCAAGGCCCTGCACTTCCTGCCCGATGTCCGGCCGGGCCTGAGCCAGACACTGCGCCTGCCCGCCTTCTCGCCGACGATTCCCGATCCCGTGGCCGTGGACCGCTTTCGCCTGCGCCGCCAGGAGGTCGCCAACGTCCGCAAGGTCCTGGACGATCCCAACGACGTGCCCGAGGCGGACCTGCGTCTGCCCGCTGGCCGGTCGCTGACCACGGCGGATTGGCTGATCGCCGCCACCCTGGCGAAGTTCAAACCCTTCCCTCTGGAGATCCTGCTGGAGACCCGCGTCGGCCAGGTGATCGAGTGGGGTGACGTGGTGAGTACCTTCGGCATGAGCCCCAAGGTGCTCACCGAAGGCCCCCTGGCCGCCGTCTACCCGATCGTGTCGGGCATCCCCGACGGCACGGTCCTGGCAGCCCACCGACGAACCGACTTCCCCTACCAGGTTCCCCTGCGCTACGACCTGGAACTGCTGGCCTTCAGCGAGAGGAACGCCCTGCGCCCCCAGATGGCCTGGACCTACCAGGAGACCGCCGCCGAGCGTGACCTCCTGGAGGCCGTACGGCCCCGCCTGGACCTGGGTGAGCAGGCCATCGCCCTGGCCCTGGCCCGCAATGGCCGCCTGGACCTCTCGGTGATCCTGGACCGTCACCAGGCTGGGGAGACCTGGTCGGCCATGGTCAAGCGCTTCTCGATCGACATGACCGGACAGGACGACCTGTGGGCTGCCATCCGGGTGCGGGAGCGGCGCTGATCCGCCGGGGGCCAGGGGGTTTCACACTCCTGGAGGTCCTCTTCGCCCTGGCCCTGGCCACCATCACCCTGGGGGTCCTGCTCTCGTCGGCCAGTTCCCAGGTCCTGCGGGTCGGACTGGTCGAACCACGCTACCAGTCGATCCTGACCGCCAGCAGGCTCCTGGAGAGGGCCGCCGACCGACGCCAGACGGGTGAGGCCTCGGGAAGAACCGAACAGGGCACCTGGAGGCTGGACATCTCCACGGTCCCCGCCGACCCGCGGGTCGACCAGTTGAACCTCCAGGTGCAGGGCCAGCGCCCGGGGACTTCGGTGACCCTGCAGGCCTGGCGCCTGCGCGCCCGCCACCAGGATCCGGGGGCCCGGCCGGAATCCCCGGGGGGACTGGAGTGAAGCGCTCGTCGGGCTTCACGCTGCTGGAGGTGATGACCGCGATCGCCCTGGCCTCCATGCTTTTCGCCCTGGTCTCCTACACCACCGTCCAGTTGAGCCGCACCACCCGGATGGCCACCCGAGCCTCCGAGGAGAGGGTCCGCCTGATCCGGGCCTGCGAGTTGATCCGTTGGCAGTTGCGGGGGCTCTTCGTGCCCCACACGGTGGATCCAGGGATCATCGGAATGCCCGCCAGTCCGACCCCTTCTCCCCGGCCGGCCGGGACGCGACGGCCCCCGACCCTGACCGACCGGGCCCTTTATGCCCGACGGGGTCCGCGGCAGGATCGCGACATCCTCCTCTTCCGCTCGACGCGCCTGGAACGAGGTGTCGGTGCCGCCGAAGTGGGCTTCCGAATCCTGGACGGCAAGGCGGAGGGTCGGGCGGACAGCCCACCCTACCTGGCCTATCGCCAGTACCCGTGGGCCGATGCCACGGGCCTGCACGATCCCGACGAGGATCCGGAGGCCCCCTGGAAGCCGCTGTCCCGGGAGATCACCGGACTGCGCCTGGAGTTCTCGGGAAACGGGGAGACCTGGCAGCGCGAGTGGGACGCCGCGCAGCCACCCCGGTGGATCCGCGTCACCGTGTTCCCAGCCAGCGGCATCCCGATCCAGATGGAAGTGGTGCCGGGAATCGAGACCCGCCGATGGTGATGCTGTCCATCCTGGCCACCCTGCTGGTCGCCCTGGCCCTGTCCACCCGGCTGACCGACGCCGGCCTGGATGCGCAGCGCCAGATCGAGCATGTCCAGGCTCGGGAAACCAACTACCTGGTGGCCCGGTCGGCCATCGAGATGGGTCTTGAAGTCCTGCGCTCGGACGACAACGACTCGGACGGTCCCCAGGACCTGTGGTCGGTGGGAGAGATGCAGATCGAATGGGAGGGGCACCCGGTCACGCTGCACCTGGTCGATGAGGAGAGCCGCTTTCCCCTGGGTCGGCTGCAGGCCGCTCCGGATCAGGATCCCGGACCGGAGCTGGCCAAGGCCCTGGTCCGCCTGGTCCAGAAGGCCGGCCAGCCGAACCCCGAAGGGGCCGTCGACCAGCTCCTGGACTGGGTCGACCCCGACGCGGTGCGCCGCCCCGAGGGAGCCGAGTGGGGCGACTACGGGCCCCGGCCCGTCAAGGACGGTCCCCTGGACTCCCTGGCAGAACTGGAGGCTTTACCGGCCTGGGGCCCCCCGCCCGCCCTGCCCGCACCCCGCAGGCGATCCGCGCCCACCTTGGAGGAGGTGCGGGGGGCCGGCCCCTCGGGGGACCTGGACCTGACCGTGCCGGAGGCCCGGACCGCGGGAGCCGCGGCAACCAGCCAGTGGTCCGACTGGCTGAGCCTGCGATCCAACGGCAGGATCAATGTGAACACGGCGCCTCCCGAACTGCTCATGTGCCTGGATCCCGACCTGTCCGAGGTGACGGTCCAGGAAATCGTCCAGCGACGCCAGGACGAAGCCTTCAAGAGCAGCCAGGAGTTGCGCTCGATCCCTGGAATGGACGCCGACCTGCTGTTCCGCCTGGAGAAGATGGTGGGTTTCAAGAGCGACACCTTCGAAATCCGCGCCTCGGTCAACGAACCTCCGGGAAGCGTCACGGTCACCGCCGTGGTCCTGCGCAACCAGGGCGAAATGAAGGTCCTGTGGTGGGAGATCCGCTAGGAGGCGCCCAGGGCCAGGGGCCGATGGCCTGCACCGGTGCATCCGGACCGGCGCAGGTCATCGGCCATGAAGACAGAATCTGATTCAATTGCGGCGTCGCCTGCGGAGGCACGCCTGAACACGGCCGGAAGGGAGGACGAAAGGTCGCCATGCTGCGTGCCACCGGGCTGGATCTGGGCACGACCGGGACCCGCCGGGTCTCGGTGGGCCTGCTGTGGGGCCGCCCCCGCCCGGAGGTCGAGACTCCCGGCCGCGGCCCCCTGGTGGCCAACGTCCCCTCTGACCTGCTGACCTTCCGCAGCCTGAACGTGCCTCCCGCCGGGCGCGAGGTGCGCGGCCGCGTGGTGCGGGAGGAACTGTCCTATACCCTGCCCTTTCCCCTGGAGGAGGCCGCCTGGGACTGGACGGTCGCGGAGGACGTGGCCAGCGTCCTGGTCGCACCGCAGGACCGCCTGCGCGAAGTGCAACGCCGGGTGGGTGACCGCGCGGCCCTGGACGGTGAGCCATTGTCCTACCTCAGGGCCGCCCGCGCCTGTGGGCATCAGGATGCCCTGGTCTTCGACTTCGGGGCCTCGCGAACCACCCTGTGCGCCATCAAGGACGGCTCACTGGACTGGGTTCGCGTCTCGTTTCGCGGCGGGGCAGCCCTGGATCGCCGCCTGGCCGCCGAGCGCAACCTGATCCCGGAGGTCGCCGAGGAGCTCAAGACGCAGCAGGGAATGGAACTGCCGGAGTGCCAGGATTGGCTGGCCACCCTGCTGGAAGAGGCTCTTCTTCCCCGGCCACTGCCCTTCGAAGTCATCCTGGTCTGCGGGGGCGGGGCCCGGATGCCAGGCCTCCTGGAGGCGCTCTCGGCCCGCCTGGGCGAAACCGCCCAGACCTTTCCCGTTCCCGCGCCCCTGTGTCCCTACCGGGATGTCGCCGCCTGGGGTGCCGCCCTGGCGGCCCGTCCCCGGTCCCCCCGGGTCCAGTTGCGCCCGGCCACGCCGCCCGGGGCCGGCCCCAGCCTGGCCTACGTGGCCTGGATCGCCGCCCTGCTGCTGGTCGCCACCGTGGACCTGGAGGTCCGCCACGCGACCCTGGTCCGGCAGCAGTCCGAACAGGCGACGGTGCTGCAGGCCGCCATCCGCCAGCGGGCCCCCAACCTGGCGGAACTGCCTCCCGAGAAGCTGACGCAGGAATTGAACCGTCAGGTGGACGCCGCCCACCAGGCACGCCTGCGCTCCCCGGCCCTGCTTCTGGACACCGTGGCCCGCCTGGCCCCGCCACTCGGCGACCTGCAGGGCCTGGAGGTCCGCGCCCTGGGCTACGCGGAGGGAACCCTGAGCATCGAAGGCCAGGCGGCCTCGGCCCAGCAGGCCGAGAGACTGCGCAGCCAGGTCGGCTCGATCCTGGAAGCCCCGGAACTGGTCGAAACCCGGGCGGGGGCCAGGGGACAGACGCTCTTCAAGCTGGAAGGACGGATCCGCGAGCCGTGACCCTCACGTCCAGATGGACCTGGCCCGCCCTGCTGGCCCTCCTGGGCCTGGTGTGGGCCGTGGCGTACGCCCTGCCCCGCTCCCGGTCCCTGGCCCTCCTGGAGCAGCAGACCGCCGGTTTCGAACGAGATCGAAGCGCCCTGGCCCTGGCCCTGGAGGGGTATGCCGGAGCTCCCAGCCCGGCGCCCCTGCCCACCCCCAACCCCAGCGCCTGGGTCTCGGAGAAGGCCCTGAACGGACTGGAGGAGCACCTGGACTCCAACACTCCCTACGGCGAGGGCAAGGGGACGCAGGTCAGGCTGCGCGCCCTGAAGGCCGACCAGGTCTCGGATTTCCTGACCCGGCTCACCCAGGTCAACCTGATCGTCAAGACCATGAAGCTGGAGGACCGCGACGGCGACGGCCGCTGGAACCTGGAGATGATGGTGGAGGTTCCCTCGTGAGGACCCTTCGCATCCTCCTGGCCTGGATGGCTGTCTTCCTGCTCTTCGTGGTCCTGCGCTTCCCCTACCGGGCGGTCTTCGAGCGCACCGTGGCCCAGGTCGAGGCCGCCACGGGCGCAGACCTGGCCTGGGAGGATGCCGAGGTGGGACTCCTGGGGGTGGACCTGCGGGGCTTCAGCCTGCACCTGCCCTCCGGGGCCAGATTCCAGGCCGACCGCGCCCGCATCCGCCCGGCCTGGAGGGGCCTGACGGCCAGCTTCACCCAGACCCAGGCGGCTGGCAGCGCCAGCGCCCGCCTGCAGGGCAACGCCCTGACCTTCCAGGCCGAGAAGCTCCAGGTGCAGAGCGGCTCCAGGGATCTCCAGACGGTCCGGGCCAGCGGCGAGATGGACTACGACCTGGGCAACCGCCAGGGCCAGGGCGAGGTGCGCCTGGCCCTGCCCGAACTGTCGGGGGTCCTGCCCATGCCCATCCCCAGCCTGGAGGTCGGAGCCAAGGTCTCCATCAAGCCAGTGGCCGGGAAGGAACCTGGAGGCACGGACGTGACCAGTGACATCAACCTCTTCGGCGAAGGGATCTCCGGGAAGGGCAGGGTGAACCTCCATTCCCTCCCGGGAGGAGGTCCCCCCAGACTGAACGGAAGCCTGCAGATCGACGCCGGCCAACTGGGAACCCACCAGGTCCGGGTGGGTGGAACGTGGGGTCGGCCCGAGTGGAGCCTGGCCCAGGGAGCGAACCCGTGAAGCGACTGAACTACATCGTGGCGGCCCTGGGGGTCGCCCTGCTACTCCCCTGGAGCGTGGCCCGCGCCGAGGCTCCGGCCCAGCCCCCCGCTCCGGACGGGCCCCTGATGAACAGCCGCATCACCGAGGCCCTGCGCCGCGGCAGCCTGTTGCTGAACTTCGAGAACATCGACATCCGCGTCCTGGCCCGGATGATGGCGGAACTGACGGGCCGGAACCTGGTGGTGGACGATCGGGTGCAGGGCAAGGTCACCGTGCTCTCCTCCCGCGAGGTGACCCCCGGCGAGGCCTGGGACATCTTCAAGACGGCCCTGCAGCGCTACGGTTTCTCGGTCCTGGATCGTGGGGAGTACATCCAGATCCTGCCAGCCCTGGAGGCGCGCCGCACCAGCCGGGTCCTCCCCCCCGGAGCGGCGGCAGGGCAGGGTGAGGACCTGGTCATGGCCATCCTGATCCTGCGCCAGGCCAACCCCGAGACCATCCAGAACGCCGTGCGACCGCTGATTTCCGATGCCGGCCTGCTGCTCCCCTACAAGGAGGGCAAGGCCCTGGTGGTGGCCGAGCGGGCGGCGGTGGTCTCGCGCATCGCCGAGGTCGTGCGGACGCTGGACCGCCTGCAACCGACCGCCCACACCTCGGTGGTCTTCCCCAAGCACGCCGAGGCCGAGAAGCTGGTGCCCGTCCTGCAGCAGATGTTCCAGGGCAACCAGGAGGTGAAGATCCTGGCCTTCGCCCCCGCCAATGCGGTGGTGATCCTGGGCAGCGCCCAGCAGATCCTGGATTCCAAGAGGCTCTTGGAGCGCCTGGACGTGCCCTCCGCAGCACCGGCCAAGATCGAGCCTCCCAAGTTCTTCGTCTACAACCTGCAGTTCGCCAAGGCCGAAGACGTGGCCAAGATCCTCTCGGAGATGCTGGCGGAGAAGCAGCGGGCAGCCGAGGAACAGGCCAAGGAGAACCCGGCGACCCGGGTCCGGCCGACCCCCGAGAACAAGCCTCCGGCGGAGCAGGACCAGACCCCCGGGAACCGACTGGCCGAGGCCCCCAACGCCACGGGCGAGGTTGCGAAACCCCGGACGGTCGGCTTCATCTCCTCGAAGGTCTCGGCCGACCCGGAGACCAACTCGCTGGTCCTCTTCGTCTCCCCCTCGCAGTACGACGACCTGCGCCCCGTGATCGCCCGTCTGGACCTGGAGCGCCAGCAGGTCCAGATCTCGGCCGTGGTGGCCGAGGTCTCCCTCAAGCGCGTCCGCGACGTCGGCGTGAACTGGCAGGCCCTGACCTCGGGTGGAGTGGTCGGGTCGTTCCGTGGTGGCCTGACGGAAGAGGGCCTGCTGAGCTACATGGCCGGTGGCAACTTCGTGGTCGGCGCCGTCGGCCCCAATACCAAGACCATCCGGGTCAACGGCCAGGACATCCAGGTTCCCGAGTTCTTCGCCTTCCTGTCGGCGCTCCAGGACGACTCCGACTTCAACCTGATCTCCGCGCCCCGGGTGCTGACCCAGGACAACAAGGAAGCGTTGATGAACGTCGGCCAGGTGGTGCCGTTCGCCACCGGCGGCAGGCTGGACGCCTTCGGCTCGCCGATGGTCACCTTCGACTACCGCGAGGTGGGCATCAAGCTGGAGGTCACCCCCCACATCAGCCAGGCGGGCAAGATCCGCATGGATGTCAATCAGGAGATCCAGGAAGTCACGGATTTCTTGAAGCAGGAGATGTCGGGTGTCAGCTTCTCGGCCCCCATCGTCTCCAACCGCAACGTCAAGACCACGGTGACCGTGGGCAACGGCGAGACCCTGCTGATCGGCGGCCTGATCTCCAAGCGGACGGTGCAGGCCGTCAAGGGCGTGCCGATCCTGAAGGACCTGCCCCTGCTGGGCGGCCTTTTCCGCCAGCAGAGCACGGATGAGCAGAAGACCACCGTCTTCATCTCAATCACGCCCCAGATCGTACCTGCGGGCGAGGACCTGCAGCGTCTGGACAAGCCCTTCGAACCCTACGTCAACGAAGAGGGCAACTCCGGGGACCAACAGAGTGAGGACCGCGAGACGCGGATTCCTGGGGGCTCCACCCCGACCCCGTCGACCTCGACGGCGCCATTGCCCGCCGCCACCCGCCCGGCCGCCGCCGTCAGCCTGCAGGACTTCCGCATCTCGAAGGACGTCGGGCCGGGTCGCGTCAGCCGTCCCTCGGTCCTGCTGCGCAACCAGGAACAGCGCCCCCTGGAGCTCATCCTGGAGGGCACCGTGCAACAGCCCGACGGCAAGACAGCGCAGTTGGAAGCCCTGCCCGTGACCCTGGGGATCGGCGAAGAGCGCCGGATCCAACTGCCCCACTTCGCTTTCCCCAACCTGGGCGGAGTCTACCACTTCGACCTGGTGGCCCGCCTGGAAGGCGAGGTCGTGGCGCGGTTGCCCAACCCCTGGCAACTGGAGCTTCCCCAACCGACGCCGGCGACCGGGAACGCCCACTAGCCGCCCCCCAAGAAAGCCATCATGACCCTGAGCACTGCGATACCCCTGGAATTCTGGCAGCGCCACCGCCTGCTGCCCCTGGAGGATGGCCCGGAAGTCCTGACCGTAGGCATCCATTCGGGGACACCCCGGCAGTTGCTGGAGGACGTGCGCCTGATCCTGCGCAAGGACGTGCGCCCGGTCCTGATGCCCGTGGAGGAGTTGGAGCACGGCCTGCGCCGCCTGATGGTGCAGGGCGAGCACCTGGGCGAGACCGAGCAGGAGGAAGGCGCCGAGGTCGACGTCGACGTCAGCCAGAACCTGCTGGCCGACGCGGCCGACGCCCCCGTGGTCCGGCAACTGAACGCCCTTTTCCTGCAGGCCATGGAGACGCGCACCTCGGACATCCACTTCGAGCCCTATGAGGACCACACCGTGGTCCGCATGCGGGTGGATGGCACCCTGCACGAGGTCCACAGGATGCCCCGCTCGCGGCACCCCCAGGTAGTGGCCCGCCTGAAGGTCATGTCCCGCCTGGACCTGGCCGAGACCCGGCGGCCCCAGGACGGGCGCCTGCACGTGCACTCGGGGGACCGCCATCTGGACGTCCGCATGTCGGTGGTCCCCACCCTGCACGGCGAGCGCGTGGTCCTGCGCCTCCTGGAGAAGGACCACCGGCTGTACAACCTGGAGCATCGGGGTCTGGCCGGCCCCGACCGCGCCCGGGTCAGCGACGTCGTCGGCAAGCCACATGACCTGTTCCTGATCACCGGGCCGACCGGTTCGGGCAAGACCACCACGCTGTACGCCATCCTGGACCAGGTCAAGTCTCCCGAACGCAACATCATCACCATCGAGGACCCCGTCGAATACCAGATTGCGGGACTGGGCCAGATCCAGGTCAACGAGAAGGTCGGGGTGACCTTCGCCAGTGGCCTGCGCTCGGTGCTGCGCCAGGACCCCGACGTGCTGATGGTGGGCGAGATCCGTGACCCGCAGACGGCCGAAATCGCCATCCAGGCGGCCCTGACCGGCCACCTGGTGCTGTCCACCCTGCACACCAACGACGCCCCCACCGCGGCCACCCGCCTTTTGGACCTGGGGGTCCCGGCCTACCTTTTATCCTCGTCCCTATTGGGTTCCATGGCCCAGCGCCTGGTGCGCCGACTGTGCGACCACTGCAAGCGCCCCTACCAGCCGACACCCAACGACCTGCGCCGCCTGGGAATCTCGCAGGCCCCTCCGGGAGGCCACTTCTTCGAACCCGTCGGATGCGAACGCTGCATGCAGACCGGTTATTGGGGCCGGAGTGGCATCTACGAGATCATGGTGGTCAACGAGGAACTGCGCAGCCGAATCGCCCGCTCGGAGGACTCCCGGCTCCTCAGCAAGGTCGCCCGCGAACACGGGATGCGGACGCTGCTGGAGGATGGCGTCGCCAAGGTGGCGGCCGGCCTCACCACCGTCCAGGAGGCCCTGCGGGCGGCCCGCCTGTAGGCCCGGGAGAGCTCACCCACCATGCCGCTGTACCAGTACCAGGCCACGGACCCGAAGGGCAAGGCCATCCAGGGGATGGTGGCGGCCGCCTCGCGCTCGATTGCCCACCAGAAACTGCGCGAACGAGGCTACTTCCCGACCCGCCTGGATGAGGACCTGGGGGGTGCCAACCGCCAGGCAGGCGGCGAGGACCTGGCCCACACGGTTCTGCAACTGGCCGCCCTGTTGAAGTCCGGGATCCCCATGGATGAGGCTTTGGAGTCGCTGGCCGAGACCGCCGAGAACACCCGGCTGCGGCGCGCCCTGGCCCGGGTCCGGGTCAGCCTGCGCGAAGGAGACAGCCTGTCCGCCTCGATGGCCGAGGACGAGACCTTCCCACCCATGTTGGTGCGGATGGTGGCAGCCGGCGAGGAGGCCGGTCAACCGGGAATCATCCTGGATCGCTACGCCAACTTCCTACAGGAGGAACTGGAGCATCGCCGCTCGCTGCAGTCGGCCCTGACCTATCCGGTGGTCCTGGTGGTGATGTCCATCGCCCTGCTGGTCTCGCTGCTGGCCTTCCTGACGCCGGTGGTCCAGGAGATGTACGCTTCGATGGACCGGGAGCTTCCCCCCATCACCCAGGTCATGGTGGGCCTGGGCATGGGCCTGCGCTCCTGGGGGGTCTACGCGATGCTGGCCCTGGGTGCCGCCGGCGCCGTGGCCTGGCGGGCGCTGCCCCGGCTGACGGTAGACCGCTGGAAGATGAACCTTCCCCTCCTGGGCAGCCTGGTGCGCGCGGGGCTGATGTCCCGCTGGGCGCGGACCCTGGGCATGCTGTACGGGGCCGGGGTTCCCCTGGTCCGGGCCCTGCAGATGAGCCGTGAGGTCGTGGACAACGAGTTCCTGAACCGGGAACTGCGGGGCGTCGAGAAGGCCGTCGAGCGGGGCGACAGCCTGGCCGTGTCCATGGGCCGGGTCTGGCTGGTCCCTCCCCTGCTGCAGCAGTTCCTGCGCACCGGCGAGCGCACCGGCGACCTGGAGCCCATGCTGGAGTCCGCCGCGGGCTTCTACGAACGCGAATTGACCCGCCGCCGCACGGCCATGGTCCGCTGGCTGGAACCGGGCCTGATCCTCTTCATGGGCCTGATCGTCGGCCTG